>NZ_JAMYSG010000002.1:0-307042 GCF_040321815.1 Mesorhizobium sp. M0239
CGCACTGTCGCCCGTCTGATGGCCGAACTGCCCGAGATCGGCCTCATCTCCAACAAGGCCATCGCCAAGCTGGCAGGCCTGGCTCCTTTCGCCAACGATAGCGGCAAGCGCACCGGCAACAGGCATGTGCGAGGCGGACGCGCCGGGCCGCGTGGCATCCTCTTCATCGTCGCAGCTATCGTGGCCAAATTCGATCCTCATCTCAAAGCTTTCGCTCAACGGTTGCAACAGGCGGGAAAGCCAAAAATGCTCATCCGCATCGCACTCGCCAGAAAACTCCTGGTCATCCTCAATGCAAAAGCACGCGATGCGCGCAACGAGTTCGTAATTGCAACTTGACACCCCAGATAGTCGCTCTCCCCGATCGACGGGGGAGAGGAAAGGCGCGAACCTGTTGCAGCACGGCTCCCTTCCTCCCTTCGGGAGAGAACTCACGAGGCGGTGAGGTCACGCCAGAATGACGATGATCGAAACCAACCCGAACAGGGCGATCAGCAGATAGTCGGCAACGCGATAGAGTTTCAGCGCCTGCCTGATGTCGAGGCTGTCGGCTTCGCGCCGCCCACCTTCGCCCATGAAGACGTCGTCGACCAGTACGCCGCCGTAGCTGCGCGGCCCGGCGAGCGACAGGCCGAGCGCGCCGGCCATCGCCGCTTCCGGCCAGCCGGCATTGGGTGAGCGATGTTTTTTCGCGTCGCGCAATACCGCATGCCAGGCATTTTTCGCATCAGCGCCTTTGACGAGGAACGCCGCCAGCACGATCAGCAGCGCCGTCAGCCGCGACGCCGGCAGATTGATCCAGTCGTCGAAGCGCGCCGCTGCCCAGCCGAACGCCTCGTGGCGCGGGGTGCGGTGGCCGATCATCGAATCGGCGGTGTTGGCGGCCTTGTAGGCGGCGCCGCCGGCCAGGCCGCCGACGCCGGTCCAGAAGGCGGGGGCGACGATGCCGTCAGAGAAATTCTCGGCCAGGCTCTCGATCGCCGCGCGGCAGACGCCGGCCCTGTCGAGCGTTTCAGGGTCGCGGCCGACGATCCGCGAAACGGCAACGCGGCCCAAAGCCAGGCCGCCGGTGTCGAGCGCGTCAGCCACCGCCTCGACATGCTCATAGAGGCTCTTTTGCGACAGAAGCGACGTTGCCAGAAGGGCCGTGATGACGAGGCCCATGGGAACAAACCAGAACAGGATCTGCACGCCCAGGCCAATTATCGCCGGCACCAGCACGATGACCAGCAGCGCCTGGACACCACGCTTGCGACGCAGCGCGTCGGGATCAGTGGCGCGGTTGAGCCTGTGGTCGAGAAAGGATATCAGCCTGCCGAACCACGTCACCGGATGGCCGATGGCGCGAAACAGCCAATCGGGGTAACCGAGGGCGAATTCGACGGCCAATGACAGGAAAGCGATCAGGACTGACATGAAGCTTCTTAATGGGGCGGTTGTGGACCATGGTGGAAGTCTTGGCCGCGCGAGGGGGCTTTTTCCCAACGCCCTGCTGCCATTCGTCGACCTCTCGACCGGTATCAATCCGCACTCCTACCCGCTTTTCGACCTGCCCGCCACCTCGCTGTCGCGGTTGCCGGAAGCCGCGCGCACGCGTGAGCTGACAGAGATCGCTGCCAGTGCCTATGGGGCGCCGTCGCCAGCCAACATCGTGGCGGCACCGGGCACGCAGATCCTGTTGCCGCGCGTCGCCTCGCTGATTACCCCCGGAAGGGCGCTGGTGCTGGGTCCGACCTACGCCGAACATGCCCGCGCAGCAGTGATCGCCGGGCACGCGGTGACCGAGGTCGGCGATTTCGCTGACCTGGCGGACGCCGACCTTGCCATCATCGTCAATCCGAACAATCCGGATGGACGTGTCATCGAGCGCGACCGGTTGCTGGCTCTGGCTGCCGGATTGCGCGCCAAGGGCGGGCTGCTGGTTGTCGACGAGGCGTTCATGGATGTTGGGCCGCGCGAGCATAGCCTCTGCGGCGATGTCGGCCAGGGCGGTATCGTCGTCCTGCGTTCGTTCGGCAAGTTCTTCGGCCTGGCCGGGCTGCGGCTCGGGTTTGCACTTTCCGATGTAGCGACGGTCGAACGGCTTGAGACGCAATTCGGGCCATGGGCCGTCGCCGGCCCGGCGCTGGAATACGGCATCCGCGCGCTTGCCGACATCGACTGGCAGGACGCGATGCGATCATCTCTTGCCGGCGCATCGGCGCGGCTCGACGCGCTGTTGGCCCGCTTCGGCGTACCCGTAGCGGGCGGCACCACATTGTATCGTTTCCTCAGTTTGACCAATGCCGCCGATTTGTTTGCCGCGCTCGGCGAGCGCGGCATCCTGCTTCGCCATTTTGCCGATCGGCCTGACGTTCTGCGCGCCGGCCTGCCGGGAAGTGAGGAGGAATGGCAGCGGCTCGAGACCGCTCTTGCCGAATGGGCGTCGCGGCGCGAGCATCAATCGAAGGGTTCAAAACAATGATCCATGTCTGTTCGCTGGCAAAGATCGAGGAAACGGTGGCCAGGACCGGCGCCGACCGCATGCTGTCGCTGCTTGCCGCCGGAACGGAGGTGGTCCGTCCGGCGTCGATCGCCCGAGAAAACCATCTGCATCTGGTCATGCATGACATCGCGGCGGCGCAGGACGGCATGACCATGCCGGGCGAGGAGCATGTCCGTAACCTGCTCGATTTCGCGCGCCGCTGGGACCGGGCAAGGCCGATGCTCGTGCATTGCTATGCCGGCATCAGCCGCTCGACCGCCTCCGCCTACATCATTGCGGCGGCATTGGCGCCGAAACGCGATGAGGCCGAACTGGCTCAGACATTGCGGACGCTGTCGCCATCGGCGACACCCAATCCGCGGCTGATTGCGGTGGCCGACGCACTGCTAGATCGCAACGGCCGCATGATCGAGGCGATCGAATCGATCGGGCGCGGCGCCGATGCCTTCGAAGGAACGCCTTTCGCGCTGAGGATCGACAGCTAGCTGCCCCATGTCGTTGTTCGATTATCGAGTGCCCTCATTCGCCCAATCTTCATGCCCGTGGCGTACCCGGACAATGAACACGTCGTCGTCGGCTTCGATCCGGTAGACGACAAGATGGGCTTTGAAGGGATGGATACGCATCGGTGGCCTCAATTCAAGCCGCTCTCGCGCTATTCGGGGACTGGCAGCGATCAGGTCAAAGATCGTGAACAACTCGTCATGATACTGTCTGGCCTGCACAGCGCCGAACAGGCGCACCCCTTGCTCGGCAATACCGACGATGTCCTCTTCCGCGGCTAAAGAAAGGCGAAATCCCACTACCTATTGCCGGATGGCTTTTCAGCGCGTTTAACCGCCTCCGTGAAAAGCGCGTCCCTGGATCGATTGCCGATGCCACTCTTCAAGCCATCATCGACAAAGCGCTGCATGGCGGCAATCTTGTCGTTGCGCTCCTGATCCCGACGGATCAAATCGCGCACATAATCGCTCGCGTTGGCGTAGCGGCCCGTTTCGGTTTGCGCCTCAACCCAATCTTTCATCGGATCGGGCAATGATACGTTCATCGTTGCCATACTGGCCTCCATATCCCGTCCAGTATGGCCCATTTTGGCAAAGTTTGTCAAAATCTCTTGTGCGGAAATCTCTCTGTGCAAAAGCGTGATCGTCTGATCCGCCCTCCGTCGCCTGGTTTGTTCAAGAGGACAGCGTTTGCCTTTCGATGCCAGGCCACTGGTTTGGAGGCTACGTCAACCAGTCCGCGAGCTTCGCCTTGCGCACATCCCGCAGCAGGCTGATGAACCCGTCGGCCTGATATTCTGCCGTCAGCCGGCCCTTCTCCGCCGTCGCGATGCTGGCATCGCCGACGACGCCGTTCGGGTTGAGATCGCCAGCGATCCAGGCGAAGGCATGGGTGCCGGTGTGGCGCAGGAGCGAAAATTCGTTTTCGGCCTTGGCGACATTAGAAACGAAATTGTCGGCCTTGCCCATGTCGACGAGGTCCGGCCGGAAATGCAGCATCAGCGAGGTCTCGACATCGCCGCCATGGATGCCGTGACGGTCCTCGAGCTCGGTGTACATGCCGGCCGGACGACCAAAACGCTGCCAACTGGTTTTTACCGCCAGCATCTTTTCGCGCACGCGCAATTCGCGCGTGACAATGCCCATGATCTCCTCGTTGCCGCCATGCGAATTGACCACGATCAGCTTGCGCACCCCGGCGCGCGCGATCGACAGGCCAAGCTGGGTCCAGGCTTCTATCAGCGTGGTTGCTGGCAGAGTGAGGGTGCCCGGCGCGTGCAGATGTTCGTTCGACTTGCCCACCGCCTGGACCGGCAGGATGCGGATGTCGAGATTGTCGGGCAGGCGGGCGATGACCGTGTCGAGCATGCCGTTCATGATCGAGGTGTCGGTCGAGACAGGCAGATGCGGGCCATGCTGCTCGATCGCCGCCACCGGCAGCACGGCGATCGTCGCCTCCGGATCGATCGAGGCGTATTCGGTGGTCCGGTAGTCGCCCCACCACACACGTTTCTTCGCAACAGTCATGTCATGCCTCTTCGATGAACGGCCAGACCTAGCGCGGCGGAGGTTGTCTGTCGATCACCCGGCCGCGATGGCCTCGACCTCGACCTTGAATTCGGGGCGGGCAAAGCCGGAAACGATCATCAGCGTCGAGGCCGGCGCGGGGCTGGAAAACAGCTGGTCGCGGACATCCATATAGGGCCGCAGATGCGCGCGGTCGGTGACATAGGCGTTGATACGGATGATGTCGCGTAGGCCCAGCCCGGCTTCGCCGAGAATCGCTTCGATGTTGCGGAAGCAGAGTTCGGCCTGCGCGCCGGCCTCTTCGGGAATCTGGTCGTCCGCGGTGATGGCGACCTGACCCGAGCACAGCACCAGCCGCTTGCCAGCCGGCACCTCGACGCCGTGGCTGTAGCGGGCAAAGGGCGGCTTGATCGACTTCGGGGTGAGGAATCTGAACATGGCAATCTCCTGGATGCCGTCAGCCTAAAGCCGGACCCACTACACCTTCAAGATGGCGGTGCATGTTGCCCGGGCGATTGTGGACAGCCGTTCAAAAAATAGGCACGATGCCTTCCGTACAGCATGACCCGTCCGCCCTTGGCATGGCAACGTCTTTCAAGCGGGCGGCCGCGGCGCCAGACGCCGGTGGCATGTGTCTTGCTTCTTGAATCTTTGGTGTCGAGCCTGGCGCGTGGCGCGCCGGAGCAAACAGAGGGTGGTGTCGATGTACGGAAAACAGAAGATCTCGGTGGCGGTTGTGGCCCTGCTTGCAGCCAGCACGCTGGGTGCTGCTGCGAATGAGAAAGTCACCTTCGGCACCAACTGGTTGGCCGAGCCGGAGCATGGCGGATATTACCAGTCCGTGGCGGACGGCACCTATGCCGCCTGCGGCCTCGACGTCACCATTATGCAGGGCGGTCCGCAGGTCAGCGGCCGGCCGATGCTGCTGGCCGGCAAGATCGATTTCTACATGGGCGGCAATCTGCTGTCGGCTTTCGATGCCGTGCAGCAAGGCATTCCCATGCGGGTGGTGGCGGCGGATTTCCAGAAGGACCCGCAGGTCATCATGTCCCATCCCGGCGAAGGGCTCGACAAATGGGAGGACCTGAAGAACGCCGACCAGTACATATTGGGTGACGAGGGCGTGCAGACCTTCTTCCAGTGGATGGTCATCGAACTCGGCTTCGATGCCTCCAAGCGCGCGCCCTACACCTACAACACCGCTCCCTTCCTCGCCAACAAGAAGTCGATCCAGCAGGGCTACGTCACCTCCGAGCCGTTCGCGGTCAAGAAGGAGGGCGGCTTCGTGCCGAACCAGTTCCTGCTCGCCGACTATGGCTGGGACACCTACTCTACGACGATCGAGGTGATGCAGGACACGATCGACAAGAAGCCGGAGGTAGTCCAGTGCTTCGTCGATGGCTCCGCCAAGGGCTGGTACAAATATCTCTACGGCGACAACAAGGCCGCCAACGACTTGATCAAGAAAGACAATCCCGACATGAGCGACGAGCAGATCGCGTTCTCGATCGAGCAGATGAAGAAGTTCGGCCTGGCCGATTCCGGCGACACCGAAAAGCTCGGCATCGGCGCCATGACCGACGAGCGGATCAAGAGTTTCTACGACAAGATGGTCAAGGCCAAGGTCACGCCCGACGGCATCGACATCAAGAAGGCCTACACACTGACCTTCATCAACAAGGGCGTCGGGCTCGAGCTGAAGAAATAGGCCGGTCCCGGCATGATAAGGGAAAAAGTGGCGCCAGCGCCGGCTGTGTCGGGTACGGCCCCGACGCTTCTGGCGCTGCGCGGCGTCGGCAAGGTATTTTCCAACGGCGTGACGGCGCTCAGCGACGTCGACCTGACCATCCGGGAAGGCGATTTCCTCAGCCTGCTTGGGCCGTCGGGGTGCGGCAAGTCGACGGCGCTGCGGCTGATCGCCGGCCTGTCGACGCCGACCTCCGGCGTGCTCGACTGGCGCGGCGGCGGCGCGCTTGACCGCTCAAACATCGGCTTCGTCTTTCAGGAGCCGACGCTGCTGCCCTGGGCCAATGTTTTCGACAATGTCTGGCTGCCGCTTCGGCTGAAAGGCATTTCGCGCGCCAAGGTGACACCGGCGATCACGGAGATGCTGGCGCGGGTGCACCTGACCGGTTTCGAAGACGCGGTGCCGCGCGAACTGTCCGGCGGCATGAAGATGCGCGTCTCGATCGCGCGCGCAATGGTGACCAAACCGCGCGTGCTGCTGATGGACGAACCGTTCGCCGCACTCGACGAGATCACCCGCTTCAAGCTCAACAACGATCTCCTGGAACTGTGGCAGGACGAACGCTTCACCGTCGTTTTCGTCACCCACAGCGTCTTTGAAAGCGTGTTCCTCTCCAACCGCGTCGTCGTCATGGCGGCGCGTCCGGGCAGGGTGTTCGACGAACTCGCCATCGAGGCCTCCTATCCGCGCGACGAGGCGTTTCGTACCTCGCCCGACTATGCGGCCCTCTGCCGGCAGGCCTCCGATGTGTTGGTCAATGCCATCAATTCAACAGCAGGCGCGCATCATGACGGCCATTGACGAGCGCGTGCTCGAACTCGACCCCGAGGAAGCGCGCCGCGTGCGCCAAGAGCGGTTCGAACGGATCGGCCGCTGGCTGCTGCCGCTAACGATCATGATCCTGGCGATCTGGCTGTGGGATCGCATCTGCGTCTGGAACGCGATTCCGCAATACATCCTGCCGCGCCCGGGCGTGGTGCTGTGGACGCTCTACAACGACGCCGGCCTGCTGTTTTCCTCGCTGCTGGTGACCTTGCGCATCACCTTCCTCAGCCTGGCTCTGGCGGTCGTCGGCGGGGTCGGGCTGGCGGTGCTGTTCGCGCAATCGAAATGGGTCGAGATGTCGTTCTTTCCCTTCGCCATCGTGCTGCAGGTGACGCCGATCGTGGCGATCTTTCCGCTGATCAACATCTATGTGAACGACCAGACGACCAAGCTTCTGCTGTGCGCCTGGATCGTCGCCTTCTTTCCGATCCTGTCCAACACCACGCTTGGCCTCAACTCCGTCGACCGCAATCTGCGCGACATGTTCAAGCTCAATGGCGCGACGCGCTGGCAGCAATTGCGCTATCTCAGGCTGCCGGCCGCGATGCCCTATTTCCTCGGCGGGCTGAAGATCGCCGGCGGCCTGTCGCTGATCGGCGCGGTGGTGGCCGAGTTCGTCGCCGGCACCACCGGCCAGTCGTCCGGCCTTGCCTCGCGCATCATCGAGGCCGGTTACCGGCTCAACGCGCCGCGGCTGTTCGCGGCGCTGTTCCTGATCTCGCTGACCGGCATTTTGATCTTCCTCGTGCTGTCGCTGATTTCGCATCTCATTTTGCGGCGCTGGCACGAAAGCGCACTGAAGCAGGAGCGCTAGGCCCTTGATTCCGAACACAGGTTCATACCGGCTCGCCAATGTCAGGCTTCACGCATCCCTGACCCCAGGCCTTGGCGCTGCTCTCGACAGGGATGGCTTTGCGCTTGCCGACGTCACTATCGCGGACGGCAAAATCGCAGGCATTGCCGCCCGCGGTCGTGCAGCGCCTGCTGATGCCGTCGATCTTGGCGGCCGCATCGTGCTGCCATGCTTCGTCGACAGCCACACGCATATCGACAAGGGCCATATCTGGCCGCGAAAGCCCAATCCCGACGGCACGTTCTTGGGCGCGCTGAATGCCGCCGGCGCCGATCGTGTGGCACGCTGGAGCGCCGAGGACGTTGCGAAACGGATGGATTTCTCGCTGCGCTCAGCCTACGCCCATGGCACCAGGGCGCTGCGCACGCATCTCGACAGCGTCGCGCCGCAGGAGGAAATCTCCTGGCCGGTGTTCGAGGCGATGCGCGAGGCATGGCGCGGCCGCATCGAGTTGCAGGGCGCCTGTTTGCTCGGCATCGAAGGCGTACGCGACAAAAAGTGGTTCGACAGGCTGGCAAAGAGGGTTGCCGCGGCAAAGGGCGTGCTCGGTGTCGTCACCTATATGGTGCCGGACCTCGAAGAACTGCTCGACCATGTCTTCGCGCAAGCGATCAAGCATGGCCTCGATCTCGATTTCCATGCCGACGAGACCGATGACATCTCCGCCATATCGCTGAAGAAGATCGCCGAGGCCGCTCTTTGGAACGGTTTCGAAGGAAAGATCCTCGTCGGCCATTGCTGCTCGCTTGCGCGCCAGCCGGACCTCGACGTGCTCGACACGCTGGACAAGGTGGCGAAGGCAGGGCTAGCCGTCGTTTCATTGCCGATGTGCAATCTCTATTTGCAGGATCGGCGCGGCGACGGCACCACGCCGCGCTGGCGTGGTGTGACGCTGCTGCACGAAATGAAGGCGAGGGGCATTGCGGTTGCCGTCGCATCCGACAATACGCGTGACCCATTTTATGCCTATGGCGACCTCGACATGCTGGAGGTCTACCGCATGGCGACGCGCATCCTGCACTTCGATCATCCGGTCGCCGACTGGCCGCAAGCGGTCACCGCGACGCCGGCCAGGGTGATGCGGCTTGATGGCTTCGGCACGCTTGCCGCCGGCGGCGATGCCGATTTTGTCCTGTTCAAAGGCCGAAGCTGGACGGAATTGCTCTCGCGGCCCGAATCGGATCGCATCGTGGTGCGCGGCGGCAAGGCGATCGACCGGCAATTGCCCGACTATGCCGAACTCGACGAACTGATGGTGGAATGATGGACGTTTCGGCGCTCAAACGCGATCTTGACGGGCTCAAGGTCGACGACAATCCGGCCATCGTCCAGCAGAAGAGCCGTGACTTCTACTGGTACAGCCCGGTGCTGAAGCAGCAACTGGACCATGTCACCGGCGATCTGATCGTGACGCCGAAGAACGAGGCCGAACTGATCCGCGTGCTTGCCGCCTGTCATCGCCATGGCGTGCCGGTGACACCGCGCGGCAGCGGCACCGGCAATTACGGCCAGGCGATGCCGCTCTCCGGCGGCGTCGTGCTCAACCTTGCCGAGATGAACGAGATCAAGTCGATCGCCCCGGGTCGCGTCGTGACCGGACCGGGGGCCATTCTGGCCGATATCGACAAGGCAACGCGAGCGCATTCCGGGCAGGAACTCCGGCTATCGCCCTCTACCTACAACACCGCTTCGATCGGCGGCTTCATCGCCGGCGGTTCGGGCGGCGTCGGCTCGATCAATTTCGGTGGCCTGCGTGATTTCGGCAATGTGCTCCGGCTGCGCGTGGTGACCATGGAGGCCGAGCCGAAAGCGCTCGAACTCACCGGCGAGGATCTGCACAAGGTGACCCATGCCTACGGCACCAACGGCATCATATCGGAGGTCGAGATGCCGCTGACCGCGGCTTATGAATGGATCGACGTCATCGTCGGCTTCGACGCTTTCATGGATGCGGCCCGCTATGGAAATGCACTGGCGTGCCAGGACGGTATCCTGACCAAGCTGATCACGCCGATAGCGGCACCCGTGCCACAGCTTTATTTCAAGCGGCACCAGAAATTCCTGCAGCAGGGGCAGAGCATCTGCGTCGTCATGGTGGCGCGGCATGGGCTGGACGCTTTACTGGCCTTCACCGGCCGGGCCGGTGGCGAGGTGATCTACAATGCCGCAACCGCAACGCTGGACGAAAAGAAGGGGCTGCCGCCGGCCTATGAGCTGGCCTGGAACCACACGACGCTGAGGGCGCTGCGCGTCGATCCTTCGATTACCTATCTGCAGTCGCTCTATCCCTTTCCCAACCAGCTCGCGTTGGTCGAAAAGATGGACAAGATGTTTCCGGGCGAGGTTTTCTCGCATCTGGAATTCGTGCGGCTGGACGGCAACATCACCTGCTTCGGCCTGCCGCTGGTCAAGTTCACCAGCGAGGCTCGGCTCGACGAGATCGTGCGCCTGCATGAGGAGAATGGCTGCCCGATCTTCAACCCGCATCGCTACACGCTGGAAGAGGGCGGCATGAAGCAGACCGACGCGGTGCAGCTCGCCTTCAAGCGCGAGACCGATCCGCAAGGCCTGCTCAACCCCGGCAAGATGATCGCCTGGGAAAACCCGGACTACGACTACCGTTCGGGCCGGACGTTCTTGTTCAAGGGGTTGCAGAGAGTGGGATGAGGAGAGGTTTGCGCTTGAGTACCCCCCTCTGTCCTGCCGGACATCTCCCCCGCAAGGGGGGAGATTGGCAGCCTTTGAGTCGCGACCATTCTGCGGCGTCGACAGTTAGCGAAAGCGATACGGCAGTCCGATCTCCCCCCTTGCGGGGGAGATGCCCGGCAGGGCAGAGGGGGGTGCCTCGCACTGACCTAGGGGATATTCCCCTGTGAACATCCTCGTCCTTTACGCCCATCCGGTCGAGACCAGCTTCAATGCCGGCCTGCACCGCATGATCGTAGAGCGGTTGACGGCGGCGGGCCATACGGTCGATGACTGCGACCTCTACGCGGAGGATTTCGATCCGCGGATGACGCGGCAGGAAAGGCTGGACTACCACAATCCGCGCGGCGCCGCTGACGCTGCCGCACCTTATGTCGAACGCCTGCTGCGAGCCGATGCGCTGGTGCTTTCCTATCCAGTCTGGAACTATGGCTTTCCAGCGATACTGAAAGGCTTTTTCGATCGCGTCTTCCTTCCCGGCGTGTCGTTCAAGCTGGTCGACGGCAAGGCGCAGCCGTCGCTGCACAACATACGCAAGGTTGCGGCGGTGACCACTTATGGCGGCAGCCGGTTCCGCGCCATGCTGATGGGCGATCCGCCGCGCAAACTGATCAAGCGCATGCTGCGCGCCACCGTCAAACCGGGCGCGCCGGTGACCTACCTCGCGCACTACGCGATGAATCTCTCGACCGATGACACACGGCGGAAATTCATTGCCAAGGTCGCGGCCAGCATGGATGCCTTCTGATGCGTGCGCTGGTGGTCTACTGCCATCCGGTGCCCGACAGCTTCTGTGCGGCCATTCGCGACAGCGCCGTCGAGGTGCTGATGCGACGAGGCTGGGAGGTGCGGCTGCTCGACCTCTACGCCGATAAATTCGACCCGGTGATGGGTTGCGACGAGCGACGCTCCTACAATGACCAAGCGCCGCAGGACCCGGCGCTGAAGCCGCATTTCGAGCTGCTCAACTGGGCCGAAGCGATCCTGTTTGTATATCCGACCTGGTGGTACGGACTGCCGGCGATGCTGAAGGGCTGGCTCGACCGGGTGTGGGCGACGGACGTCGCCTTCAAGCTGCCGGCCGGCAAGGGGCGGATCAAGTCGCTGATGACGCATGTGACCAAGGTCGGTGTCATCACCACCTGCGGCGCCCCGACCTGGTGGAGCGTCGTCGTCGGCCAGCCGGGACGCAAGACCCTGCTGCGCGGCATGCGGGCGCTGTGCGCGACGCGCTGCCGGACGTTTTTCCTGGCGCACTATTTGATGGATGCCTCGACGCCGGCAACAAGGGCGGCGTTTCTGGCGAAGGTGCGGGCAAAGCTGGAGCGGTTTTGAGAAGCGGGGTCTCGTAGGGCGCTATCCCCACCCCGTCCCGCAATCTCCGCTCTGCTCCGACCGCGAGCCGACCCTCCCCACAAGGGGGAGGGTAAGAGGCGCTACATCTTCACCCGCTCGGCCTTCGGATCATACATCGGCTTCAGCGAGGCTTCCGCCGCAAAGCGCTCGCCGGCGATCTCGATTTCGTAGGATGAAGCCAGCACATCCGCTTCGCTCTCGCCCTGGCATGGCACATAGCCTAGCCCGACCGCGCCGCCGAGATGATGGCCGTAATTGCCTGAAGTGATCGGGCCGACGATCTTGCCGTCGCGCAGGATCGCTTCGTTGTGGAAGAGCAGGGGCTCTGGATCCTTCAGGCGGAACTGGACGAGCCGGCGTGACAGGCCGGCTTCCTTCTTGCGCAGCACGGCATCGCGGCCGATGAAGTCGCCCTTGGCGGTCTTCACCGCGAAGCCAAGGCCGGCTTCCAGCACATTGTCTTCATCGGTGATGTCGTGGCCGAAATGCCTGAAGGCCTTTTCGATGCGGCAGGAATCCAGCGTGTGCAGGCCGCAGAGCTTCAGGCCGCCTTCGGCGCCGGCCTCATCGATCGCCTCGAAGACATGAGCCGCCTGGTCGGTCGAGACATAGAGTTCCCAGCCGAGTTCGCCGACATAGGTGACGCGGTGGGCGCGGGCCAGGCCCATGCCGATCTCGATTTCCTGGAACGTGCCGAACGGATTTTTATCATTGGAAAAATCGTTGGGGCTGACCTTTTGGATCAGCTTTCTTGCGTCCGGGCCCATCAGGCAGAGCACGCTTTCGGCCGCCGTCACGTCGGTGACGACGACGAACTCGTCGGTGATGTGCCTGCGCAGCCAGGCGAGATCGCGCTGCAGCGTGGCGCCGGGGACGACGAGAAAGAAAGCCGTCTCGGACAACCGCGAGACCGTCAGATCGCTCTCGATGCCGCCGCGCTTGTTGAGCATCTGGGTGTAGACAATCTTGCCCGGCGCTACATCCATGTCGTTGGCGCACAGTCTTTGCAGGAAAGCGCTGGCGTCGCGGCCCTCGACGCGGATCTTGCCGAACGAGGTCATGTCGAACAGGCCGACGCCGTTCCTGACCGCAAGGTGTTCTTCGCGCTGGTTGTCGAACCAGTTCTGGCGCTTCCAGGAATAGCGGTATTCGCGCTCCTGGCCCTCGCGAGCGAACCAGTTGGCGCGCTCCCAGCCGGCGACTTCGCCGAATACGGCGCCGCGCGCCTTCAGATGCTCGTGCAGCGGCGAACGCCTGACATTCCTCGATGTCGCCATCTGCCGATAGGGGAAATGGTCGGCATAGAGCAGGCCGAGCGTTTCCGAGACGCGTTCCTTCAAATAGCGGCGGTTCTTCTGGAACGGCTGGGCGCGGCGGATGTCGACTTCCCACAGGTCGAACGGGGCTTCGCCGTCATTGATCCACTGCGCCAGCGCCATGCCGGCGCCGCCGGAGGAGACGATGCCGATCGAATTGTAGCCGGTCGCCATCCAGTAGCCGGACAGTTCCGGCGCCTCGCCGAGATAGTAGCGGTCGTCGGGCGTAAAACTCTCAGGACCGTTGAAGAAGGTGTGGATGCCGGCGGTTGCCAGCATCGGCATGCGGTTGACGCCCATTTCGAGGATCGGCTCGAAATGCTCCATGTCCTCCGGCAACTGGTCGAAGCAGAAATCCTCGCTTATGCCGTCCATGCCCCAGGGTTTTGCCACCGGCTCGAAGGCGCCCAGCATCATCTTGCCGGCGTCCTCCTTGTAGTAGGCGCACTCGTCCGGCACCCGCAGCACCGGCAGACGGGTGAGGCCGGGGATCGGTTCGGTGACGAGGTAAAAATGCTCGCAGGCATGCAGCGGGATGGTGACGCCGTTCTGCGCTCCCAGTTCGCGCGCCCACATGCCGGCGCAGTTGACGACGATGTCGGCTTCGATCGTGCCTTGGTCTTCGCCCTGTGCCCAGGACACGCCGCTGACGCGGCCGGCCTTGGTATGGACCTTGGTGACCTTCACATTCTCGACGATGGTGGCGCCGCGCTGGCGCGCGCCCTTGGCCAGGGCCATGGCGATGTTGGCGGGGTCGCATTGGCCGTCGAGCGGCAGATGCACGGCACCGACGACATCGGAAACATTGAGATGCGGGTACATCTCGCTGACTTCCCTGGGCGAAATCTCACGCACGTCGACATCGAAGGCACGCGCCAGCGACGCTTGCCTGTAGATCTCGTGCTTGCGCTCCTCGGTCAGCGCCACGGTAATCGAACCGACCTGGCGCATGCCGGTGCCGACCTCGGTCTCGGCTTCCAGCTTGACGTAGAGATCGGCGGAATATTTGGCCAGCCGTGTCATGTTCTGCGAACCGCGCAACTGGCCGATCAGGCCGGCGGCGTGCCATGTCGTGCCCGACGTCAGCTGTTTGCGTTCGAGAAGCACGATGTCAGTCCAGCCGAGCTTGGCCAGGTGATAGGCGACCGAACAGCCGGAAACGCCGCCGCCGATGATGACCGCTCTTGCTTTGGCGGGAATTGCCTTGGCGGTCATGCTGCCTCGCGACGGTAGCTGGAAGCAAAGCGGCGCAGACGAAGTGCAGCTTCCTGCAGCACGGGTTCGGGCTGGCAGAGGCTGATGCGAATGTGGCCGGCGGCCGCTTCGCCGAAGCTGGAGCCGGGCATGACGCCAACCTTTTCGCTGTCGAGCAGGGCCCAGGCGAATTTCTCGTCGTCCGGTTCGACGGCCGAGATGTCGAGCATGACATACATGCCGCCCTCCGAACCGCGCACGGTGACATCGTTCATGCCCCGCACGGCGTCGAGCAAGACGGTGCGGCGTGCCGCGTAACGTTCGGCGATCTCCTTGACACCGTAACGGTTCTCCAGCGCCTCGGAACAAGCAATCGAGATGAAGGCCGGCAGGCCGTAGGTCGTCACCAGATTGAGATTGATCATGAGCGTGATCATCTCCTCCGGTCCCGTCAGCCAGCCCATGCGCCAGCCGGTCATGCCGTGGCTCTTGGACATCGAATTGATGACCAGCGTCCGCTCGGCCATCCCTGGCAGCGAGCGCGGCGAGACGTGCTCGCCGCCGCCGAGCGTCCAGTAGACTTCGTCCGACAGAAGCCAGAGGTCGTGCTCCCGGCAGACTTCTGCCAACTGCTCCAGCCGCTCGCGCGAATAGACAGCTCCTGTCGGATTGTTCGGCGTGTTGATCAGGACGGCGCGCGTGTTCGGCCGGATTGCCGCGCGGATCATGTCGGCACGCGGCTGGAAGCCATCCTCGGCCGGTGTCTCGACGACGGTGAAATCAGCGCCTGCGGCGCTGAACGTGTTGGGATAGGTGGCATAATAGGGCGCCACGACGATGGCGTGATCGCCCTGGTCGAGCACGCCCTGCACGGCGGCGTAGAGTGCGGCCTGGCCACCCGGTGTGGCGATCACCTGATCCGGCGACGTCTCGATGCCGGTGCAGGCGGTCGAGGCCGCCGCCATCGCCCTGCGCAGGCGCGGCAAGCCGGGAAGCGGGGTATAGTGATGATTGCTGCCGCGAACCGCGGTCACACAGGCTTCGATGGTCTGCGAAGGCGTGTCGAAATCATGGTCGCCGACCGACAGCATGATGATGTCTTCGCCGGCCTCCTTGCGCGTCCAGGCGGCGAAATGGACTTCCCAGCCGTCCTTGCCCGAAGGCACGATGCCGGAAATACGCGATGATGGTCTAGGCATGCAAAACTCCCGAAATTTCGTAGCCGGCCTGTTCGAGCCGGTCGCGCAGGGCGGCGATGTGCGGCGGTCCGACTTCGCAGCAGCCGCCAACGATGCTTGCCCCAGCCTCGACCCAGCCGATCGCCTGGTCGGCATAGGCATCCGGGCCAAGGTCGTGACGGGCGTGCAGCACATCGACGGTGCCGCCGTGCTTGAGTGCTTCGGTTGAAGTGAAGCCATTGGCGTAGGCGCCGACCGGGCCGCCGAGGTCGATCAGTTCAGGCAAAGCCGCGGCGATTGCTTCCGGCCGGCAGCAATTGACCAGCCGCGCGGCGACTGCCAGGCCATCGAGCGCGCCTGCCGCGGCGGCTATTGTCTCGCCGCTGCGCAGCCGTGGCTTGCCGTGGTCGGCCAGCGTCCACGACACCCATACCGGCTTGCCGCTTTCCGATGCCGCGGTGACCGCCGCGCGGGCTTCGTCCGCCGACGCCATGGTTTCACACAGGAACAGGTCGACGCCATCGGCCTGCTCGGCAACGATGTGGCGGTAAATATCGAGCGTGTCCTCGAAGGAAATGGTCAGTGCCGGTGCATAGCTGCCGAAAAGCGGCGACAGGCAGCCGGCGATGGCTGCATCGCCGGCCTCGTCGCGGGCCTGCCTGGCCAATTCGATGCCGCGCTTCTGCAATGGCTTGAAGAGGTCTTCCGCGCCCTCGCGCGCCAGGCGTTCGGGTGTCGCAGAATAGGTGTTGATGGTGATGACACGTGCGCCGGCACGGATGAATTCCGCGTGCAGGTCGCGCACCAAATCGGGTTCGTCGATCAGCACCCTGGCCGACCAAAGCGGTGTCGGCTCGGATTTGCTGCGGCGGACCAGTTCCTGGCCCATCCCGCCATCGGTGAGGATGATTTTCTTCATGCGCGCAGCCTTTCGTTCTTCGGATCCCACAGCGGTTCATCCTTCTGCACGATCGCCTGAAAGCGGTCACCGAAGATTTCGACCTCGACTGATGTACCTGGTTCGGCCAGGTCGGCGCGCAGCATGCCGAGTGCGATCGACTTGTCGATGCGATGACCCCAGCCGCCCGACGTCGTCTCGCCGACGATCTTGCCGTCATGCCAGAGTGTAGAAACTGACGGAGCGTCGCAATCGCCGGGGTTTTCCACCACCAGCGTGACGAAGCGCTTCTTCACGCCTTGCTGCTTTTCGTTCTGGAGTGCCGCCTTGCCGCGGAAGTCGGGCTTGTCCCATTTGACGAAGCGCTCCAACCCGCCCTGCAGGATCGAATAGTCGGTCGACAGGTCGCCCTTCCAGGTGCGGTAGCCTTTTTCGAGCCTGAGCGAATCCAGCGCATACATGCCGAACGGCTTCAGCCCATGCTGTTGTCCCGCCGCGCAGATGGCATCGAAGATGGCGGCGGTGTCGTCGATCCTGGTGTGGATTTCCCAGCCGAGTTCGCCGGCGAAGGAGACGCGCACGAGTTTGGCCCAGCGACCGGCGATCTTTGTCTCCTGATGCGTCAGCCATGGCAGAGTGAGGTCGGCTTCGCAGACATCAGCGAGGATTTTTCGCGAGTTGGGGCCGGCCAGGATCTGGGTGGAAAATTCCTCGGTCCGGTCGATCAGCTTGAACGGGGCGTCCTTGGGCAGGCGCGATTTCAGCCACTCGAAATCATGCCATTGCGCGACCGCCGCGGTGATCAGCGTCATCAGGTTGTCGTCGTGGCGCACCACGGACATTTCGGTGACGATACGGCCCTTGTCGTCGGCGAAATAGGCCAGGCCGATGCGGCCTGGCTTCGGCACCAGCCCAGTGACCTGCAGGCTCAGCCATTCGGCGGCACCCGGGCCTTCGAGGTTGAAGCGCGAGAAGCCCGGCAGGTCCAAAATGCCGGCGGCATCGCGCACGGCCAGGCATTCTTCACGCACACGATGGTGCCAGGGTCCTTCGCGGCGGAAGGTCAGCGTCGCTTCCTCTGAAATATCATCGCCCTCTTGCGCATACCAGGTGGCGCGCTCCCAGCCATTATAGGCGTCGAAGCGGCCGCCGAGCGCCTTGATGCGATCGTGGATCGGCGACAGCTTGCGGTCGCGGCCTTCCGGCCAGGCATGGCGCGGGAACTGGATGGCGTATTCGTTGCCGTAGATCTCCATGCCCTTGGCGACGCAATAGTCCGGCGCCGCGGCAAAGGAGGTGAAGCGGCGCGGGTCGCATGACCACATGTCCCATTCGGTCTGGCCCTCTGTCACCCATTCGGCCAGCACCTTGCCGGCGCCGCCGCCCTGGGCGATGCCGAAGGTGAAGACGCAGGCCTCGAAGGCATTGGGAACGCCGGGCATCGGGCCGATCAGCGGATTGCCGTCCGGCGTGTAGGGGATCGGGCCATTGATGACCTTGGACAGGCCGGCGGTGCCCAGGATCGGCACGCGGGCGACGGCGTCGGCCAGATAATGTTCGAGCCGGTCGAGATCGTCGGGGAACAGCTGGAAGGAAAAATCCTCCGGCATCGGGTCGTTGTGGGTGGCCCAATGCGCGCGGCAATTGCGCTCATAGGGGCCGAGATTCATGCCGTTCTTCTCCTGGCGAAGATAGTAGGAGGTGTCGACGTCGCGCAGCAGCGGCAGTTTCTTCCCCTGTTCCTTCGACCATGCCGCCAGTTCGGGAATCTCCTCGAACAAAATGTACTGATGGCTCATCACCATCATCGGCACGTCGCGGCCGAACATCCGGCCGACTTCGGCGGCGCGGTAGCCGGCGGCATTGACGACGATCTCGCAGCGGATCTCACCTTGTGCCGTCTCGACCACCCATTCGTCGTTCTCACGGCGCACGCCTGTGACCGGGCAGAAGCGGATGATCTTCGCGCCCATGTCGCGCGCACCCTTGGCCAGCGCCTGGGTGAGCTGCGCCGGATCGATGTCGCCGTCGCTCGGGTCGTAGAGCGCGCCTTTCAGGTCATGCGTCTCGATGAAGGGATAGCGACGCTGGATCTCGTCGACACCGACAATGTCGATGTCCATGCCCTGGTAGAGGCCCATGCCCTTGGCGCGCTGAAATTCCTGCATGCGCTCTTTCGTGTGGGCAAGGCGCAGCGAGCCGGTGACGTGATAGTTCATGGGATAGTCGACCGCGTCGGCCAGCCCGCGATAAAGCTCGGTCGAATAGCGCTGCATGTTCATCAGCGACCAGGACGAGGAGAAAGTCGGCACGTTGCCAGCGGCATGCCAGGTCGAGCCCGAAGTCAGCTCGTTCTTTTCCAAGAGCACGCAGTCGGTCCAGCCCGCCTTGGCGAGATGGTAGAGCGAGGAGGTGCCGACGGCACCGCCTCCGATGATCACCACGCGCGCCGTGCTCGGCAAACCCGCCATGTTCTTCTCCAAACTTGAACTCAATAGACGGGTGGTGAAACCACCCAGATGACAATTGCCGGCTCGGCACCCGGATTGCGCCAGCGGTAGGGCTTGCCTTCGAAGCGAAAGGAGTCGCCCTCGCCAAGCCGATGCCAGACACCTCCGATCTCGATGTCGAACAGTCCGGACGCGACGTATCCGGCTTCCTCGGTCGGTCGCTGCGCCTCGGCCTTCAGTTCCGCGCCTGGCGCGAAGACCGAACGCACCATCTCGAAGCTACCGCCGAGATCGGGCGACAGAAGCTCCTCCACCAGGCCGGATTCGCTTGTGCCAAGCGTGCGGCGCCTGCCGGCGCGCACGACCACGCCGCGCTCGCTTTCGACAGGTACGTCATGGCTGAAGAACAGGCTGATCGGCACGCCGAACAGTTCGGCGAAGGCCCTGAGGTCACCGAGCGATGGCGTCGACAGGCCGCGTTCGACCTGGCTGACCCAGCCGACGGAACGGCCAAGATTCAGGCCAATCTCGGCGAGTGTCAGCCCGCGCGCCTTGCGCAGGGCCCTGATGTCGCCGGCCAGCACGCGTTCGTCAGGTCCCTGCAATGTTCTTGCGGTAGTCGAAGGCAAAACGCTCTCTTCATGAAAAAATCCGCTCAAATTTCATGAGAAATCAAGCTCATGAAAAAATCAAGTAGATTTTCACGGATGCACAAGATTTGCTTGCGCGATTTTGATGGTTCATGCAAAGGCTCCGCCGAGAGCGGCGAGTGGGGACGTCCGATCGAGACAAAGGGTAAGGGACGGCCCATGCTGGAAAATAACCCCCGAATTGCGGGCGCTGCCGAGATTGTCGACGAGGCGATCCTGTCGCGCCGTTCGGTGCGCGCATTCCTGCCCGACATGGTCGACGACGACACCATCCGCGCCATTCTGGCGGTTGCGGCGCGCGCCCCATCCGGCACCAACATGCAGCCATGGAAAGTCTATGTCACCAAGGGCGAGAGCAAGCAGCGGATATCAGACGCCATTCTCAATTCCGGCATTCGCGCCGAAAAAGCCGATTGGGACGAGTACCGGTATTATCCCACCCAGTTCTTCGAGCCGTATCTGACCCGCCGCCGCGCCAACGGTTTCGGCCTCTATGGCGCGCTCGGCATTGGTCGCCGCGAGGTCGACAAGATGCGCGCCCAGCACGACCGCAACTTCGTCTTCTTCGACGCTCCGGTCGGCATGATCTTCACCATCGACCGCCGCCTCAACCAGGGCTCGTGGATTGACTACGGCATGTTCCTGCAGAACATCATGGTCGCAGCTAGAGGCAGGGGTCTGCACACCTGTCCGCAGGCGGCCTTCGCGCCCTATCACCGGCAGATCAGGCCGGTGCTCGACATTCCGGACGAAGAGATCGTCGTCTGCGGCATGGCGGTTGGTTACGAAGATACGTCAAAACCTGAAAACGCCTTCCGCACCGACCGCGTGCCGCTGGAAGAGTGGGTGACGTTCAGCGAGTAAGCCAGCCAGCTTCATTCCGTGTTCATCTGTGCGCCGTGGCCGCTGACATGGACGCCGTCTTGCGGCGTCAGCTTGAGGTAGGCAAGCAGCGCGCAGAGCGTGATGACGCCCTCGATCACGAACAGGATGCGAAAGTCGTCGGCGACGGCAGGGCCGCCGCCCGCCAGAAACGACAGTGCCGCGGCGGCCAGGCCAACGCTGATCGCCACTGCCAGCTGCCATAATATGTAATAGAGCGCGCTGAAACGGGCGAGCTGCTCGGGCGCGATGTCGGAATAGGCGAGGTTGCCGGTCGAGGCCCATTGCGCGGAGCGGAAGACGCCGAAGACGAAGATGTAGGTGAGCACGATCCATACCGGCGTCGTCGCCTGCATCAGCGCGAAGCCGGCAACCAGGGCGGCGACGATGGGCGTGTTGTAGACCAGCACGCGGCGAAAGCCGAAACGGTTGAGGACACGCGGCATGAAGAACCGCATGGCCACGGAGCCGACCGCGGCGACGAAGGTCAGCGATCCCGCCTGAACCGCGCTCATGCCGAAGCCGAGCTGGAACATCAGCGGCAGCAGGAAGACGACGGAGCTGAGGCCGATCGTGTCCAGCCCGCCACCGGTGAGGAACGAAATGCGGAAGGTACGGATGCGCAACAGCTTGAGATCGAGCAGCGGATTGCGCACGCGCAGGCAGTAGAACGAGGCGATGGTCAGGATAACGAGCGCCAGCGCCAGTTCGGCGGCGATGATGCCGCCCGCGGCATCCTTGGCGGCAAGCGAATCCATGCCGAAGACCAGCAGGACCATGCCGCTGCCGACCAGCAGGAAGCCCGGAAAATCGAACGGCGTGCGCACCGGCTTGGTCATCGTCGGAAACAGCGAGGCGGCAAGAATTGCCGCAGCCAGCGCGAACGGCACGTTGATGAAGAAGATCCAGCGCCAGGAAATGTAGGTGGTCAGCGCGCCGCCGACGAGCGGACCGACCAACGGTCCGGACTGGCCGGCCAGCGAGATGTACATGTTGATCTTCAGCGTTCGGCTGCGCGGAAAGGTCGACAGGATGACGACCTGGCCGAGCGTGCCCATCAAGGCGCCGCCAAAGCCTTGCAGCGCGCGGGCGCCGACCAGCGTCCAGATGTTGTCGGACAGCCCGCAGAGCGCCGACGAGGCGGCGAACACCAGCAAGGCAAAGCAGTAGACGTTGCGCAGTCCGAAGCGGTCGGCGGCCCAGCCGCCAAGCGGCATCGAGATGATCAGGCTGGCGACATAGACGGTAATCAAGAGGCCGAGCTGGCTGGGCGGACGCCCGAGGCTTTCGCTGATGCCCGGCAGCGCGGTCACCACGACATTCTGGTCGAGGCTGGTCATGAACACGCCGCAGGCGACCGTTAGCGGCAGCAGGAGCAAGGCTCTGGCCGGCACATCGGCGCGATCCGTGGCGCCGGCGGATAGTTCTGCGGTCATGGAGATGTTCGAACCAAACGAATGTGCCGACTCTTGAAGAAGGGATTTCATATCCCTGGGCCGGTTGGGCGGCCACGTTTTCGCACCATGGGCGCCTGCGGCCAGATTCTCTAGCGGCAGAACCGGCTGGCCTTGATGCCAGAAGCAGGAGCGATGCGACCGTTCGGCGCCGCCGCCTACTGCACCTCGTAGCCGACTTCCTCGCTGGCGTGGCAGAGCGCCTTCCAGAACGAGCGTGCAAACGAGCGGAAGACATAGGTGTCGAACTGGTCGGCGCCGGTGCGTTGGATCTGGGCGAAGACATCGTGATGGGTGGTCGAACGGCCGGCGCCGATGGGAAAGGCCGGCAGCGAAAAGTCGATGGCGAAGAATTTCGCCAGTACCCATTCGGCCTTCGGCCCGGCAATGCGGATGGCGGTGCGGCCGTGCGAGAGGTCGGTCACCGTGCCGATGGCCGGGGGCACCGCCTTGGCAAAGGCTGCTGCCAGCCCTTCGGCCTCGTCGGCGACCGTGAACTTTCCCGGCGCGAAGCCGAAAACCGACTTCACGCCGTCGCTCAGGCCGCCGCCGGCGCCATCGGGCAGGGCAAGCCCGGTGACGGTGCGGATGGCCGCGATCAGCTTCTTCTCCTCGCCGGGCCAGGCGGCGAGCTGCACGATCGACCCCGGCCTCGTCTCGGTCAGGATGATCTCGACGCCATGCTCGAAATTGCCGTGCGAGCCGACGTGGAATTCGGGCTCAAGCGGCGACAAGGGCTCGGGTGATTGGCGCTCAACCATGCATGCGGCTCCCGTCCGGATCGAAGAAGTGATTGGAGACGATCTCGACCGGTCCGAAGCGGTTGCGCAAGGGGTCGGAGACATGGGCGCGCGTGCCCTGCCGTGCCTTGCCGCCCTTGACCAGCGCCAGCGCGATATGCTTGCCGAGCGCCGGCGAATAGCAGCAGGCGGTAATATGGCCGATGGAGTCGTGCGGATTGGCTTCGTCAACCTCCTCGACGATGTGGGCGCCACCGTTGAGCGGCCGGTTATCGAGGGCGATCAGGCCGACCAGTTCTAGGCGGTCCGATGCGATCAAGCCTTCGCGGTCCATCATCGCCGAGCCGATGAAAGGCTTCTTCTTCGACAGCATCCAGTCGAGATGCAGGTCGCGTGCCGTGGTGCGGCCATCGATCTCGGCGCCGGTGACATGGCCCTTTTCGATGCGCATGGTGCCCAGTGCCTCGAGCCCGTAGGTGACCAGCCCGAACGGCTTGCCGGCTTCAACAAGCGCTTCCCAGACATGGGTGCCGAAGCCGGCGCCGGAATAGACCTCGAAGGCCATTTCACCGGAGAAGGACAGCCGGCATATCATCACCGGCACGCCTGCTATATCGCCACGCACGATGCCCATGAAGGGCAAGGTGGCATTGTCGACCCCGGTGCCGGTGACGCAAGCGGCAAGGATCTGCCTGGCCCTCGGCCCGCCGATCGCGGCACCTGCCCATTCGTCGGTCACCGAGGTGACGTGGACTTTCAGCTCCGGCCAGATCACGTCGAGGAAATATTCCAAATGCTGCATCACCTTGCCAGCATTGGCCGTGGTGGTGGTCATCAGAAAATCCTGCTCGCCGAGCCGCCATGTGGTGCCGTCGTCGAAGGCAAGGCCGTCCTCGCGCAGCATCAGGCCGTAACGTGCCTTGCCGACGGCCAGCGTCGAAAACATGTTGGTGTAGACACGGTCGAGGAATGCGGCGGCGTCAGGGCCTTGCACGGCGATCTTGCCCAATGTCGAGACATCGACGATGCCGGCGCTTTCGCGTGTCGCCTTGGCTTCGCGCACATAGGCCTGCTCGACCGTTTCGCCTGAAAGCCCGTAGATCATAGGGCGATACCAGAGGCCGGCGGAATACATCGTCGCGCCATTGGCCAGATGCCAGTCATGCATCGGCGTCAGTCGCTCGGGCTTCAGGTCGCCGAAGCGTTCCGCCGCCAGCGAGCCGATCGACACCGGCGCAAAAGGCGGCCGGAAGCGTGTCGTGCCAACCTCGGGGATCGGCTTGCCCAGCGCTTCGGCGATGATGGCCAAGCCAGGCACGTTGGAGCTCTTGCCCTGGTCGGTCGCCATGCCGAGCGTGGTGTAGCGCTTGAGATGCTCGACCGAGACGAAGCCTTCGCGGTGTGCAAGTCGCACGTCTTCTGCCGTGACGTCGTGCTGGAAATCGACAAAGCTCTTGCCCTTGGCCCTGATCTCGAACACCGGTGCCGGATCGGGATCGCCAGGTGCTGCTTCGACCGTCGGCAGCACGGCCGGCGTGCTCGTTCCACCGGCGGCGGCGAGGCCGGCGGCGCGGCCTTCGGCGATGGCCTCGGCGGTGGAAAAACTGCCAGTGAAAGCGCCGGCGCCAATCCAGCTCTGTGTCGGCTTTGGCGGCAGGAAAGCTTGCCGCGCGGCGTTCCATTCCGCCTTGGCACCGGCCTGGCTGGCCAGATGGATGGTCGGCGACCAGCCGCCCGACATCAGCAGGCAATCGGCGTGGATGCTGCGGGCATCACCGATGAGCGTGCCATTGATCATGTCGAAGCGCTGCAGTTTGAGGCCGGACAGCGCCTTGCCGCCTTCGGTGGCGACGACGGCATGGCCGGCGAAGATCTCGGCCTCCGCTTCCGCGGCCAGCTTGCGCGTCTCCGGCGAAAGTTCCGGCCTGACATCGGCGATGGCGACGACCGCGGCACCGGCCTTCTTCAAGGCGACGGCCGCCCGATAGGCACTGTCATTGTTGGTGAACAGTGCGATCCGCTCGCCCGGCAGCACGCCGAATTCGTTGACATAGCGCTCGGCTGCATGCGCCAGCATCACGCCTGGCCGGTCATTGCCGGGGAAGACCAGCGGCCGCTCGAACGCACCAGTGGCCAGGACGACGGATTTGGCGCGGATCGCCCAATAGCGATGGCGCGGCTCGCCCTTGCCTGGCTGATCCTTGTGGTCGCTGACCCGTTCGAGCGCGGCAAGCGTGTTGTTGTCGTAATAACCCCACACCGTGGTGCGCGGCAAAAGCCGGACATTGTCGCGGCCTTCGAGCTGGGCGACGGTGCGACGGGCCCAGTCTGCGGCCGGCGCGCCGTCGATCGTCTCATCGGACCAGTTGGCCGAGCCGCCGAAACGCGGCTCGAGATCGGCCAGCATGACGCGGGCGCCCTGATCGGCGGCAGCCTTGGCGGCCATCAGGCCGGCGGGGCCGGAGCCGACCACCAGCACGTCGCAAAAGGCGTTCATGCGTTCGTAGCGGGCCGGGTCCTTTGCCGATCCGGCGCTGCCGAGGCCGGCGGCGCGACGGATGAAGTGTTCGCAGAACATCCAGAAGCGCGTGCCTTTGAGCGGACCGAACACCGGTCCCATGAAGGTCTTGTAGTAGAACCCGGCCGACAGGATCTTGCCGCCGAGCTGGTTGACGGCGTTGATGTCCCAGGCAAGCGAGGGAAAGCGGTTCTGGCTGATGGCAACCAGGCCGTCATGGATCTCGACCATGGTCGCTGGGATGTTGGGTTCACGAACCTCGCCCTTCAGCACCGTCACCAGCGCGTTGGGTTCCTCGACGCCGGCTGTGAGCAGGCCGCGCGGGCGGTGGTATTTGAACGAACGTCCGTAAAGCGTGACGCCCTTGGCCAGCAGGGCTGACGCCAGCGTGTCGCCGGCATGGCCGGTGTAGGCCGCGCCATCGAAGGTGAAGCGGATGGTTTTCAGCCGGTCGATGCGGCCGCCGGTGTCGGTGCGGCGCGGGCTCATGACTTGTCCTCCGCCTTGCGGCGCGCGGCGGAGCCATGATCGCCGCGCCCTTGATGATCACCGCGCACAAAAGCAACGCTGGAAATCTCATGCGTCAGCGTGTTGCGCACGACGCGCAGATGCGTGCGGCAACCGCCGGAATGCTGCCAGATCTCGTTGTGATCCCCGGCCGGGTTCAGCCTGTCATAGACATAGGCGTTCCACGCCTCGAAATTCTGCGAGGCGGGGTCGGGGCGCTCACGGTTGCCGTCACCCTGATAGGTGAACTCGATGACGTCGCGCGGGCCGCAATAGGGGCAAGTGATCAACATTGAACTCTACCTAATGCCTAATGCAGCCGCGGGTTTGCACCCTGGCCCTTGTCGTCGATCACCAGGCCGCGGTGGAAGCGGTCGAGGGTGAAGGGGGCGTTGAGATCGTGCGGCTGGTCCTTGGCGATGGTCCAGGCGAAGCACCAGCCGGAAGCCGGCGTCGCCTTGAAGCCGCCATAGCACCAGCCGCAGTTGAGATACATGCCGGGCAGGGGGCCGGTGGTGATGATCGGCGAGCCGTCCATCGACATGTCGCAAACACCGCCCCAGGAGCGCAGCATGCGCACGCGCGCAAGGCCCGGAAACAGCGCCAGCATTTCGCTCATCACCTCGTCGACGACGGGCAAATTGCCGCGCTGGGCGTAGCTGTTGTAGCCGTCGATGTCGCCGCCATAGATGAGGCCGCCCTTGTCCGACTGCGACATGTAGAAATGGCCCATGCCGAAGGTGACGACCGTGTCGATGAAGGGTTTCAGCGATTCGGTGACGAAGGCCTGCAGCACATGGCTCTCGATCGGCATTGTCTCGATACCGGCAAGCTGCATGACACGCCCGGTGCTGCCGGCGACCGCAACGGCCACCTTCCTGGCGCGGATGTCGCCACGGGACGTCGTCACGCCTGAAATGCGGTCGCCGTCGCGCAGGAAGCCGGTGACCTCGCAGTTTTCGATGATGTCGACGCCGCGACGGTCGGCGCCGCGCGCATAGCCCCAGGCCACCGCATCATGGCGGGCGGTGCCGGCGCGTCGCTGCATCAGGCCGCCAACCACCGGAAAGCGCGCGCTGTCGGAGATGTCGAGCGCCGGAATCAGACGTTTGATCTCAGCCTTCGTCATCAGTTCGGCATCGACGCCGAGATGGCGCATGGCATTGCCGCGTCTTGCATAGTCGTCGAACTGGGCCGGCGTGTGCGCCAGGTTCAGGCAGCCGCGCTGCGAGAACATGACATTGTAGTTGAGCTCGTGCGAAAGGTTTTCCCACAGCTTCATCGAGTGTTCGTAGAAGCGGGTGTTGGCCGGCAGCAGATAGTTCGAGCGCACCGCCGTTGTGTTGCGGCCGACATTGCCGGAGCCGAGCCAGCCCTTTTCCACAACGGCGACATTGGTGATGCCGTGTTCCTTGGCAAGATAATAGGCGGTCGCCAGCCCATGACCGCCGCCGCCGATGATGATGACGTCATAGGACGCCTTCGGGTCCGGCTTGCGCCATGCCGGCTTCCAATCCTTGTTTCCCTTGAGCGCGTTCGCGAGCAGCGAAAAGGCCGAGTACTCTGCCATTGATGTCATCCGGTTCGGGCGATGCGGCAGACTATAGAGCAGGCCGCACCGGCAAAGCCAATATTGCGCCATCGCCTTTCGACTGGCCGACGCATCGGTCAGGGGATCAATGGGGTCTGGGCTCAATGAGAGTCAGGATCAGTGAGGTCAATGATCGGATGAGTCCGCGATGCGACGGCTTGCCCCATGATAGGGCCGTCTTTATCAAGGACAGGCTTTCAAATTGCCTTCGCCGCCGATGAGTCGCCAACAAATCATGCTTTTCCGATTGCTTCGTCTCATTTTGATCCTCACGCTTGTCGTCTCGGCGCCGCTGTCGTTCGATGCGGTGGCACAGGGGCTTGGCCAGGCGCCTGCCGGACTGGTCGCCGACCAGCAGAAGATCATCCAGGCGCTGACGACCAAGACCGACAATTTCGAGAAGCAGATACAGCAGGACGGCGAGGAGGATAGCAGCCTTGTCGATATCCGCTTGCAACTCGAGGAGCTGTCGCGGCAATCGCTGAACAGCGCACTGGCCTTCCGTACGCGTCTTGGCGAGATCAACAGCCGTCTTGAGCAGCTTGGCGCGGCACCTGCCGCGGGTCAGCCGCCGGAGCCCGACATCGTCAGCGGCGAACGCGAGGCGCTGGTGTCGGAAAAGGCGGAGATCAATGCCGTCATTGCGCAAGCCCAATCGCTTTCGATCCGCATCAGCGGGCTGATCGACAAGATCGGCAACATGCGCAGCGAGCTGTTCCGCAATGTGCTCACCAAGCGCTATGTGCTGTCCGACGCGCTCAGCCCGCAGGTCTTTTCGGACGCCAGGGACGAATTCGGCAATTTCTACAAAGCGGTGTCGTCATGGCTAAGCTTCGCTTTCAAGTTCAAGTTCCAGGCCATTCTGGCGGCAACCTTCGTGGCGCTCGGGCTGGCGCTGGTGCTGCTGGTCGGTGGCCGGCGCCTGTTCGGGCGCGTGTTCGAAGCCGACCCTGCCAATGAGGATCCATCCTATCTCAGCCGCTTGTCGGTGGCCTTCTGGTCGACCTTGCTGCCGACGCTGGCGGTTGGCGTGTTCTTGGCCTCCACGGTGTTCTTTTTCAACTATTACAATGTGTTGCGTGGCGACATCGGCCTCTTCCTGAATGCGCTCGCGGCCGTCATCGGGGTGGTGTTCTG
The DNA here is from genome assembly GCF_040321815.1 of Mesorhizobium sp. M0239. Taxonomy (NCBI): domain Bacteria; kingdom Pseudomonadati; phylum Pseudomonadota; class Alphaproteobacteria; order Hyphomicrobiales; family Phyllobacteriaceae; genus Mesorhizobium; species Mesorhizobium sp. M0239. The sequence continues at coordinate 28,518 of NZ_JAMYSG010000002.1, forward strand.
CGTCAACCGATTGACCAATGCGGCGCTCGAGCCGCGGCTGCCGAATTGGCGCCTTATCCCCGTCGAGACAGGTCCGGCGCGCTGGCTGGTGCGGCTGACGACCGCCATGGCCGTGGTCATCGGCGTCAATTATTTCCTGTCGGTCATCAACGACAAAATGGGCTCGCCGCTGTCGCTGACCATCGCCCGCAGTTTCGGCGCCACCATCATCGTCGGCGTCATCCTGATCCTGATGGCGATGCTGAGGCCGTTCAAGGCGCGTGACGGAAGCTGGCGGCCTTGGCCGGCATGGCTGCGCTATACGGCGCTTGCGCTCGGTCTTTTCACCATCGTCGCGGCGCTGCTCGGTTACATCGGCCTTGCTCTGTTCGTTTCGTTGCAGGTCGTCGTTACCGGCACCGTGCTGATCACCGCCTATATCGGCTTCCTGTCGGCGCAGGCGATCGGCGAGGAGGGTGCTTTCGCCAACACGACCGTCGGGCGCTGGCTGTCGGCCAAATCCAGCTACGAGGATACAGCCCTCGACCAGCTCGGCCTTGTCGTCAGCGTTGCCATCAATGTGATGATCGTGCTGGTGTTCCTGCCGTTGATCCTGCTGATGTGGGGTTTCCAGCCCGGCGATATCCAGGCCTGGGCCTACAAGCTCGCAACCGGGATCAACATCGGCTCGGTGACGATCTCGGTCACCGGCATCCTCTCCGGCATCGTCGTCTTCGTCATAGGCTATTTCCTGACACGCTGGTTCCAGGGCTGGCTCGACGGTTCCGTGATGGCGCGTGGCAAGGTCGATACCGGCGTGCGCAACTCGATCCGGCTGGCGGTCGGCTATGCCGGCGTCGCGCTCGCGGCACTGGTCGGCATCTCGGCGGCGGGCATCGACCTGTCCAGCCTGGCGCTGGTCGCCGGCGCTCTTTCCCTCGGTATCGGCTTTGGCCTGCAGAACGTGGTGTCTAATTTCGTTTCCGGCCTGATCCTGTTGGCCGAACGGCCGTTCAAGGTGGGCGACTGGATCGTTGCCGGCGATGTCAGCGGCACAGTCAAGAAGATCAGCGTGCGCGCCACCGAGATCGAAACCTTCCAGCGGCAATCGGTGATCCTGCCCAACTCGAACCTGATCAACAATGCCGTCGGCAACTGGACGCACCGCAACAAGCTCGGCCGCATCGACATCAAGGTCGGCGTCGCCTATGGCAGCGACGTCAAGCAGGTTCATGCCGTCCTGCTGGAGATCGCCCGCAGCCACCCGATGGTGCTGAAGAACCCCGAACCCTTCGTGCTGTTTTCCAATTTCGGCCCTGCCGCCCTGGAATTCGAGATCCGCGTGTTCCTGGCCGATGTGATGAACGGCAACATCGCGCAGAACGACATCCGTTTTGCCGTGCTTGAAAAATTCAGCAGCGAACACATCGAGATGCCCTCGACGCCACGCGCCGTGGTCGAGGCCCACAAGCCCAAGGCCTGGCCGACAGACGACGACAAGATCGAGGCCGACTTCGCCGAACAGGAGCAGGTGAAGGCCGAAGCCGAGGCGGAGAAGAAGCGACTGGTCAAGTCCCGCAAAACCAGGAAGCCAGATCCGGACTAGGCTGGGAATCGGTGGGTCTCAACCATCGAAAGCCGATTGCGGCATGAATGGGGCATTCAGTTGCGGTTCAGCTTCCATCTCATATAAGCTCCATGCAAAGGCGAAAATGCCTTGCGAAATGCAACAGAGGCGGTGGGAACACCGATATTGCACCATGTGGAAGTCTCTCGTCGCTGCCGTCGCCCTGGTCGCCGCTATCGGCTCGGTCCATGCCGCGAGCGCGGTCAACAAGGACGCCGAGACCCGAACGCTGGTCGTCACCGAGGGCGGCAGCAAGACCGACCTTGCGTTGGCCGGTGGCGAAACGGTTGAGTTCTGCCCGAATGGCTGCTTCGTCACCTTGCCCAATGGCGACCTCGAAGCCCTGACCGGTTCGGAAACCGTCGAGATTTCGGGCGGTGTCGCCCGCATCAAGTAATCCTGGCGTCACGATTGCGGAGGCCCGGAATTTGCCCGGCCTTTTATCGTTTCCGGTAGCGGTTGTTTAACAATGACGCCGGAAATACCCCCATGGCAGCCGTCTGCAACCGTGCGTTTTAACGTTCGCTACGTCATCGCCCGCTATACCAGCCTCAAGACGCCGAAAAGCGGCGCGCAACTCTACGCGGGCAGGGTAGGACATGGATGCGCGGTCGGACAGGAACGCAATACCGCTTGCGGTCGATCTCGACGGCACGCTGATCGCGACCGACCTGTTGTGGGAAGGGCTGTTCATCCTTCTCAAGAAGAACCCGCTCTATATCTTCCTCGTGCCTTTCTGGGCCGCCGGCGGACCGGCGCGGCTGAAGCAGGCAATCGCGCAGCGCATCGACATCGATCCGGCATCGCTGCCCTATCGCGAGGTGCTGCTTTGCCGCCTCCGGACCGAGCATGCCGAAGGCCGCAAGATCGTGCTGGCGACCGGCACGCCGCGCAAGTTCGCCGATGCCATCGCGGTCCATCTCGGCATTTTCGACCAGGTGCTGGCCACCGATGGTCTCGCCAATCTCACCTCGGGCAGGAAGCGCGCTTCGCTGATCGCAGCCTATGGTGATGGCGGTTTCGACTATGCCGGCAACAGCCGTCACGATCTCCAAGTCTTTGATGCAGCGCGCAACGCGATCGTCGTCGCGCCCGACCGCCATGCCGCGCGCTGGCAGGCGGCACATGGCGCCGAGACGATGCCGGCGCCGAAGCCGACTTTGCGGACCATCGTCAAGATGCTGCGTGTCCATCAGTGGCTGAAGAATTCGCTGATCGCAGTGCCGATGGTGCTCTCGCACGAATATTTCAACACCGACATGATCTGGCAATGCCTGCTGGCATTCGTCTCGTTCAGTGCGGTGGCATCGGCCATCTACATCCTCAACGATTTCTTTGACCTCGCGCTCGACCGCAAACACCTCACCAAGCGCAACAGGCCGTTCGCCAGCGGTGCGCTGTCGATCCCGTTCGGACTTGGCGCGATTGCGATGCTTTTGGCGATCGGCTTCGGCACCGGGCTGTTCTTGTCGCACGAATTTCTGGCTGTGCTTGGCGGCTACATGGTCGTCACCACGGCCTATTCGCTGTCGTTCAAGCGCATGCTGCTGGTCGATGTGCTGACGCTCGCCGGCCTCTACACGATCCGCGTCCTGGCCGGTGCGGCGGCGACCGGCGTCGACGTCTCGTTCTGGCTGCTGGCCTTCTCTATCTTCTTCTTCCTGTCGCTGGCGCTGGTGAAGCGCTTCGTCGAATTGCGCACCACCGCCATTCCGCCTGGCGAGCGCATTGCCGGCCGCGGCTATCGCACCGAAGACCAGGAGATCGTCGCCCAGGCCGGCATGGCCTCGGCCTTCTCCTCGGCGCTGGTGCTGGCGCTCTACATGGACAGTGTCGCGGTGCGGGAGCTCTATCCGCATCCATGGCTGATCTGGCCGCTGGCGCCGATCGTGCTTTATCTCACCATGCGCGTCTGGATCCTGGCGCGCCGCAACGAGATGCATGACGATCCGGTCGTGTTCATCATCCGCGACTGGCGCAGCCAGATCGTGGTGCTGATCGGTGCGGTGATGCTGGTCATCGGGGGCTGGTAGGCATGGCCGCCGGACGTTTCCCAAGCTTTGGCCTTGCCACACCGCCGGCGCCGCGCGCCATCGGGGCCGATGAGGCGATCGCGCTGCTGAAGGGCGGTCGGGCCAAGCCGGCGTCGCTGCTTGCCTATGGCAATGGCCGCTCCTACGGCGATTCCTGCCAGAACGAGGCCGGAGCGGTCGTCGATATGCGATCGCTGAACCGCATCCACGCCTTCAACGCCGAAACCGGTGTTCTCGAGGCGGATGCCGGCGTGCTGTTGTCCGACATCATCGCCCACGCCGCCCCTTACGGCTTCTTTCCGGCGGTTGTGCCAGGCACGCAATTCGTCACGCTCGGCGGCGCCATCGCCAATGACGTGCATGGCAAGAACCATCACCGGCGCGGCACCTTCGGCTGCCATGTCGAGAGCTTCACGCTGCTCAGGTCCGACGGAAGGACCTATCGCTGCTCGGCAGCAGACAATGCGCGCCTGTTTGCGGCGACGATCGGCGGCATGGGGCTGACCGGTCTCATCCTGTCTGCCTCGATCCGGTTGATGCGGGTTCATTCGCTCGACATCGTCGAAAAGGCGACGCCGTTTCGCGATCTCGACGAGTTCTTCGGTTTGGCCGAGGCGGCCGATCAGGCCAATGAATATGCGGTCGCCTGGATCGACCAACTTGCCGGCGGCCGCAATAGCGGTCGCGGGTTGCTGTTTACAGGCAATCATGCCGAGCACGGCTCGCATGCCGCCTCGCGCGCCGGTGGCAATCTCTCGGTGCCGGTCCAGCCGCCGTTCAATGTGCTCAACCGGCCGTTCCTGACCGCCTTCAACGCCGCCTACAGGTGGAAGAAGGGGCGGTCGACGGCGCCGCGCCAGGTTGGCTACCAGGGCTTCTTCTTCCCGCTCGACGGCGTGCGCGACTGGAACCGGCTTTATGGGCCGAAAGGGCTTTTCCAACACCAGAGCGTGGTGCCGGAAGCGGCGGCGCGCGAGGCCGTGCCGGCATTGCTTGCGGCTGCAAGGCAAGCCGGGCAGGGCTCGTTCCTCACCGTATTGAAACGCTTCGGCTCCATCCGCTCGCCGGCGCTGCTGTCGTTCCCGCGTCCCGGCTACACGCTGACGCTGGATTTCCCCAACAGGGGGGCTGCGACGCTGGCGCTGCTGCGGGAGTTCGACCGCATCACGGTCGAGGCCGGCGGCGCAGTCAATCCGTACAAGGACGCCCGCATGGGGGCCGAAATCTTCGCTTCGTCCTTTCCCGAATGGCAGCGGCTGGAAGCGCTCCGCGACCCCGCCTTCATGTCTGATTTCTGGGCGCGGACGGCAAGGAAGCTGGACACGCGGCGAGGTGCGGCCGAGGCGGCGGAATAGAAAATCGAGTAATTCTTGGTTACCGAATCGTTAAATCCACGATTCACTCAAAACATTCTTGTGGCTTCACGAAATGTTTGCGGGTTTGTAATAGGAAGCGTGAAGGGGTGGCTTGGAACACATGAAATACATCGTCTTCATTCTCTTTACGGTCATGACCAATGCCGCCGCGCAGCTGATGCTGAAGCAAGGCATGATGTCGCTCGGGCCGATCTCGTTCGAGGGCGTCAATCCGCTCGTCAAGCTGCTGCAGATCGTCTTCAGCCCGTGGGTGTTCCTGGGCCTCTGCACCTTCGTCATCTCGATGGCCTCGCATCTCTATGTGCTGTCGAAGGTCGAGCTCTCCTTTGCTTATCCGTTCCTCAGCCTCGCATACGTTGCCGTCGCCATCTTTGCTTATTTCGTCTTCCGCGAGGACCTCAATGGCTGGCGCATCGCCGGTATCGCCTTCATCTGCGTCGGCACGGTGCTGATCGCGCAAAGTGGCCGAGATTTGGGTGGTCGAGAGCATGAGGACCAGACCGCTTCCATCACGCCCGACAAGATCCAAGCAAACGAGATCATTCGATGAGACATGTGATTTTCGGCGGTGACGGTTTCGTCGGCCGCCATCTTGCCCCGAAGCTTATGGCCGATGGTGAAGAGGTTGTCGTCGCCGACATCGTCAAGAGCGACCTGTCGCATTACCGCACCGTCCGCTTTGTCCAATGCGACGTCACCGATCCGGCGTCGGTCGCTGCGGTCGGGCTCACGGCCGACGACATGGTCTACAATCTGTCGGCAAAGATGCTGTCGCCGATCCAGGTGCGCGCCAAGCGGCACGATTTCTTTTTCCCGGTGAATTTTCATGGCACCGAGCACATCATGCAGGCCATGGACAGAGCCGGTGCGTCAAAACTCGTCCACTACACGACCGACATGATCTACGGCCACACGGTCACGCAGCCGATGACCGAGGAGCACCCGGTGGCGCCGCTGGGCGAATATGGCTGGTCGAAGCAGAAGACAGAGGAGTTGGCGGCCGAATGGCGCAAGCGAGGCATGTCGATCTCGCTGTTTCGCCCGCGCCTGATCATCGGCCCAGGCCGGCTCGGCATCCTGGAAAAGCTGTTCAAGCTGATCGACTGGAACTTTCCGGTGCCGATGATCGGTTCGGGCAGGAACCCCTATCAGTTCATCTCGGTGTTCGACTGCGCCGAGGCCGCGCGCGCGGCCTGGAAGGCCGGTGTGCCTGATGAGGCCTATAATCTGGGTTCGCTCAACCCGCCGCCGGTCAAGAAATTGCTCGGCGATTTGATCCGGCATGCCGGCTCGAAATCGATCCTGATCCCGACACCGGGCTGGGCGGTCAAGCGCACGCTCGACCTGCTCGACCTCTTGAACATGCCGATCATGGACCCGGAACAGTATCTGATCGCCGACGAGGACTGCGTGCTCGACGTGTCCAAGGCCGGGCGCCAGCTCGGCTGGGTGCCGCAATATCGCGACGAGGACATGCTGATCGCCGCCTATAGCGAGTACCGCGCAAAGAAAGCCGGCCACGCAGTCGCCACCAAACATGTGCCCGCCGAATAGCGGCTCGCAAAACAGCTTTCGTTGCGCCCGATCCTGGTCGTGCGTGCAGACAGGAGATTGAAATGACCGTCATGGCCAAGCCCGAACAGACCAATTTGCGCACCATGGTCAGCGCGCCGTCGCTGTCGCCAGCGACCATCGCCAAGCCCGATTTGATCAGCGTCGAGCAGGCCAAGGCGATGGACGTCGCCCGCATGACCGACCTGTTCAAGGCGCATCTCAACCCCGGCCAGCTGCACTTCATGAAGCTGCTCGGCTTCCACAAGATCAAGATCGAGCGTGCCGAAGGCATGTTCTACATCGACCAGAACGGCCGCAAGATCCTCGACTTCTTCGGTGGTTTCGGATCGCTGGCCTTCGGCCACAATCATCCGCGCATCCTGGAAGCACGCAAGAAATTCCAGGAGGAGAAGCGCCAGGAAATCGCCATCGCCTTCATGTCGCAATATGCGGCGGCACTTGCGCACAACATCGCCAAATGCTCGCCCGGCGATCTCGACATGGTGTTTCTGGGTTCGTCCGGCTCGGAGGCGATGGAAGCGGCGGTTAAGCTCGCCGAGCGCGCCGCCGGTCCGAAGCGACCGAAGATCGTCTATGCCGAGAATTCCTTCCACGGCAAGACCAAGGGCGTGCTGGGCATCACCGACGGCCAGCTCTACCGCGCCGACTTCAAGGTGGCCGAAAACACGGTTCGCATCCCGTTTGCCGACATCGAGGCGGTCGAGCGCCTGTTCCGTTCCGACCCGGAGGTCGGCGTCATCGTGCTGGAAACCATCCAGGGCGGCGGCGGCATCATCCAGGCGCCTGCTGAATATTGGCAGAAGCTAAGGGCGCTGTGCGACCAGTATGGCGTGTTGTGGGTCGCCGACGAAGTGCAGTGCGGCTATGGCCGGTCAGGCCGCTTCTATGCCTTCGAGCATTACGGCGTCATTCCCGATGTGACGGCGCTGGCCAAATCGCTTGGCGCCGGCAAGGCGGCGGTCGGCGCGATGATCGCGCGGCGCGAGGTCTACATGAAGGCCTATGGCACGCCGAAAACGGCGATGATCCATGCCATGGCGACCTTCGGCGGCATGGGCGAGGCCTGCGTCACCTCGATCGAGGGGCTCAATGTACTCTATGATGAAGGGCTGATCGACAATGCCGCCATCACCGGCGACTATTTGCTGCAGCGCCTGCAGACGCTCAGGGAAAAGTACCCGAAGATCATCAAGGAGGTGCGCGGCAGGGGTTTTATGATCGGCCTGGAGTTCCACGACTTCTCGCAGACCTTGCCGATGGTGTTGCGGCCGATCGTCAGCGTGCTCGACGACAAGCTGAAGGGTTCGCTGTCGGGCTTCATCGGGGCGCTGCTGTTGCGCGACTACGATGTGCTGGTCGCCTTCACCGAATACAACCGCAACGTCATCCGGCTCGAGCCGCCGCTGATCTGCCAGCGCGAGCATGTCGACCGCTTCGTCGACGCCTTCGACAGCCTGCTGTCGCGCGGCATCGTGTCGATCGTCAAGGATTTCGTCAAAAGCCAGGTTCGTTAAGCGAGTTCGCTGGGTACAACGATGCTGACCAAGTCGCCCGATCCACAAAACCCGCTCGACCGCCTCATCGGAGCCGGTCTGGCGTGGGGCGAGGGGACTTATGCGCGGCTGGCAGCACCGATCGGCGCGGCGGCCTTCGCGCTCTACATTCTTTTTACAGCGTTCACCGCCTGGGTGATGCCCGACGCCAACTGGGACATGCTGCCCTATCTCGCTATATCGGAGGAAGGCACCTATCCCGATGCGCAGGCGCTGCATGACTATGCCTACAACACTGTCAAATCGGGCGTGTCCGCAGGCGACTATAAGGCGCTGACCGACGATGGAGGCGGCTTCCGCAGTCACATGACGGAGAATGCCGCCGACTTCCATTCACTGCTCGGCATGTACCGGATCAAGTTCCTCTATGCCGAGATCCTGTCGACACTGAGCGCGGTGATGTCGCCGGTCGAGGCAATGCGACTGGTCTCAGTGTTCTCCGTGCTGCTGTTTGGCGCGATCGCGTTGATGTGGCTACGCTCCACAGGGGCATTGGCGTTGGCGCCTATCGTCGGCGCGGTGCTGATCATGGCCGATTTCGGCGATGCGGCACGCGCTTCGACACCGGATCTGCTCACTTCAGCGCTGCTGCTCGGCGGGCTCTATGCCTATGTCCGCGGCCTCGAGGTGGCAACGGCGATCCTGCTCTTCCTCGCCTTCATGGTACGGCCGGACAACATTGTTTTCCTGGCGATTTTCGCTGTGCTGCTGGTCGCGTACCGGCAGAGGGCATGGGGTGCGCTGGCCGGTTTTGCCGCTTCCTTCGTGGCCTACTTCGCCATCTCTCACTGGGCGCATCATCCCGGCTGGGCGCCGCATCTGTGGTTCTCCAGCATCGAGCAGCACTTCAATATGGACGGATTCGAGCCGCCATTCTCGGTCACCACCTATCTCAGGGCGTTTGCCACCTCGCTGCTGCGCGCCGTCAGCCTGAACAGTTGGGTCGGCGTGTCGGTGCTGGCACTGGCCGGCTGGTTTGCTGCCGCCCGCGCCGGCTTCCGCCTCGATCGCCGCGCCGGCATCCTGTTTGCGGCGCTGGTGCTCGGTGCGCTGGCGAAGTTCACCGTCTTCCCGATCCACGACACGCGCATCTATTTCCCCCATCTGATTCCGCCATTCCTGCTGCTGGCGACGCCGTTCATGGCGCTGTGGGCAGCCGTGGCTCGCGGCCAGAATCGCGCTGCCATGCAAATCATTCCCGGAGACAAGTCATGAGTTCGCTATCCAGCCTGGCGCGCGTTGCCCTGTCGCTTGCTCTTCCCAAGGGCGTTCTCGATCGCGGCCCGTCGCTGCGCGGCACCAAGTTCCTGGCCAGGGCGGCGCTGAAGGCGCGTTTTGGTGGTGCAGGGCGACCGTTCCAGATGGTCAATGTCGGCGCCTGCGACGGCGCACTGTTCGACGATGTGACGCCTTGGCTGCACAGGATTCCCGGTGCACGGGCCATGCTGGTCGAGCCGATCCCGTACAACCAGAAGAGACTGCGCGCCAATTATCCAGACACGGACCGCTTCATCATCGAGCCGGTGGCGGTGACGAAGACAAAGGGCACGATAACCGTCCACACCTTCGATGCCGCCGCCCTCGAGGCCGGCACGTTGCCCATCGAATTTATCGGCTGCTCGTCGGTCACCGACACCAATCTGATGTCGGGCAAGAATGCCTGGGGCGAGGCCGACGCCAATTTCAACAAGTTCGCGCCGCATCTCAGGGACATCGAGGTGCCATCCGAGACCTTGCAGACGCTGCTCGATCGCAACGGCATCAGCCATATCGACGCTTTCCTCGTCGATTGCGAGGGCGCCGACTGGATCGTCTTCGAACAGCTGGACCTCAAGCGCTACCGCCCCGGCATGATCAAGGTCGAGGTCGGCGCGCTGCCCGCCCCGGAGATCGGCCAGGTCGTGGTCAAGCTGAAGACATCAGGTTATCAGGTCGGCTTTCAGGCCGAGGACATCTGGGCCTTCGCCTGAGTTAGCCCACCGAAAAGCGAACCGCCCCAGGCGCCGGTGTGAAGCATTCTGCCGTCTGGTCGCTCGGCTTTTTGCCAATGTCGCAAACAGGCTTCAATCGGCCTGCCGCTCCGCCCTATAGTCCGCCCGCTTTATCACTTTGGAGTCGCGGGCAATGGCAGAGTTTCCGAAAAAGGCGAAGGTCGTCATCGTCGGCCTGGGCGGTATTGTCGGCGCATCGATCGCCCATCATCTGATCGAACGCGGCTGGGACGATATTGTCGGCATCGACAAATCAGGCATCCCGACCGATATCGGCTCGACCGCGCACGCCTCCGACTTCTGCTACACCACCAGCCACGATTTCCTGTCGTGCTGGACGACGCTCTACTCCATCGATTTCTACGAGAAGATGGGTCATTACGCGCGTATCGGCGGCCTTGAGGTTGCGCGTGTCGGCGACGACAGCCGCATGGAAGAGATCAAGCGCAAGATCGCCTCCGCCAAGGCGTTTGGCACGCGCGCCCGTCTGATCGAACCGGCCGAGATCAAGGAAAAATTTCCGCTGATCGAAGAAGCGATGGTGCAGGGCGGCCTGTGGGATCCCGATGCCGGTCTGGTCATCCCGCGCTCGCAGACGGTCGCCGGCAAGCTGGTCGACCAGGCGGAAGCCTCGGGCAAGCTCAAATCCTTCGCCAACACGCCGGCTCGGTCGCTTGTCGTCAAGGACGGCCGCATTTCAGGCGTGGTGACCGATCGCGGCACCATCGAGGCCGACTATGTCATCGTCTGCGCCGGCATATGGGGCCGGCTGATCGCGGAAATGGTCGGCGAGGATCTGCCTGTCATGCCGATCGACCATCCGCTGACCTTTTTCGGCCCCTACAACGAGTTTGCCGGCACCGGCAAGGAGATCGGCTGGCCGCTGCTGCGCGACCAGGGCAACTCGGCCTATATGCGTGACACCGGCGATCCAAAGACCGCCGAGGGCGGGCAGATCGAGTGGGGTTACTACGAAGAGACCAATCCGCGCCTTTGCCATCCGCGCGACCTGCTGGAGAAGGACCAGGCGCGGCTTTCGCCCTCACAGCGCGACCTCGACATGGAGCAGATCCTGGCACCGCTCGAACGCGCCATGGAACTGACGCCGATCCTCGGCGAACTCGGCTACAATGAGAGCCATTCCTTCAACGGTCTCTTGCAGGTGACCGCGGATGGCGGCCCGTCCATGGGCGAAAGCCAGAAGGTGCGGGGCCTTTGGTATGCCGTCGCCATCTGGGTCAAGGATGGTCCCGGCATGGGCAAGCTGATCGCCGACTGGATGACCGACGGCCGCACCGCGATCGATCACCATGCCATCGACTATGCACGGTTCTATCCGCACCAGACCAAGGAGCAATTCATCTGGGATCGCTGCACCGAGACGGCGATGAAGGTCTACAATCCGGCGGTGCATCCGCGCGAGCCGTTCTCGAAAGCCCGCAACATCAGGCGCTCGCCGTTCTGGGAACGCGAGAAGGAACTCGGCGGCTATTTCATGGAGCTTGGCGGCTGGGAGCGCGCCCACGGCTACGCCGCCAACGAGCATCTCTTGGAAAAATACGGCAACCGGGTGCCGGTGCGTGAGAACGAATGGGACAACCGCCATTTCTGGCGCGTCTCCAATGCCGAACATCTCGCCATGAGCGAGGATTGCGGCATCGTCAACCTGTCGCATTTCGCTATGTACGACATCGAGGGTCCCGACCATGTCGCGCTGCTGGAATGGCTGTGCGCGGCCAAGATCGGCGGCGACAACAACATCGGTAAGGGCATCTACACTCACTTCCTCGACGAGGAAGGCATGGTGCGCGCCGACTTCACCGTCATCCGCATGGCCGACCGCTGTCGTTTGATCGATGGCGCCGACGCCGGTCCGCGCGACTTCCAGTACATGCGCCGCACGGCACAGGACAAAGGTTTCGACGTCACCATCACCGACGTGACCGAGAAATATGTCACCATCGGCATCTGGGGGCCGAACGCCCGGGCGACGTTGCAGAAGGTGGTCGAGAATCCGGACGGGCTCTCTGTTGAGAACTTCCCATTCGCGGCGATCAAGCCGGTCCGGATCGGCGGCAAGGATGTCAGCGCTTTCCGCATCTCCTATGTCGGCGAGCAGGGCTGGGAACTGCATATGCGCTACGAGGACGGTCTCGCTGTCTGGAACGCGCTGCGCTCGACCGGCGTGATGCCCTTCGGCGTTGAGACCTATGCCAACACCCGCCGTATGGAAAAGAGCCTGCGCCTGCAGAACGCCGACCTTTTGACCGAGTACAACCTGCTCGAAGCCGATCTTGCGCGTCCGAAGGTCAAGGAGAACGACTTTTGCGGCAAGGCCAAACATGTCGAATACCGCGCCCGCGAGCACCAACCGGCCATGCTGTGCACGCTGGTGATGACCAGTAATGTCGATTCCAAAGGCGTTGCCCGCTATCCTGTCGGCACGATGCCGGTGATGGACCCGAAGACCGGCGAGACGCTGGTCGACGAACTCGGCCGCCGGTCGTTCACCACGTCGATGGCCTATGGCCCGACCATCGGCAAGAACATCGGCCTCGCCTATCTGCCATGGGCCTACGCCCAGGAAGGCCGCAAGCTCACCATCGAGTATTTCGGCGAGACATATCCGGTCGAAGTCGCCGCTGTCGGCTACAAGCCGCTTTATGATCCGGAGAATTTGAAGCCGCGCAGTTGAAGCAGCAGAATTTGAGAACGCAAAGCCCGGCCTTGGTCGGGCTTTTCCCTTTTTAAACGGGCTGCTTTCGCTTACCCTTGCGGAATGTCTGCTTTTGCCTGTGCTAGACATTTGCTTTCGGGCTGTGCCGCGTTCGCGCTGACGTTTTGGTTGGCGCCGGCGTCCCTTGCTGACGAGCCCGTCGATGTCGAGCTGGTGCTGGCCGTCGATGTCTCGCTGTCGATGTCACCGGACGAGCTCGAGATCCAGCGTCATGGCTACGCAGCCGCGCTGACGCACGACAATGTGCTGCAGGCCATTGCCGACGGCGCCCATGGCAAGATCGCCGTCACCTATGTCGAATGGGCCGGTACCACCTGGCAGCGCGTCATCGTGCCGTGGACGGTGATCGCCAGCCGCACCGACGCCGAGCGCGTGGTTGCGCAGTTGTCGGCGCAGCCGCCCAACAGCGCGCGGCGCACCTCGATCTCCGGAGCGCTGGAGTTCGGCAACGACCTGTTCGCCGAAAGCGGCTACCGAGGCACGAAGCGGGTCATCGACATTTCGGGCGACGGCCCCAACAATCAGGGCGCGCCGGTCAACCTGACCCGCGACGAGCTGATCAAGCAAGGCATCGTCATCAACGGCCTGCCGCTGATGACGCGAGGCGGCTTCACCGGCGCCTACGACGTCAGCAATCTCGATCGCTACTACAGCGACTGCGTCATTGGTGGTCCCGGAGCCTTCATGATCCCGGTCAATGACTGGACGCAGTTTCCCGAAGCCATTCGCCGCAAGCTGGTGTTGGAACTCGCCGGCCCGGCCTCGCCGCAATGGGCGGCGGAAGAAGCCGCGCATCCGCGGGTGATATTGGCACAGGAGAGATCCACCACCGACTGTCTGGTCGGCGAGAAAATGTGGCGAAACCGCAGCTGGATGTTCGACAGCCGCTAAAGCTCTTCCCCATTGAGCGTGATCTTTGCCGAACCGGCTCCCGCTCTTGCCCCGCTGCCTACCTGTTCGGGCTTACGCTCCAGGCTTGCCTCCGCGACCGAAGCAGTGGCAAACTGGGCAGGCCGCGTGACCCAGCCAGGAGCGCTGCCGAACCGAGGAAAAACCGATGAGACGTCTTGCCATCCTGACCGCAGTCGCGTCCGTGCTGTATGCCGACGTCGCCAGCGCCCAATACAACCAGGCTGCCTGTATCATGTTCGAGAACGGGAATTTTCGCGGGCGGTCCATCGGCATGGGTGCCGAGGATTCCGTAAATTTTCGTGGCGGCCAGTTCTGGAATGACCGTGTGTCGTCGGTGATCGTTCGCCGCGGCTGCACGCTCGTGGCCTATGAGGATTCTAGGATGGGCGGCCGCTCGATCGAGATCACGCGCAGGATCCGCAATTTGGGCGGCAGTGACTGGAACGACCGTATCTCCTCGGCGGAATGCACCTGCGACGATTACTGAGGTTGGTTCCAGGCAGCGGGGCGCCGCTGCCTGACGATATCATGACACTAGCCTGTTTGTCCGTGGGCGTATCGGATCAGGCCGCCAGCAGCTGCTTGCGGTCTACGCGCTCCTGCTGCGGCGAGCGGGCGTAGAGTTCTCGGTAGCATTTGGAGAAATGCGATGCCGAGACGAAGCCGCAGGCGACCGCCACCTCGACTACCGGCATCGACGACTGGATCAAGAGATGCCTGGCGCGGTCGAGCCGGATTTCCAGATAGTAGCGGGCAGGGGAGCGGCCCATCTCGGTGCGGAACAGCCGCTCGATCTGGCGGCGCGACAGATCGACATGGTCGGCGATCTCGATCAGTGACAGCGGCTCCGACAGATTGCCCTCCATCAGTTCGATGATGGTCAGCACCTTCGAGTTCTGGACGCCGAGGCGGGCGCGTAGTGGCAGGCGCTGGCGGTCGGTGGGGCTGCGTACGCGGTCGGTCAGCACTTGCTCGCAGACGCGGTTGACGAGGTTCTCGTCAAAGTCGTCGCCGATCAGCTTCAGCATCATGTCGAGCGCGGCAGTGCCGCCGGCGCAGGTGTAGATATTCTGGTCGATCTCGAAGAGGTCGGCAAAGACATTGGCCTTCGGAAACGCCTCGGAAAAGCCCGGCAGGTTCTCCCAGTGGATGGCGCAGCGCTTGTTGGACAACAGGCCGGCGGCGGCGAGGATATGCGCGCCGGTGCACAGGCCGCCGACGGCGACGCCGCGATTGTATTCCTCGCGCAGCCAGGCGAAGGCGGACTTGTTCTGATAACGCTCGACATTGATGCCGCTGCAGACGATGGCCATGTTCGGCCGGTCGGGGCCGGCCATCTTCTTGCGCTCATCCTCGAGCGAGGTGTTGACCGCGCATTCGACCCCGTTCGAGGCGCGCACCGGCTTGCCGTCGATGCTGGCGAGGCGCCAGCGATAGGCCTCGTAGCCGAGCATGCGATTGGCCGAGCGCAGCGGGTCGAGCGCGGTCGCAAAAGCGATCATGGTGAAATCGGGAATAAGGAAGAATACAAACGATCGCTTGATCGGATGCTTTACCGCGTTCAAGGGAACCTCACACAGCCATGGCGCGAACAGGATGTCGCGAATAGCATAGCGACATCAGGAAAAACCATGTCTGTCAATCGGCTACGCCGCTACGACAAGATTAAATTTGCGACATGGGTCGCAAATGGGCAATCGGCGTGCAGCGAGCCCTGGAAGTGGCACGAACTGTTCAAGGGACGGGCAACGTACGGCCTGCGCACAGAACAAAACGCCGCTCTGGCTGGAGCCAGGCGGTGTTGCAATTTTAAAGCAGCGGCAGGGATGCGCTGCCTCTAGAAATCTTCAGGCGATGAAGCCGAGGCGCGCCGCATTCATGGCGCCGGTCTGGCCGGGCATGGTGTTGGCAAGACGCTGACGCTCGAGAGCGGTGGTCAGGTTCATTTCGCGGCGGGCAAAGAGGCGTGCAAAAAGCTTCATAATCATCTCCATTTGTTGCTTAGACGGGTCGCCTTCGCTTGATGGAGTGGGGCAGCTCGTTTGCTGGCGCTGATATAGGCTTGTGTAAGCAGAAACTAAATCGCAAAAGCGAAGCGCTTGATATGAAATGCGACATCGATTGCGACAGATTTGAGCAAGGTGCCCAAAATTTACGATTATTTACAAGGCATTAATTGGAAACAGGAGCTGCTATGCGGCTTTCTCATATGCGTCATGCGCCGGCGACATGGCTCCAAAGCTCTGTTGAATACAAATAAAACAGAGAAGGCCTGCCGGGCGGGCTGCGCGGCAGGCCTTCAGCACATGGTACACACGATCTACTTTGCTCCAGCCCAGGATCCGATGCCATTGCGAGTACCGGTCTTGGTGTCGGAAGCTTCAGGCCAGCCGATATCCTTCTGCAGTTCGATCGGCAGGGAGCGGATAGCGCGCTCGGTCTGGTAGCGGGCGCGTGCCGCGCTGAATTCGGTCGCGATGCGACCAAGGGACGACAGGATAGACATCTCTTTCTCCTTTGGGTTGGCTAGTGCCAGACAGCGAGTTGGCTACTGCGGGTTTTTTTCAACTTCATTTCGTGTCGAATGCAGGTCTGTGTCGAGGTCGTTTCATGGCTGCTCGTGGCAGCTACTGCTTCGATGGAGTTGACTATCCTCCCAATCTGATGTTCAATCAAACGAAATGGAATGATGTTTTGTATCAGAAAAATTGAAGGTCGGTTGCCATGAACGCCCCGCTCAATCATCCGCTGCCACTGCTCGATCTCGATGTTTTGCGCACGTTCGTGGCGATTGCCGAGACCGGCAGCTTCACCACCGCCGCCAATGCCGTGTTCCGCACGCCGTCGGCCGTTTCCATGCAGATCAAGAAGCTCGAGGACATTCTCGGCCGCTCCGTGTTCGCGCGCGACGCTCGCTCGGTGTCGCTGACCACGGACGGCGAGATGCTGCTCGGCTATGCCCGCCGGCTGCTGTCCATTAATCGCGAGGTGGTGTCGAAGTTCATCATTCCCGACATTGTCGGTGTGGTGCGGCTTGGCTCGCCGGACGATTACGGTGAGCGCGTGCTGCCGCATGTGCTGAAGCGTTTCGCGCAGTCGCATCCGTCGATCGCCGTCGACGTCACCATAGACCAGAGCAGCAATCTGCGCCGGCGCATGGACGACCGGGCGCTCGACATCACGCTGTTGACCAATTCCTACAAGACCAGCGCGCTCGGCGCCGAGGTGCTGCTGACCGAGCCGATCGTCTGGGCCGGCGCCAAGGGCGGCTGTGCGCATCTGCGCGAGCCCTTGCCGGTATCGCTGTGGGAAGAGGGCTGCGCCTGGCGTGCCGGGGCGCTCGACGCGCTTGGCCGCGAGGGCCGCAACTACCGCATCGCCTATATGAGCGCGCACACGGCCGGCCAGCGCGCCGCGATCATGTCCGATCTCGCCGTGGCGCCATTGCCGAAGTCGTTCCTCGGCAACGACATGGTCGAACTCTGCCCGAAGGACGGCATGCCCGACATCGGGACCTACAATCTGGCAATGGTGGTGGCGCCGGATGCCAGTGCCCCGGTCAAGGCCGTTGCCGACCACATCCGCGCGACTTTCGAAGTCTTCCGGGAAACCGGCAAGTTCTGACCGGCTGGCAAGGACGATAGTATAGAGCTACTCCGCCGCTTCGGCGGGGCGCTGTTCATGCCTTACTCTCGTATCGTGCACGATCCGGCTCTCCCCGAGAAAGGCGACGATGCGCTCGCGGGCGCGCCGGGCTTCCGGCATGTCGATCAGCGGCCAGACGTGGAACATGCCTTCCTCATAGACAAGATCGATTTCAACGCCGGCTGCGCGGGCTTTTTCGGCGAAGATCAGATTGTCGGGAGTCAAAAGATCGCGCGAGCCGGTCAAAAGCAGCGTTCTTGGCAGCACGGACAAATCTCCATAGACCGGGCTGATGTGCCAATCGCTGGGATCGATGCCGGCACTGTACAGGCGAATTGCCTCTCGTCCGCCAGCTATGCCCAGCCAAGGGTCGTTGCGTTCCGCCTCGAACACTGCGGGATTGGTGAGCGACACGTCGAGACCCGGCGAAATGAGCACATGCCGCGACGGCAGGGGCAGTCCTTCTTCGGCGGCCATCATGGTCAGCACCACAGCCATATTGCCGCCGGCGGAATCGCCCATGAAGACGATGTCTTCGGCTTCCGTCTCGGCGAGCATCTGCCGGTAGACATCGCCAACCATTCCGAACATGGCATGGAAATCGTGTTCGGGAGCGATTGGATAGATCGGCACCGTGATCCCGTAGCCCAGCCGATCCGCCATCTCGGCGATTAGGTGCCAATGATAGGGTGTGATTTCAAAGACATATGCACCACCGTGCAAGTAGAGAATCCGCTTCTGCTCGCCGGTCCTGGGTGCGATTTCGTAGACGGGGAAGCCATCGACCGTATGCATCTCGATGTCGAGACGCTGGTGCAGCGAGGCGGGCGGCCGGTGGTTCTCGGTCTTGCGCGCGGCCGCGATCCAGCGCTGCAGATTTTCCGGACTGGCAAATGCCTGCTTGCGGCTGTGCCGCAGGACAAAAGACACGACATGGCTTTTCAAACTTGGCATGCGGATACGCGAACTTCGGCCAAAGCCGACTAAGAGAACCCCCACTATCTTCGAAGATCGTGCCGTGGCCGAAAATGTCAAGATTCGCGCCGTATCTACACGCTGGTGTGATCCGCGCCGCGATGCTCAGCGGCGCGGCAAAAGTGCGGCACGCAGCCGGTTGCTGGTGGTCGCCGGGGACATGCGTGATCCCCGGCGCATGCCGAGCAATTTGCATTTGTCGGCGAAGGTCATCAGCGCGCGGCGCTCCAGATGGTGTTGATGAGTGCTGCCTTTTCGCTGGATCGCGGCGACACCGGCCAGCCGATGTCCTTCTGAATCTCAGGCGGCAGGCTGTTCAACAAGCGCCGCGCCTTGCTGCGGTCGTGAGCATTCTTGATGGCCGTGCCATAGCGGCCGAGGCTTTCGAGCATTGACATCGTTGTCTCCTCTGGAGCGTTGCGACGGCTGAAAGATATCTCCAGCCTGCCATTCGATGCCGGTTGAATGCGCCTGCCATGTATCTGGCGAATTTCACGAAAACAGCGTTTTGGTTTCCGGATCAAGCGATCCGGAAACATTTGCATGCAAATGAGTTTGGAAAGGCGGTGGCCTGGGCGCGGCCGCTTATTCCCGTCCACGCCTGGCGGCGTGGCCTTCGCGCGAACGCCGTCGGGGAGCGGCGTCGCCGGCAACGCCGTCCTCGCTGACCGTCTTGCGCGGCGGCAGTTTCACCGCTGCCGACAGTTTTGGGAACGGATCGACCTTGTTGGGCAGCGCCATGGCGTAGACGAAATGCTCCTGGAATTTCGGTTCCAGCGCCGTCTCGATCTTCTCGATCTTGCTGACCGTGTCCTCGATCTCGCGGCGGTAGCCGCGATTGAGCAGCGCCATGCGGGCGCCGGCACCTGCGGCGTTGCCGACGGCCGAGACCTTGTCGAGGTCGCAATCCGGGATCAGCCCGAGCACCATGGCGTATTTCGGATCGATGAAGGAGCCGAAGGCGCCGGCGAAATGGATGCGGTCGACATGCTCGGTGTTCTGCTTTTCCATCAACAGCTTGGTCCCGGCATAAAGCGCTGCCTTGGCAAGCTGAATGGCGCGCACATCGGTCTGGGTGATGGTGATCTTCGGCCCATCTTCCGTCAATGCGGCGGAGCCTTCCTTCAGCACATAGGAGAAGGTGCGGCCGTTGGCGGTGACGCGCGGCGAACGGGCCGAAAGCCCGCCGTCGATGACGCCGTCCTCGGAAATGATGCCGGCGAGATACATCTCGGCCACCACCTCGATGATGCCGGAACCGCAGATGCCGGTGACGCCGGTTGCCTGGACGCTCTCCAGGAAGCCCGGTTCGTCGGACCACAGTTCCGAGCCGATGACGCGGTATTTCGGCTCCAGCGTGTCTGGGTCGATGCGCACGCGCTCGATGGCGCCGGGTGCTGCCCGCTGGCCGCCGGAGATTTCGGCACCCTCGAAGGCAGGGCCGGTGGGCGAGGAAGCCGCAACCACCCGCTGGCGATTGCCGAGTACGATCTCGGCATTGGTGCCGACATCGACGATCAGCATCATCTCGTCCTGGCGATGCGGGCCTTCCGACAGCGTCACCGCCGCCGCGTCCGCTCCGACATGGCCGGCGATGCAAGGCAGCATGTAGAGCCTGGCGCCCTGGTTGAGCTTCAAGCCGATGTCGGATGCCTTGATATGCACGGCGCCCGAAACGGCCAGCGCAAAGGGCGCGCCGCCAAGCTCGGTCGGATCGATGCCGAGGAACAGATGGTGCATGATCGGATTGCCGACGAAGACGCTGTCCAGGATGTCGTTGCGCTGGACATTGCCTTCGGCGCAGACCTTGTCGACCAGGCCCGAGATCGCCTCACGCACGGCAACCGTCATGCCTTCGCGACCATCCGGGTTCATCATCACATAGGAGACGCGGCTCATCAGATCCTCGCCGAAGCGGATCTGCGGGTTCGACGTGCCGGACGAGGCGGCGACGCGGCCCGACAGCAGCGATACCAGATGCATGGCGATGGTGGTCGAGCCGATGTCGCAAGCCAGCCCATAGGCTTCGTTCTTGAGGCCGGGCCACAGCGCCACGACGCGCGCTGTCTCTGAGTCGGCATCCTTGTAGATGGCGGCGGTCGCCGTCCAGTTGCCCTTGCGCAGGATGCCTTGCACCTGCGGCAGCAGATGAAAATCGAAATCGAGGCTTTTCAGGCCCCAGTCGTGCATCAGCGCGATCTTCAGGCGGTCGAGGTCGCCAAGCGGCTTGTGCATGTCGGGCTCTTCGATCTCGACATAGCACATGCGGATCGCCGAATCGCGGGCGATGACCTTGGTGTCGGCATCCTTGCGGATGGTCTGCGCGTTGATCACGGTGTCCTGCGGCACGTCGATGACGAGGTCGCCGAGGATTTGCGCCGAGCAGGAGAGGCGGCGCCGTTCGGGCAGGCCGCGGACGCGCTCATAGCGCTCTTCCTTGGCGCCCTTGGGCGTGATGTGGTCGTTGGAAGAGGTGATCTTGTGCTTGGCGAAATTGCCTTCCTGCACTTCGATCTGGCAGCGCCCGCAGGTGGCGCGTCCGCCGCACACACTTTCGACATAGACACCAAGCTGGCGCGCGGCATCAAGCACCGGTGTGCCGACAGGAAACCGCCCGCGCTTGCCGGACGGCATGAAAAGCACGAGCGGATCGGTGATGTTTGCAGGTGAGTTCACGATTGCGCGCTTATCCTCGGCCCATCCGGGCTTCACGGCCGCCACGGCGGCGGCCGCCATTGCCGGCGCCGTCGCCCGGCGCATTGACCTGCGTCGGGGCGGCGACCGCCTGGCCGCCTTCGGCCGGCTTGTAATCCTTGTAGGTTCTGATCCAGTTGGTGCAGTTCTCGTCGGTGCCGTTCAGCACATTGGCGCCGCGCACGGCTTCCATTTCCTGCGGGCGTACCGGGTTCATGATGGCTGATGTCATGCCGGCGCCGATCACCATCGGGATGAAAGCGGCGTTGATGCCGTGGCGATGCGGCAGGCCGAAGGAGATGTTGGACAGGCCGCAGGTGGTGTTGACCTTGAGCTCCTCGCGCAGGCGACGCAGCAGCGCGAACACCTGGCGGCCGGCGTCGCCGAGCGCGCCGATCGGCATGACCAGCGGGTCGACGACGACGTCATGCGCCGGAATGCCGAAATCGGCGCAACGCTGCACGATCTTCTTGGCGACGGCGAAACGGACATCCGGGTCCATCGAAATGCCGGTCTCGTCGTTGGAGATGGCGACGACAGGCACATTGTACTTCTTCACCAGCGGCAGGATGGCTTCGAGCTTTTCTTCCTCGCCGGTGACGGAGTTGACCAGCGGACGGCCCTTGGCAACTTTGAGTGCGGCTTCGATCGCTGCGGTGACGGAACTGTCGATCGACAGCGGCAGGTCGACCAGTCCTTGCACGATCTCCAGCGTCTGCACCAAGAGGCCGGGTTCGGTCTCGTTCGGGTTAACCGAGGTGACACCGGCGTTGACGTCGAGCATGGTGGCGCCGCACGCTGCCTGCTCCAATGCGTCCCTGATGACGGTCTCGAAATTGCCCGCGATCATCTCGGCGGCCAGCTTCTTGCGGCCGGTCGGGTTGATGCGTTCACCGATCACGCAGAACGGCTGGTCGAAGCCGATGATGATTTCTCGTGTCGCCGAAGCGACGATGGTACGGGTCATGAATTCTCTCCGCCGTGATATAAAGATTTCTTTATATCGTTGTCTGTTTTCGTTCAAGCGAATGGGTGGCCGTCCGCGCTTCGCCTCGAGTTAAAGTATGTCGTTGTCCCAAAACCGGTTCCCACTTTTGGGCGACATACATCAGTGCGCGGTCTTCACCATGTCCACCTGCGTTTCGGTAATGTCGTCGTGCAAGATGCTGTCGAGCCGGTCGGCGACCATCTGGTCGTCGCGACGGATCTCACGTTTCCACGGCTGGCGGCCCCTCAGAACGCCCGATTCATCGACGATCTCGGCGACATATTCCTCCTGCCGGTAGGCCATTACGTGAACGCCGGAAACGCCTGATATTTCCTTCACCTCATTGATGATGTCGATGCAGAGCTGCTTGCCTTCCTTCTTCTGGTCCTGGGCGCCTTCCAGCCGCTTGATGACTGAATCGGGAATATGGATGCCCGGCACGTTCGAGCGGATCCATTTGGCCGTCTTGGCCGAGGCGAGCGGGCCGACGCCAACCAGGATGAAGCATTTTTCGGTGTAGCCGAGGTCGCGCACCTTTTGCATGTAGGTGCGGAACATCGGCACGTCGAAGCAATATTGGCTCTGTACGAATTGCGCGCCGGCGGCGATCTTCTTGCCCAGGCGATGCGGCCGGAAATCGATCGGCGGCGCGAACGGGTTGATCGCAGCACCCAGGAAAAGCTGCGGCGGCGTCGTCAGCTTGCGGCCGGACAGGAACTTGCCATTGTCGCGCATGATACGGCAGGTTTCCAACAGCGACATGCAGTCGAGGTCGAACACCGGCTTGGCGCCGGGCTGGTCGCCGGCCTGCACGCCGTCGCCGGTCAGGCACAGCATGTTGGCCACGCCCATGGCGGCACCACCCAGCACGTCGCCCTGGATGGCGATCCGATTCTTGTCGCGGCAGGCGATCTGCATGATCGGCGCATAGCCCATGCGGGTCAAAAGCGCACAGATACCGACCGACGACATGTGGCAATTGGCGCCCGATGCGTCGACGGCGTTGATGGCGTCGACCCAGCCATCGAAAATCTTCGCCCTGTTATAGACGTCTTCGGGATCGGCGCTGTCGGGTGGGTTGAGTTCGGTCGTCACCGCGAATTCGCCGCGCCTAAGCACGCGCTCCAGCCGGCCGCGCGAGGTGTGGCCGGGCAAGGGCTCAAGCGGCAGGTGGATGCCAGCCGGGTTCTCGTCGCGCTGGCGGCCGATCATGCCGACGCCCCGGTGTTGGCCGTCTCATTCTTGGCGGCAGCGGCCGCTTCGCGCGCGGTGGCCGCCTGCGCGGTCACCCGCAGCCAGGCCGAGGTTTCGCGCAGCGACTGGTCGACCGGCTTCTGCACGGTCAGGATCCTGTCGCCGTGCACCATGTTTTGCGAGCCTTCCCAGGCCTTGACCCAGACGCAGGGCATATCGGGCTCGACCTCGCAATTGCCGTTGGCGCGGACGCCGCCGCAAGGGCCGTTGCGCAATTGCTTGGGGCAGTTCATCGGGCACGACATGCCGGTCGAGGACAAGATGCACTGGCCGCACATGCGGCAGTCGAACATGAAGCCCTTGACGCGCTTCTCGACGAATTTGATCGGCCCTTCGACGCGGCCGTAGCCTATGCCCTTCCAGAGGGGATGGAGGAGCAGAAACATGTCGGCGAATTTGGCGTAGAACCATTCGAGCAGACGCGAATGCCTGATCGACCACAGCCGAACCGCAAAGGAACGCTGCACGCGCCGCTGCGGCGACACGTCGGCCGGCTTGTAGTCGGATTTCGGCGCTGCCTTCTTGACCAGAGTGGCTTGGGTAACCGGCTGGACAACCCTTTGGCCATCCTTGGCAGGAATGGTTTCAGACATTTTCTTTGCCGCCTGCCTTGACCAGGGCGACCAGCCGCTCGCGGTCGTATTTCGTGTCGATATCGTTGAATGCCTTCTCGACCTCGGCTTCGAGGTCATCGCCGACCGGGACGGGATCGGCCTTGCGCCATTCGGCCAGATAATCGTCGGTGCCGCCGGCGCCAGTGCGCATCGCGCACATGTCGATCGCCTCGGTGAAGCGCAGCGGCAGTTCGCGCTTGGCGTTCTGCCGGCCCTTCTTGACGATGATTTGGGCTGGGATGTCGCGCCAGTAGACGACGATCAGATCGGCCATGAATTCTCACTCCTCGATCTGCGAGCATTGCCGGAAGCGCAGTGGGGCCGCTTGTTATGGGACGACGCGCGCGCATTCAAAAGCGACGCATTTGGATGTCGTAAAATGAAAGGTGGGTTTATTCGTTTGCGGCGTGTGCTGGCGGCAGGTTCGACGCGCCGGAAGAGCCAGCGTGCGGCATGCGGATACGGGCGAGGAACTCGCTACCAGATGCCGGTTCTGAGGCCCGTCCAGACGTAGAACCAGATCGTCGGATGATACCACAGCTTCGAAGGCAGGCCGGGATCGATCGTCGTGAGTTTTCCAGCCAGTGCATCGCTGACGGCCTCGACGCAGATGTCGCGCGAGAACGCCGTCTGGCGTAGCGCGTGACTTGAGATGGTGTCGCCCTTTTTCGATCGTCCGCGCGCCTGCTTCAGCACGCCACCGGTGTCGACGCCAGCGTCGACGAGGTGGACAGTCGTGCCGAAATTCTGCGCATCGCCTGATACCAGAGCCCAATAGCCGCCATTCATGCCGCGATATTTCGGCGTGATGCCCGCATGGTAATTGAGCACCGGGCAGGGCATTTTGCTCAGCATCTCCGCCGAGATTAGTCGGCAACCGTTGAGCAGCACAACGCCTGGCCGGATCTTCTGGATTACCTGCAGGCACTCAAGCCCATTGGCCGAGGATACTTGGATGATCTCCTGGCCTGGTCGCGGCTCAACCTCCAGCTTCTCCTCGGCAATCAATCGCGCGCTATGGCCGGCCAGGAATCGCTTGCCCAACCTGCTCAGCACCATCGTGCCAAGCTGGCCCATGGCGGAGATCCAGCCTTGGCGGCGAGCCCGGCCACGCAGCAATTGCTTTTTGGATTCAGGGGTTTCGAGGACGACGCTGACAGGACCAACGCGATCGGCGATTGCATTGATCATAGCCCAGACATGCTGGCCGCCCCCGGTGACGACCACGATCGGACGCGTACTGGATTCTAATGCTGCCATGGATACTGCCCCCTCCAAGCAACCCGTTCTCGACAATGGACGGGATGCTAGGGTGTCCGGGTTAATCCTTGGTGATCAGCCTTCGATACACAGTCAGCGCTTGAATTCGATGATATCGAGCTTCGATTCGTAGTAGGGCGCCGGAAATTCGATGCGCCATTCCTTGGCGCTGTTGCGGAAGGCGTAGCCGACCTGGTCGGTTTGCGGGCCGCTTCCATAGGGCTTTGCCGGATCATCGTTGACATAGAAGGAGCCGAGATAGATCGCGCGTTTCTCGCCATCGTCGAAGAAGCGGCCCTTGGTGCGCTGCGAACCGCTGATCTTTTCCAGCCGCCAGCCGGAACCGTCGTCGGTCACCTTGCACTTGAACCAGCCATAGATGACGAGCGGCAAAGGCCCGCCGGCCTTGATGGTGCGGCACCGCCAACTGCCGGTCAGGTCCTTGTCGGAAAAGGCCACCAGCGGCTTTGCCAGCAGGGCATCGAGTTGCTTGACCTCGGCCGGGTTGCCTGCCTTCGCCTCGGCAAGGGCTGCCTTGCGGGTCTCGCCATATTTGTCGAGCCGTGCCTTGTCGGCTGGGGTGATGAGTTTCTGTATCTCGCCATCGGCATGAGCGGGCAGGGCGAAACAGAGGAGACCGAGTGCGGCTATCAAGAGGCGAGGTGTCATCGGTGCGTTTCCACGTTCGAATGGCTGGAGGGCCTGTTGCCTTGTGGCGCACAACTTACCCGTTCTCGATGGCCTGTCATCCAGGGTTGGAGCATAGCGGGTCAAGAATTGCTTCAGGCGTGTGCAGCCGCCTGCGCCATTCCGGCCGTCAGGTCGCCATAGCCAGTGGCGCGGCGCTCATAGACGAGACCGAGCATTTTGGCGGCCTTTTCGGCGACCTTGTCGAGCTCCGGATCGTTGGTCTGGGCAAGGTAGATCAGCTTTTCGTAGTTGCCGAAATAGTCCTTGATCAGTTCCGGGTGCTTGTCGAGGCCGAGCGGTTTCATGAAGAAGGCGTCGAACTGGCGGCACAGGAAGTCGGTCATGTAGAACGACATCATGTCGTCGTCGGCGATTTTCGCGTAGGCTTCCATGCCTTGATAGAAGGCGAAGCAGTGCGGGCCGGCCATGCGCTCGACGCCATGCTTCTCGCAGACCCTGTCGAGCAGGCCGCCGGTGCCGCAATCGGCATAGCCGACGAAGATGTTGCTGTAGCCTTCGGCCTTGGCCTTTTCGATTGCCTTGTCCATGGCCGGAGCGATGCGGTCCGGGTAGAAATGGAATTCCGCCGGCAGGCAGGTCAGGTCGAGGTGATCCAGTCCGAGCTGTTCCTTGACGGCCAGAACTTCACGCGCAATCATCCCGCAGGCGATGACGAGCAGCCTGTCGTCTTGATTCGGTTTCGTTTTTTGCGTCTTGGCCATGGAACCAGTCGAGCGGCCTTCGTTGTTGTGGCGCTAATTTATCTATTGAGGGAGACACCGTCCATGAAACTGCTACGCATCACGCCGATTGCCATCCTGGCCTGCGCCTTGGCCCTTGCGGCTTGCGCGAACACCGTTCGCGGCGTCGGCAGGGATGTCAAATCGACTGCCAAGGCGGTCGAGGACACCGTCACCAAGCCCTGATCCGCGCGCGGCCTTCTTCACCATCTGGGAACAAAAAAGCCGCGCTGCAAGGCGCGGCTTCCTATTGTCCATGCCGAATTGGCCAATCAGGCCGAAGCGCGCACATTGTGCTTGCGCTTCATGTAGTCCTTGGCGGTCTCGACCGCCACCGCCGCATCGCGGCAATAGGCATCGGCGCCGACGGCCTTGCCGAATTCCTCGTTCAGCGGCGCACCGCCGACCAGCACGACATAGTCGTCGCGGATGCCCTTTTCCTTCATCGTGTCGATGACGACCTTCATGTAGGGCATGGTCGTGGTCAAAAGTGCCGACATGCCGATGATGTCCGGCTGGTGCTGTTCGATCGCATCGAGATATTTCTCGACCGCATTGTTGATGCCGAGATCGATGACGTCGAAGCCAGCACCTTCCATCATCATGCCGACGAGATTCTTGCCGATGTCGTGGATGTCGCCCTTGACGGTGCCGATGACCATCTTGCCCTGCTTCGGCGCGCCGGTGGCGGCGAGCAGCGGACGC
The DNA here is from genome assembly GCF_040321815.1 of Mesorhizobium sp. M0239. NCBI lineage: Bacteria > Pseudomonadati > Pseudomonadota > Alphaproteobacteria > Hyphomicrobiales > Phyllobacteriaceae > Mesorhizobium > Mesorhizobium sp. M0239. The sequence continues at coordinate 55,866 of NZ_JAMYSG010000002.1, forward strand.
AGGATGAACATGCCGGCCTTCATCGCATTGGCCGACAACAGCACTTCGGGCACGAACAGGATGCCGTCGCGAAAATCCTCGCCGACGATGCGCATGCCTTCGACCAGCGCCTCGGTCAGCACCTTGTAGGGCACCCAGCCGCGCTCGAGCAGGATGTTGGTGCCTTCCTCGATCTCTTCCTTCAGCCCGTCATAGAGATCGTCGTGCATCTGCTGCACCAACTCGTCGTCGGAAAGTTCGGAAAGGATGATCTCGTCGTCGGCCATTTGTATCGAGCTCCTGCCGGCATCGCGACGTGCGTCGCAAGGCACAAAATATTCGCGTTCATACCTAACCCGCTGGGGGCAGGTATCCATAGCTGATTTGCGACTTCCCGCAAAAGGAAAGCGACCGTAACTCTCTTGGAATTCTTGTCGATTTTGCGACAGGCGTTGGCGCTGGCGGGCCGTTTCGAATAGGGTGCATGGCTACGATCTGGCAAGAAGCGGCGAGATGCAGCCGCTATGGATTCCAGACAAGAACAGATTCAGGGAAGAACCACCATGAGCGAACACGCGGCAGTCGATCAGGAAGCGTCAAACGCGCGACGTGGGCGTGGCGCCAGTGGCGGGGCTGCAGCCCGGCGGGCAGCACGTTCGGGCGGTGGCCCGGGTACGCAGCTCACCTACATCAAGCGCAAGATCAACGTTTACGAGGTGCTGGACGAGGAAGGCCTGGCGCTGATCGAGAAGAACACCGACACGGTGCTCGAGGAGATCGGCATCATCTTCCGTGATGACGCGGAAGCGCTGCAACTGTGGAAAGAGGCCGGCGCCGACGTCAAGGGCGAGCGCGTGCACTTTCCGAAGGGGCTGTGCCGTTCGCTGCTCAAGACCGCGCCGTCCGTCTACACCCAGCATGCGCGCAATTCCGAGCGTTCGGTGCAGATCGGCGGCAATGCCACCGTCTTTGCGCCGGTCTACGGTCCGCCCTTCGTGCGTGACCTCGATGGCGTCAGGCGTTATGCGACGATCGAGGATTTCCAGAATTTCGTGAAGCTCGCCTATATGGCGCCGTCGATCCACCATTCGGGCGGCACGGTGTGCGAGCCAGTCGACGTGCCGGTCAACAAGCGCCACCTCGACATGATCTACAGCCACATCAAATATTCCGACAAGCCGTTCATGGGCTCGGTGACCGCGCCGGAACGCGCCGAAGACACCGTCGCCATGGCCAAGATCGTGTTCGGCGACGATTTCGTCGAGAACAACACGGTGCTGACCAGCCTGATCAACGCCAACTCGCCGATGGTGTTCGACGAGACCATGCTCGGCGCGCTGAAAGTCTATGCGCGCCACAACCAGGCCTGCATCGTCACGCCGTTCATCCTTGCCGGCGCGATGAGCCCGGTGACGGTGGCCGGCACGCTGACGCAGGTCCTGGCCGAAGTGCTGGCCGGCGCCTCGTTCACGCAGCTGATCCGTCCCGGCGCGCCGGTGCTGTTCGGCACCTTCGCCTCGTCGATTTCGATGCAGTCGGGAGCGCCGACCTTCGGCACGCCGGAGCCGTCGCTGGTGTCTTATGGCGCCGCACAGCTGGCGCGTCGGCTGGGCCTGCCGTTCCGCACCGGCGGCTCGCTCTGCGCGTCCAAGGTTCCGGATGCGCAGGCCGCCTATGAGAGCGCCAACACGCTGAACTCGACCATCCTGGCCGGCACCAATTTCGTGCTGCATTCGGCCGGCTGGCTCGAGGGCGGGTTGGCGTCCTGCTACGAGAAATTCATGATGGACATCGATCAGCTCGGCATGACGCAGAAATTCTCAGAGGGCGTCGACCTGTCGGAAAACGGCCAGGCGATGGACGCCATCCGCCAGGTCGGCCCCGGCAGCCACTATCTCGGCTGCGACCACACCCAGGCCAATTTCCAGACCGCCTTCTACCGCTCCAACATCGCCGACAACAATTCCTACGAGCAGTGGCTGGCCGAAGGCGAGAAGACCGCGCCGCAGCGTGCCAACGAACTTGCCCGCCGCTGGCTGGAAAGCTACGAGGCGCCGTATCTCGATCCGAGCATCGACGAAGCGTTGCAGGACTTCATCGCCAAGAAGAAGGGGTCGATGCCCGACGCCTTCACTTGAAAGGAGCCCGAGTCAGGCGGGGCTAAAGTCGCCAACATCATCCACAAGGAAGTCTGGCGGAGCGCGTTCTCCGATCCGGTCAAGAAGGAATGATTGCCGCGGGGCGCCGGGTTGAGGACATCGCGACCGTGCTTTCGGCCCATGGCCTCATCCTGCGCGGCGGCTTCAAGTGCGGAGCGAGCGAAACCCCGTTTGCCGACCTCTCAGGTGCTCCCGTCAAATCCGTCCTGCTGGTCGGGCAGGCGGGTGCAGCGCCTTGGCCGCATTTCCTGCGCTGGATCGACAAGCAATCGCAGACCATCGCCAATCCGCTCGACACGTGGTCGCGCGAAGTGATCGGAGCCGTGGCCGAGGCATTCGGGGCGCGAGCCGTTTCCCCTTCCGACAGACCTTATCTGCCGTTTCAGCAATGGGCGATGCGGGCGGAGGGACTGAAGCCGTCGCCGCTCGGCATCCTCATGCATCCGCAATACGGGCTATGGCATGCCTATCGTGGTGCGCTGCTGTTCGAGGACGAGCTTCCGATTCAAGCCGGCGAAACGGCGCCTCACCTTTGCGATAGCTGCGTCGAGAAACCTTGCCTGAAATCTTGTCCGGCCGACGCCTATTCCGCGCAAGGATTTGCTTATCAATCCTGCCTGGCGCATGTGCGTGGAGCCGGCGGCTCGCCTTGCCGCAGCGGCGGCTGCCTTGATCGCAATGCGTGCCCCTATGGCACGGAGTATCGCTATCCGCCGGAGGTTCAGGCCTACCACATGGCGAGCTTCGCACGCGCCACCAACTGATCCATTCCCATTGCGTGGTGCTCGTTCGCTTCGAGCATCTTGACGGCAGTTAGAACCAAGCCTATTCATCAAGTCATCTGATGACTTGATGAATAGGCCGATGCAACCTGCTATCCGAACCAATCTCACCGACAGCGCCACCGAGAGCCTGCGGGCTGAAATCGTCAGCGGCCGCTGGGGTGTCGGCGAGCGTATCCCCAACGAGGCAGCTCTGACCGACCTTCTGTCGGTCAGTCGGGGCACCGTCCGCGAGGCGGTGCGGGTGCTGGTCTCGCAGGGGTTGCTGAATACGCGTCAGGGCTCGGGCACCTATGTGCGCTCCGCCGTCGATACTTCTGCCGCGCTTGACCGGGTCAAACGCAGCGGCTTGCGCGATCAGTGGGAGGCGCGGGCGGCGCTGGACCTCGAGGCCGCGAGGCTCGCCGCCTTGCGTCACACGCCAGCCGACCTCGAGCGGATGCGGCAATTGCTTGCCGAACGCGGCACCGTCGCCGACGGCGGAAGCGAAGCCTTCATCCGGCGCGATCTTGCTTTCCACAAATCCGTCGTCGCGGCGTCCGGCAACAGGGCGATGATGGAGCTCTATGACTTCTTCACCGCCGCCATCACCGAGACCATCCATGCCACCATCGACGGCGATCTGCCCGAACCGGACCACCAGGCGCATGCGGCAATCGTCGACGCCATTGCCGCGAGCGATCCCGAGCGCGCCGTTGCCGCCGTCCGAGCCTTCATGGCGCCGGTGCTTGCCCAACTTGAAAGACTGCTTTCGCAATGAACCAGAGTTTTCGTCAGCCTGATCCGAAGGCCGAGGTCGAGGGTCTGGAACTCGTCGATGCCGAGGCCGACAGCCTGCCCATGCCGCAGCCGCCTGAACTGCGCAGCCGTGCGGCGCGCATCGTGCTTGGCGTAAGCCTTGTGCTGATCGCCTTCAACCTGAGGCCGCTGTTTTCGAGCCTGTCGGTGCTGTTGCCCGAGGTGATGCAGGCAACCGGTCTTTCGACGACGGGCGCCAGCCTGCTGACGACGCTGCCCGTCCTGTGCCTCGGTCTGTTTGCACCCTTCGCGCCGAAACTTGCCCAGCGCTACGGGGCCGAACGCACTTTACTGGGTGCACTCGCGCTGCTGGTGCTGGGAACAGGGCTGCGCTGGTTCGGGTCGATTCCCCTGCTGTTTGTCGCGACCTTCCTGGCCGGCGGCGCGATTGCCATCGGCAATGTGCTGCTGCCAGGCCTGGTGAAGCGCGATTTCGCCGACAGGGCCGCGGTCATGACCGGGCTCTACACCATGGCGCTCTGCGCCGGTTCGGCCGCCGCCGCGGGCTTCACGCTGCCGATCGAGCATTTTGTCACCGGTTCATGGTCGGGAGCGCTCGCTGCCTGGGCGGTGCCGACGCTGGTCGTGCTGCTGATCTGGATCCCGCAGGCGCTGGGCAGCCGTCGGCAGGTCAGTCATCGCGGCTTTCACGTCGTCGGGCTTTGGCGCGATCGCCTGGCTTGGCAGGTGACGCTGTTCATGGGGCTGCAGTCGGCACTTGCCTATTGCATCTTCGGCTGGCTGGCGCCGATCCTGCGCGAGCGCGGCTTTGACGCGGCCACCGCCGGCGCGATGGTTTCGGTGTCGGTGATGGCGCAGGTCATCACGTGCCTCGCCGTGCCATCCTTTGCGATGCGGCTGAAGGACCAGCGCGGCATCAATGTGGCGCTCGTTGCCATAGCGGTGATCGCGCTGCTCGGCATTCTCTTTGCGCCGACCTCGACGGTGCTGTTCTGGGCGGTCCTGCAAGGCATTGGGCAGGGGGGCCTTATCGCGGCTGCCATGAGCTTGATCGTGCTGCGTTCGCCGGATTCGCATGTCGCCGCGCATCTTTCAGGCATGGCGCAAGGCGTCGGCTATGTACTGGCGGCATTCGGCCCGCTGCTGGTGGGCCTGATCCGCGATTGGACCGGCAGTTTTTCGGGGACGGCGTTCCTGTTCGTCGCGCTCGGGCTTGGCGTAGCCATCATGGGGCTCGGTGCCGGCCGGGCGCTGCATGTCGGCGCCCGGACCGTGCGCGAAGGCGAGCAATAGCGTCACGCAATCCTGCACGAAATGTTGACTGCTGGGTTCAGGGAACGCCTTGCCGTATAGGCTTGCGCGGCTATGTATCGCGCATCAGTCGAACGGAGCGGGCGATGACGAAACACGACCTTCAGATCAAGACCAGGGATGGTGTTGCCAATGCCGGGCTTTTCCGCTCGGCAAACGCATCTCCTGCCAAGGCCGGCGTCATTCTCTATCAGGACGCCTTCGGTCCGCGGCCGGCACTCGACAGTATGGCCGAGCGGCTGGCGAATGAAGGCTATGCGGTGCTGGTGCCCGACCTGTTCTACCGCAATGCGCCCTACGGGCCGTTCGACGCCAAGACCGCCTTCGCCGAGGAAAAGACCAAAATCCCGCTGATGGCGCTGGTCACCGGCACGACGCAGGAGATGACCATCCGCGACAGCGGTGCATTCCTCGATGCACTCGCTGCCGAGGGCATCACCGGGCCGATCGGCACCGTCGGCTATTGCATGGGCGGCGGTCGATCATTGAATGCGGCTGCAACCTATCCCGAACGGATAAAAGCGGCCGCAAGCTTCCATGGCGGCAATCTGGCCAGCGACGCCGCCGACAGCCCGCATCGCAAGGCAGCCTCCATCAGGGGGCGCGTCTATGTCGGCACATCCGGCGTCGACAGGAGTTTCCCGCCGGAACAGTCGGCGCGGCTGGCCGAAGCGCTGCGGGTCGCTGAAGTCGATCATGTCATCGAGAACTATGCCGGGATGGCGCATGGCTGGTGCGTACCCGATCATAGCGTTTTCAATGCCGCCGGCGCCGAACGCCACTGGAAGCGGCTGACGACGTTGTTCGCCGAGACGCTGATCTAAGGTCAGCGGTCGACCCTGAGCAGGACGCTACGCGTCTTTGAACCAGAACGGCAGCCCATGCGGCAAAGAGTGAGCGATGCTTGCCCTTTCGACGGCGGCAGATGATCGTTCACCTTGCCGCCGCCGGATCGGGCTGCGCCTAGGCGTTTGCCTTGCGATAGGCTGCGACGACAAGCCAAATTGCGGAAAGCAGAAAGTAAAACGCGCCGAACCCGGCATAAGGGGCGATGTCCAGAATCGTCGGCGCAGCCGTGCCGAGCGATCGGCTGATCATGAAGCCGCCGGCGAGGGCCGATTGCACGCCACTGAGGATCATCGGCCACTGCGCGCCTTGGTAGCGCCAACGCCTTGCTCCCGTGTTGAGCTGCAGCAGACCCGACAGGATCGCCCAAACCCCAAACACGGCCAGAACGGCATACATGCTGTTGCTGACCGCCACGATGACGGCGAGCGCCGTTATCGTGCTGACCACGACATTCAATGCCTGGGACGAGTTGGCTTTCAGGCCGCCATTTACCCTGGCGTCAACCAGATTGGCGAGCGCGTCCCATGCGGGGTAGATCACGAGCAGAAGCGCGGTGGGACCGGGTTGCCCGTTGAATAGGATGGCGGCAGCAACCCAGGCGATAGAAAATATGGCGCGTGCGAAATAATAGGATCGTAGCCATCCGGACTGGATGAAAGATTGGTTTTGCATCGGCAGATTCCTTATTGCTATCTACCTATTAGTAGGTAGCCAAAACCTCTAAGTCAACCCGATGTCCGGACACCTCCCTGTGAGAATCGGGAACGATGCATAACCTTGACAGTTCGCCTACCAGAAGGTAGGCAGCGATATGAAATCAATGGCTTCGACCTCAGAAAAGATTCTCGATGTCGCGCAATCCCTCATCGTCGCGGGAGGCTACAACGGGTTCAGCTATGCTGATATCTCGGCTGCCATCGGCATCCGGAAGGCGAGCATCCACCATCACTTTCCGACGAAGGCCGAGCTGGTTTCGGTGCTGGTGGATCGTTACAGGCGGCAGGCCGAAGCGGGCTTGGAATCTCTCCGAGGAGAACTCTCAAGCCCTGCTGAACAACTTCAGTCCTATCTGAACTATTGGCGGACATGCATTCGCGATGCCTCGCCGTCCTTCTGCGTCTGCGCGATGCTCGCCGGCGAGATGCAGATGCTGCCGGAAGAGGTCGCATCACGCGTTCGTGCCCATTTCCAAAATCTCGCGGGATGGCTTACGTCGGTGCTGCGGGCTGGAATGGAGCAGGACTTGTTCCGCTTGAACAACCGGCCGGAGGAGGAGGCCCAGATGCTGATGGCATCGGTTCATGGGGCAATGCTGTCCGCGAGGGCTTTCAGTGATCCCGGGCTGTTCACCACAATCGTCACCCTCCAGATCACCAGGCTGCTGGGACGGAATTGCTAGAAAACTATCGGGCCAAAGTGGTACCAGGCAGCGCAAGTGGCGCGGCCCCATGTGAGTGGGTCGAGCGGGAACGAATAGCCTGATGCAATCCTATGATGTCGTGATCATCGGCGCGGGTGCCGCTGGAATGATGTGCGCCGTGGAGGCGGCCAAGCGCGGCCGTTCGGTGCTGATCCTCGATCATGCGGCAATGCCTGGCGAAAAGATCCGCATCTCCGGCGGCGGCCGGTGCAATTTCACCAACATCCATGCCAGCCCGAAGAATTTTCTGTCGGGCAATCCGCATTTCTGCATTTCGGCGCTCAGCCGCTACACGCAGCGCGATTTCATCGCCCTCGTCGAACGCCACCGCATTGCCTATCACGAGAAGACACTTGGGCAGCTGTTCTGCGATGGCTCCGCACGCCAGATCATCGACATGCTGGTCTCGGAAATGCAGGGCAGGGGCGTGGAGCTGGCGCTCTCGGCCAGCGTTGAGGATGTCCGCAAAACCGTGGAGGGGTTTGCGCTCACCCTCTCCACAGGCTTGGTCACTTGCCAGTCGCTGGTCGTGGCCTGCGGCGGCAAGTCGATCCCCAAGATGGGGGCGACCGGCTTCGGCTATGAGCTTGCCGAGCGGTTCGGCCTTGCTGTTGTCGAAACGCGGCCGGCGCTGGTTCCGCTGACCTTCGACGCAAACACGCTCGAACGGCTGGCGCCGCTGGCCGGCAACGCCGTCGACGCGGAAGTCGCCTGCGGCAAGACGCGGTTTTCCGAAGCGATGCTGTTTACGCATCGCGGCGTCAGCGGACCGTCCATCCTGCAGATCTCTTCCTATTGGCGCGAGGGCGATGAAATCCGCATCGCCATGCTGCCGGGAGTTGACGTGGCGGACCTCATTCGGGTGGCCAAGCGAAGCAATGGGCGGCAAGCGGTACAGACGGTGCTGGCAAATCATCTGCCGAAGCGGCTTGCGCAGTCGATCGCCGAGCGCACCGGGATCGACGGCAACCTTGCCGATCTTTCCTACGCCCAGATGAAAACCATAACTGCCGCAGTCAATGACTGGCGCATCAAGCCTGCCGGCTCGGAGGGCTACCGCACCGCCGAAGTGACGCTGGGCGGAGTCGACACCAACGGGCTGGACCAGAAGACGATGCAGGCGAAATCCGTGCCGGGCCTGTTTTTCATCGGCGAAGTCGTCGATGTCACGGGTTGGCTGGGCGGCTATAATTTCCAGTGGGCATGGTCATCGGGCTGGGCGGCGGGGCAGGCGGCCTAGACTTACGTCCGTGGCTTCGTCCCAGCAGTCGCCTTCTTCTTCTTTTTGGCCTGGTTGTAATCGATCGCTGCGCGGACGAGGTCTTTCAAAGCACGCTCATCGAGCCTATCGCCCTCAAGGATATCGATTGCCCGCCACACCTTGCCGCCGAAACCGTTGTTGAACAGCTTGTCGGGGTCCGGCAGGCTGGCGCCATGGGAAAAGGTCAGCTTCACCTTGTCCTTGTGGGCGTTGCCGACCACGATGTTGCCGTCGAGACACCATACCGGGCTGCCCATCCACTTCCACTCCTCTACGATGTCCGGGTCGGCTGCAAGGATGGTCTTGCGGATGCGGGCGAGCGTCTCGCCGCGCCAGTCCGAGAGGCCGGCGATCAATTGGTCGATTTGTTGCGAGGGGGTCATTGGGTGCCTTCCTGTGCCTCGATACGTTCAACCGCTGCCTGTCACCAGCGCGTCAGTTGGGTGATCTGAACGAGATTGCCGCAGCTGTCGTTCATCTGGACGATGGTCGAACCGGTCACTTCGGTCGGCGGCATGGTGAACGCGCCGCCCTTCGCCTTGATGCGCTCGTAGTCGCCCTTGACGTCGTCGGTGAAGAACATGATCGCGGGCTGACCCTGCTTGAAAATGGCTTCTTGATAGGCCTTGGCGGCCGGGTTGTCGTTGAGCGCGAGCTGCAGTTCGGTCCCATCAGGCTCTTCGGCCGAGGCCACGGTCAGCCAGCGATAAGGCCCATTGCTGAAATCGGCCTTTTTGGTGAAGCCCAGCACGTCGGTGTAGAAGCGCAGTGCGTTTTCCTGGTTGTCCACATACACGCTGGTCAGCTTGATCTTCATCGCTCATTTTCCTCTGTCATAGTCGGTCATTACGGCATCCAGCCGGGCAGGGCCGCGGCCTGCTTGATCCATTCCACCATCCTCGCCTCATCGAACTGATCGTCTTCGCGGATGTCGATCCAGCGCACATCCTTGCTCTTGGCCGTGCCGCCAGGTGGGATCGGCTGCAATGAGATGCCACTGAAGAAGGTCACCTTCAAATAGTGGGTGAAGACATGGAAACTCACGAACCAGCCCTGGCCTTCGATGCCGTAGAAGGGCGAGTTCCATCGCACGGCCTTGCGCACGTCGGGCACGTTGCGCTCGATGAGCGCGTCGAGGCGTTCGCCCAGGCCGCGCTTCCAACCCGGCATCGCAGCGATATAGCCTGCACCGGGGCGTCACCGTCGGCCTTGGCGATTTGCGGGTTGCCGCCCGAGAGCAGCACTGGCGCAGCCTTGGCCTTGGTCGATTGCCGCTGCGTCTTGGCCATTCTGCCCCACTCCTATCCGCCGACACACTGCGCGCCGCGGCCCTTGGCGACATAGGGCAGCACGAACATGTACAGGCCGCTGAACAGCAGCAGGAAGAGCGGCAGGAGCGGCGAGTAGACCACCCAGGCGGGAGGCTGCCCGAATGCCATGGTGGCGAAGTTGGCGATGACGGTCAGCGTAAAGATGATCGACAGCCAGCGATGAATTTGCCGAACCCACATGTTCCAATCCAATAGTTCCTCCTGTCAAAACAGCCGACGCGGACCACCGATCCGCACCGGCGGGTTCAATCTATCCGCGCCAGGACTTGACTCAGATTCGTAAAGTACTGCCGCCACCCGCTCGTCGCGCCCCGATACGCCTGCTCCTGATCCGGACGGAAGCCGGATTGTTCCATGCGCAACCGGGTGCCCGTGCTGGTCGGCAGGAGAGTCCAGGTGACGACACTCTCGAGGCCATAGGCCTGCCACGTGTAGGACAGTGTCTTGTTCAATTCGACGGCTGTTACCTGACAGTCGACAACGATGCTCACGTCAGGTTGCGGTTCCTTTCGCAGCTTGAAACGATGGTCCACGACTGGCTTGAAGTCGTTCTTCATCAGCCATTCCTCGATCAGATGCGGTTGGGTCAGCGCGCGCCAGATTTTTTCCGGCGGATAGGGGATCTCACGTTCGACGATGACGGAGCGCGTTTCGGTCGCGATGTTGGTCATTGGTCCATTCTTTTGAGCAAATTTTCGAGGTCGTCGAACCGGCTCTGCCAGAACGTGTTCATCTGGTTCGTCCAGTCGGTCAGCGGGGAAAGTGCTGCGAGCTGGGCGCTATAATGGGTCTGCCGTCCTTGATGGCGGTCACGCACGAGCCCGGCCTGCCTGAGCACGCCGAGATGCTTCGACACCGCCGGCTGCGAGACCCCCGACTGAGCCGTCAGGGCACCGACCGTCTGCTCGCCTTGCCGGCACAGGCGCTCGAAGATCGCACGACGCGTCGGATCGGAGAGCGTTCTGAAGAGGACGTCGTGAGCGTTGTTCATTTTGGATCGATAACCCGGCGGCTATTGATTGACGTATAACCGTCGAGATATGGATGTGTCAAGCGGGGTGCCGGCGGTCACGATCCGGCGGTTTCCAAAAAAATCTTTCCATTGCCCCAAGGATTAGCCATTAGCCTTCGTCCAACAGGCAAATGATGGCGATGATGCTGGATGAGAGCGAAGCCTCCGACGCCGAACTGATCGGGCGGGCGAAGGGCGGAGACAGGGGGGCCTTCAGCACATTGCTGGAAAGGCACTATGACTTCGTCTATCGCGCTGCCTATCGCTGGTGCGGCAGGAAGGCCGATGCCGAAGACATAGCCCAGGAAGTCTGCGTCAGGCTGGGCAAGGCGATCCGCGACTATCGCGGCGGCGGCGCCTTCACCACATGGCTCTATTCCGTGACCCTGAACGCCGCGCGCGACATGATGCGCAAATCCGCCCGCGAGACAGTCAAGACAGAGGCCTATGGCGTCCATGCACTGATCTCGGGCGAGGCGTCGATCGAACCGGAAGACCCCGCCGAAGCGCTATGGGCCGCGGTGCGGCAATTGCCGGACAAGCAGCGCGACGCCGTGCTTTTGGTCTATGGCGAAGGATTGAGCCACGCGGCCGCCGCCGAGGCGATGGCGATCTCGGAGACGACGGTTTCCTGGCACATCCATGAAGCGAAGAAACGGCTGAAGACGCTGATGCGCGCGGCCGGGGAAGTGTGACCATGGTCGACGACAATGAACTCAACAGACTGCGCGATATCGCAGCACTGGCGCCCGCCAAGGATGCCAAGGCACGTGCCTTCGAGGCCGCCCTGCGCGCCTATGATCAGGAAAATATTTCTGCTGTCTCCCAAGGATCGGTTGGCGGGCTTCGTCTCACAGAGCGAGCACAAAAGCTCTGGAGCGAGATCATGCAAAAGAAACTCATTGCCACGCCGGCTCTTGCCGGGCTCGTCGCCCTGCCGATCGCCGGATACGCCACCTTCCATCTGCTGAGGGAACAGCCGCCCAAATTCGGCGGCGACGAGAAGATCACCGAGACGCTGGCCGACAAGCCGACGACGGTGAAGCCGACGACCGCCGAGCCGAAGCGCGGCGAGTTGGAGAAGGACAAGAAGGCGGACGCCGATGTGGAAAGCCGCGACGCCACCGATGCGCTTGTGGCGCCGGCCTCGCCGCAGAAATCCGAATCGACCGTTGCTGGGGGCGCTGCACAACAAAATGCGCTGGAGCGCGGTGTGCTGGCCGAGCCTGCGCCACCGGCACCGACAGGTGAATTCGCACTGGATGGCGCTGCAAGTGTACCCAGTACCTCGCGAGCCCGCATGGCGGCGGAGTCGAAGCTGATGGCGCCGCAGCAGCCGGCCATGGCGCCGGCCGACCAGATGCTGCCGCAGGAGGAAAATCGCGACCGTATCGAGGATTTCAAGACCAATCCGGTGCATGCGGCACTCGAGGACCCGGTCTCGACCTTCTCGATCGACGTCGACACGGCCTCCTATTCCTTCGTGCGCAGTTCGCTGAAGCAAGGCACTCTGCCGCAAGCCGATACTGTTCGCGTCGAGGAGATGATCAATTACTTCCCCTATGACTGGAAGGGGCCGGACTCCGCCTCGACGCCGTTCAACTCGACCGTCAGCGTCATGCCGACGCCGTGGAACACGCAGACCAGGCTGATGCATGTCGCCATCAAGGGTTTTGACGTCAAGCCGACCGAGCAGCCGAAGGCCAATCTGGTGTTCCTGATCGATGTCTCGGGCTCGATGGACGAGCCGGACAAGCTGCCGCTGCTCAAATCGGCCTTCCGGCTGCTGGTCAGCAAGCTGAAGGCCGACGACACCATTTCGATCGTCACCTATGCCGGTGACGCCGGCACAGTCCTGGAGCCGACCAAGGCGTCCGAAAAGGACAAGATCCTCAGCGCCATCGACAATCTGACGCCCGGCGGCAGCACGGCCGGTGAGGCGGGCATCAAGGAAGCCTACAGGCTGGCGCAAAAATCCTTCGTCAAGGACGGCGTCAACCGGGTGATGCTCGCCACCGACGGCGACTTCAATGTCGGCCAGACCGATGACGACGACCTTAAGCGGCTGATCGAAAGCGAGCGCAAGAGCGGTGTCTTCCTGTCGGTGTTCGGCTTCGGCCGCGGCAATCTGAACGACCAGATGATGCAGACCATCGCGCAGAACGGCAACGGCACCGCCGCCTATATCGATACGCTGGCCGAGGCCGAAAAGGTGCTGGTCGAGGATGCTTCGTCGACGTTGTTCACTATCGCAAAGGACGTGAAGATCCAGGTCGAGTTCAACCCGAACAAGGTCTCGGAATATCGCCTGATCGGCTACGAGACCCGCGCCTTGAACCGCGAGGATTTCAACAATGACCGCGTCGATGCCGGCGACATTGGTTCGGGCCATTCCGTTACCGCGATCTATGAAATCACGCCAAAGGGCAGCGGCGGCGAGCAGATCGATCCGCTGCGCTACGGCCAGGCGTCGGTGGACAATGGCGGCGTCGCCAACGCGGACGAATATGCCTTCGTCAAGATCCGCTACAAGCTGCCGAATGAAGACGTCTCGAAGCTGATCACCACGCCGGTGACCTCGGCCAACGAGATTTCGTCCTTCGACCAGGCCAGCGCCGATCAGCGCTTCTCCGTCGCGGTTGCCGCCTTCGGCCAGAAGCTGCGCGACGAGGATGCGACCGCGAAGTTTGGCTACGACAAGATCATGGAGATCGCCACTGCCGCTCGAGGGGCCGACCCGTTTGGGTACAGGTCCGAGTTCCTTTCACTTGTGCGCCTTGCCTCGGCGCTGGGCGGTAACCGGTAGTGGTGATGACGGCCGGTTTCTTTCAGATGGGATCGTTCTGACAGGGGAAACCGACCTACGGGCGGGTGAGGCAGGCCGGCGAGGGAAATCTTGCCGGCCTTTTTTCGCGGATTTTCCGGGTCGTTAAATTGCGCGGCATTTCCGGTACTGGATGGCAACCCTCTCCTTGTTACGCAGGACAGGTGTACTGGGCTTGAGGGAGCCGAAATTGCAGATCAGGACTATCGCCAACTCGATACCCCCAGCGCCAGACGCCTCGGCGGTTTCATCGGCCCCATCATCGGAATCCAGGCGTATCAGTGACGATGTCGCGCAGGCGCGCCATACCGCCCTGTCGGCACTGACCAACGACCGGTTCCGCATCATGCTGGAACAGATCACCGACCCCAGCGCTTCAGGCGCGCTGATGACGATGCGCGGCGACAATGTGGTCGACTTCAAGTCGGCGCAGTCGAGCTACGCCGACAACAGCGAATAGTCGAAAACCGATGGGTCAGGCCCGGCTGCGGCGGCGCTCGCGGCGGGCTTCGCTGGTCTCGGCGGTGTTTTCCGTCGCCACCTTGTTGCGCATCGGACCGATGCGTTCGACGATCGCGGCAACCGTCGGACGATCCGCCCTGGTGTGCGCGTCGAGCGCCTTGCGCATGGCGGCGAGGTGCTGGAACGAGGTGCCGCAGCAGCCGCCGATAATTTTGGCGCCGCCATCGACGGCGAGCCTGACATAGTCGGCCATCAGTTCGGGTGTGCCGGAATAATGGATCTCGGTGCCGCGGAATTCGGGAATGCCGCAATTCCCCTTGACGATCACCGTCGCTTCCGGCTTCGCCTCGGTCATGTCGAGCAGCGAGGCCAGGATGTCGGAGGCGCCGACGCCGCAATTGGCGCCAACGCCGAGCGGCGCCTGCGACAGCCCGTCGGTGACGCCGTGGATATCCTTCGGCAGCAGACCCATCATGGTGCGGCCGGCGGTGTCGAAGGAACCGGTGTAGGTGTAGGGCAAGCCGACGCGGATGGCCGCCTCGGCGGCGGCGCGGATCTCGTCGGGAGCCGACATCGTCTCGATCCAGGCAACTTCGGCGCCGCCGGCCTTGAGACCCTCGATCTGTTCGGCGAAGGCGTCGACCGCCTCGTGATAGGTCATGGCGCCCAGCGGCACCAGCAATTCGCCGGTCGGGCCGACCGAACCGGCGACGATCACCTTGCGGCCGGCTCTGTCGGCGACGGCACGAGCAAGCTCGGCGGCGCGCTTGTTCAGCGCATGCGCGCGGTCCTGCGCATGGTGAAGCTTCAAACGGTGACGGGTGCCGCCGAACGAATTGGTGAGGATGATGTCTGCGCCGGCATCGACGAAATTCTGGTGCAGGCTGGTGATGGTGTCGGGCGCCGTCTCGTTCAGCAGTTCGGGCGCCTCGCCGGCCTCCAGACCCATGGCGAATAGATTGGTGCCGGTGGCGCCATCGGCCAGCAGCACGCCCTTTTCAGCCAGCAGCGCATCGATCGGGTTGGTGGTCGTCATCGGATTGGCTTTCATGTTCGAAGTCGGATAAGGATATAAAGAAGTCTTTATGTGTAGTCAATGAATAGCTAGGACGGATTCGCCCATGCGGCGCCTTGAGCCATGGCGCGGTGGTGATCTTGGCTGCCGAAAATCAGACAGTGCCTGTTGGGAACGACATGCCGGCCAGCCTGTGCGCAAAGCCGGACGCCTCGTGCGCATTGATGTCGGCAGCCCGGATCAGATTGTCGAAATGCTGGATCAGCGTCTGGATCGGCTGGGTGGCGTTGAGCACCAGATACATGTCGCCGACATAGATGGCGGCACGATAGGGGCCGAAGATGGTGTAGGGGATCGAATAGCGCATCCGCCCATCATAGAGAAACAGCCGGAAGGTCGGGTAGAGGTCGTCGAGCAGCGTCGCCATGTGCAGCAACTGGGCGCGCCGGTCGGCTTCGGGGAAACGGTCCCAGACACCCAGCCCGCGGGCGAAGATCTCCAGCGTGTGGCGCGGCATGCAGACTTCCATGTCGGTTTCCGGGCGCCTGTTGTAGTCGATGCGGTATTGCGTTTCTCCGGCCTGCGCCAGGCGGCTCTTGTTGGTGATGCCGGCTTCGTAGTCGACCAGCGCTTCGGTGCGCAGAAGATCGGGAATGCCGGCAGGCACGTAGCGGATCTTGGTGCCGGCCGCCTCGGCATGCCATTTGGCCAGCAGGGTGCGGTCGAAGCCGTCGGGTGCCTCCTCGATCTCCAGGCTCTCGCGGATTTCGCCGGTGAGGCCCTCGTCCTGGCTGAGACCGAGTAGCCAGTCCAGCGACACTTTGAACTCGGCGGCGATGTTGAGCAGCGTTTCGGCGCGGGGCAGGCGGGTCGAGGCGCCGGACAGCAGCTGCGATAGCGCCGAGCGGTCGATGCCGACCGCGGTCGCGAAGGCCGACTGGTTCAGGTCGGAGCGTGTCAAGAGCATTTTCAGGCGTTCGCGGAAGATCGTCGACAGGTCGCGCTTGTCCATGTGCGGGCTCCACCTCGATTGAGGAAAAATTTGCGCCGAATCGCTTCCGAGCGCGCCTCAGGCGTAAATGAATCCCTAAGTCTGTTTACAATGTATAACATGTGCGGCCGAAAATGCGCAATCGCAACAGTTTGTGCACTTTGTCTCGTTGAGTGGAATCATTTCTCCTGACACTATGCTGTCAGGAGCCAATTAGGGTTTCCGGCGACTGAGGGACAGTGGTCGATAGCATGACGAGCAAGAGCATCAGGCGACACAGCGCACCGGCCATCGAGTGGCCGACCGTGGTACTCGCCTTTTTCTGTTACGCAACTTGGCTCGCCACCGGTTTCCTGCTCTGGCCATCCTACCCCGTCCTGGCGCTCGCCATCCTGGCTTTGACCGCCGCACTGCAATCGTCGATCATGCACGAAGTGCTGCACGGGCATCCGACACGCAATGCACGGGTCAACGAAGCCTTCGTGTTCCTGCCGATCGGTCTGGTCTGGCCATTCCGCCGCTTCAAGACCATCCATCTGCGCCACCACGCCGACGAGCGGCTGACCGACCCGTTGGACGATCCAGAGAGTTATTACCAGGCGCTCTGGCAGCATGACGAGCTGCCGCCGACGATGAAATTCCTGCTCAAGATCAACAACACCATGGCCGGCCGCTTCGTGCTCGGCCCGTGGCTGTCCTGCGTCGGCTTCTTCATCGACGACGCCAAGCAGATGTTCGCCGGCGACAAGGCGATCCGCAAGGCGTGGCTGTTGCACGCGATCGGCCTTGCCGTCGTGATGCCGATCGTGCAGTTCGGCTTCGGCATTCCACTGTGGCTTTACATTCTCGTGCCGGTCTGGCTTGGCCAGTCGCTGATCTCGATCCGTACGTTTGCCGAGCATCAATGGTCGGAACATCCGGAAGGCCGCACGGTGATCGTCGAGCGCTCGCCGCTGTCGTTCCTGTTCCTCAACAACAATTTGCACTTCGTCCATCACAAGACCCCGACCGTGGCCTGGTACAAGCTGCCCAAGCTGTTTCGCGACCGCCGTGAAGAATGGCTGCGGATGAACAATGGCTATGCCTATCCGAACTATTTCGCGCTGATCAAAGCCTATGCCTTCAAGGCGAAGGAACCGATCGTGCACCCGGTGCTGCGGCGTCAAGCCGAGCCGGGCAGGGCCTTCAAGCCACGCATCAGGGCGCGCAGCATCAGCGGGCTCGGCAGTGCGCCGGTTCCCGCTGAGCCGCCGAAGGAATGATTCCGGTCTATCCGGAATCCGTGTCGGCCAATTCTGATTGGACGCCGCGTTTTTGCGATCCTTTTCCTAGACATGATGATTTGATATCGGCATGAGTGAATTGGTTGCGGCGTTGCCGATGTATGACTGGCCCGAAATGCGCGGCGAGGTCAACGCGCAATGGGCGCTGCTGCGCGATGCGTTTCGGCAAAAGGGCATCGACGCGCCGGAAACCATCGCGCGTCGCAATGGTGACCTGCCGCCGGTGCCGGGCGGAATTCGTGATGCTGTCGGTGCATTGATCGCACCCGATCCAGCGACATTGCCGCCGGACGAACTCGATTTTCACAGACTGTGGCTGCACCCGGCGCTGCTGTTCGCGCAGACCTGCTGGGGGCCGATGGAACTCGGCCTGTCCAGGCATGTGCAGGTGGTCGCCCAGCCCAGCTACGACGCCTACGAAGGCGGGCAGGGCGAGCTCTATTCCAGCGCCATCGTCATGCTGGCGGATGGCGCGCCGTCGGTTGCCTCGCCCAATGACGGCAGCCCGCTGATCCCACTCGATCGCATCCGCGGCAAGCGCTTCACCTTCAACAGCCTCGATTCGATGTCGGGGTTCCTCGGTTTCACGCGCGACCTGGAGGCGATGGGCGAGAGCCTTGACCTCCTTGCCTCGCGCAGCGAAAGCGGTGGGCACCGTTCCTCGATCGTCGCAATTGCAGAGGGCAAGGCCGATATAGCTGCGATCGACTGCGAGAGCTGGGCGCTGGCGCAGCGTTTCGAGCCGGCGGCGAAAAAGGTGGCGGTCGTCGGCTGGACCGGACGGCGCAAAGGCCTGCCTTACATCACCGCCGCGGTGACGCCGGAAAAGACGGTTGGGGCGTTGCGCGAGGCCCTTGCCGGGCTAGCCGAGCAGCCTCGCATCCAACGGGTAGGTTGAGAGCTGTTCGTTGCCGGTCTCGGTGATCAGGATCTGTTCCTCGATCTTGACGCCTTCGCGCCCGCCAAGCCGGCCGATATAGCTTTCCACGCACAGCACCATGCCCGGTTCCAGCACGCCGTCCGGCGTGTCCGATGTCCAGTCGCTGGCATGCGGTAGTGTCGGATACTCGTCGGCCAGGCCGACGCCATGATAGAGCACGCCGTATCGCGTCGGGAAGCAGTCGCCGGGCGGCACAGCCGAGCGTTCGACAAGGTCGCGGAAAGAGATGCCTGGCTGCATCAGTTCGGTGTTGTGCCCGATCTGATCGGCAGCGATGCGGAACAGGTCGCGCTGTTCGCTGGTCGGCTTCGCATCGCCGCACAGCCATGTCCGCGACAGGTCGGCGCAGAAGCCGTAGGGGCCGATAAGGTCGGTGTCGAAGGCGACGAGGTCGCCTGATACAATCTTGCGTGACGAGCATTCCTGGAACCACGGATTGGTGCGCGGGCCTGACGTCAGCAGCCGCGTCTCGATCCATTCGCCGCCGCGCGCGATGTTGCCGCGGTGCAGTTCCGCCCACAATTCGTTTTCGGAAATCCCCGGCTTCAGCGCCTGTTCCATCTCGCCCATCGCCGCCTCGCAGGCGGCGATGGCGCGGCGCATGGCGAGGATTTCGTCCGGCGATTTGATCAGCCGCGCGTTCTCCATCACCGCTTCGCCATTGCCGATGGAAATGCCGAGGCGAGCCAGCTCCTCGACGCCTTCCGGATTGATATGGTCTACGGCGATGCGGCTGTTGCCGCCGCCATGCTCTTTCACCAGATCGGCTATTCCTGCGGCCCAGCGGCGGACCTTTTGCTCGGTCAGTTCGCCGCCATAAAGATACATCCAGGATACCGCCGGCCGCACTTCGTCGACGACGCCGGAATGGTCGGACAAATGCTCGCAGGAGAAATAGTCGAACAGCACCACCGGCCCTTCGGTGGCGACAAAGCAATGCCGCGTCGGATTGTGCGCCACCCACAGCTGCATGTTGGTCGAGTCGGTGGCGTAGCGGATGTTGACGGGGTCGTAGAGCAGGGCGCCGGCATAGCCGCGCCGCTTTAGCTCGGCGCGGATACGCTCCAGCCGGTATTGACGCATGGCAGGCAGATCGGGCGCGGCAATGCCTGCCGCGGCCCATTCAGCTTCGGCCTGCGCGCCATAGCCCAGCACATGCTGGTTGAGCGAAGCCGCCTTCTGGCGGGAGGCGTCGCGGAGGGCCTCGATCGAGCCTGGCTCGAACGGCATGATCTTGCGATGGCGGCCAAAGCTGCCCTTCGGCCCCGCGCTGTCCATGGTCGAACCTCAGGTCCGCATCTTCTCGCCGCTCGGGTCGAAAGGCGCTTCGACGTTGATGCGGGCCGGCCGGCGGTGTCCGAGGATCTCGATCTCGAACAGGCCCGCGCTTTCGTCCTCGGCAAGAGCCGCCGGCACATAGCCTTGCGCCATCGACTTCCGCACATAATGCGCATAGCCGCCCGACGTGACCCAGCCAACCACGCGCCAGTCGCCGTCGACGATGCCGCGCACGGCGGACGCGCCTTCGGCAGCCTTGGAGCCGCGTATTTCCTTGCCGCCCTTGTCGAAGCGTGGCGCGCCATAGCCATGCGGCTTTTCCACCGTGCCGTAGTCCTTGCTGACCTTGGCCCAGATCGGTTCGTCGCCCATGACGTCGGCGTCGGCGGCATCGACGATGAAGGAGACGCGGCGCAGCTTCGGACCCTCGACCTGTTCCTTGGCGGCAGCCTCGCGGCCGATGAAGTCGTTCTTCTCCAGTTTGATGAAGCGGTCCATCGCCCCTTCGAACGGGCCGTAGATCGGCCGCAACTCGCGGAACCAGGTCGGAAAATTCTTTTCGAGGCGCATGGAGAGCAGCGCGCGCATGCCGAAATCGACAAGGCCGAATTCCTCGCCGGCGTCCTTGATCGCTTTGTAAACCAGGCGCTCGTAGGCCGGCGCCATCCAGATTTCATAGCCGAGGTCGCCGGTGTAGGTGATGCGGTTGACCATGCAGGGCGCCCCGCCGACCGCCATCTCGCGGAAATCCATGAAGCGGAAGGCTTTTGTCGAGACGTCGACATCGACCAGTTTCTGCAGCAAGTCCCGTGATTTCGGCCCGGCGATCGACAGGCCGACCAGGGTCTGGTCGAAGCGGTGGATGCGCACCGTTCCGTCCTTCGGCAGGTGCTTCTCGAACCAGCGCATGTGGTATTTCTGCGCCGCCGACGAGCCCCAGATCATGAAGCGGTCTTCTGCCGCCTTGGCGATGGTGAAGTCGCCGATCAGCTTGCCGAATTCGTTGAGCATCGGCGTCAACACGATGCGGCGGGTCTTCGGCATGCGGTTGGTCATCAGCCGGTTGAGGAAATCCTCGGCCGCGGGTCCCGAGACTTCGTATTTGGCAAAATTGGCGATCTCGGTGACACCGACACGCTCACGCGTGGCGCGCACTTCCTCGCCGATCGGCCCAAAATCGTTGGAGCGGTGGAAGGAGACGATATCCCTGGGTTCCTTGCCTTCAGGTGCGAACCAGAGCGGTGTCTCAAGTCCCCAGCTGTCGCCCATGACGGCGTTGTTGGCCAGCATCGTGTCGTAGAGCGGGGTCGTCTGCGCCGGGCGTGCCGCCGGGAGTTCCTCATTGGGGAAGCGGATGGAGAAGCGGCGCGAATAGTTTTCGCGCACCTTGGCGTTGGTGTAGCGCAGGCCGGCCCATTCGCCGAAGCGGGTGACATCCATGCCCCAGACGTCGAAGCCGGGATCGCCATGGACCATCCAGTTCGACAGCGCCAAGCCGACGCCGCCGCCCTGGCTGAAGCCGGCCATCACGGCGCAGGCGCACCAGAAATTGGTCAGGCCCTGCACCGGGCCGACCAGCGGGTTGCCGTCGAGCGCGAAGGTGAAGGGGCCGTTGATGATCTGCTTGATGCCGGCCTTCTCGATGCCGGGGAAATGCTTGAAGCCGATTTCCAGCGACGGCGCGATGCGGTCGAGGTCGGGCGGCAGCAATTCATGGCCGAAATCCCACGGCGTGTTGACCGGCGACCACGGCTTGCAGGCCTTCTCATAGGTGCCGAGCAGGATGCCGTTGCGCTCCTGGCGGGTGTAGATCTCGCCCTTGAAGTCGAGCACGCCGATCATTTCGCGGCCGGTCGACTTGTTGAACTCCTCGACCTCCGGCATCGGCTCGGTCAAGAGATACATGTGCTCCATGGCCAGAACCGGCAGCTCGACGCCGACCATGCGGCCGATCTCGCGCGCCCACAGGCCGCCGCAGTTGACGACATGCTCGGCCTTCACCGTGCCCTGTTCGGTGACGACGTTCCAGGTGCCGTCGACCTCCTGTGTCAGTTCCACAACGCGGTTGCGCAGCACGATCTCGGCGCCGAGTTTTTTTGCCGCCTTGGAGTAGGCGATGGTGGTGCCCGACGGATCGAGATGGCCTTCCACCGGATCCCACATGGCGCCGACGAAATTGGTCTCGTCCATCAGCGGAAACATCGCCTTGGCTTCGGACGGGGTGATCAGCTCTGTGTCCATGCCGAGATAGCGGCCCTTGGCGTGGGCCAGCCGCAGGAAATCCATGCGCTCTGGCGTATCAGCCATCATCACGCCGCCGGTCAGGTGCAGCGAGCAGGACTGGCCGGATATCTCCTCGATCTCCTTGTAGAGCTGCACCGTATAGGCCTGCAGCTTGGCGACGTTGGGGTCGCCGTTCAGCGTGTGGAAGCCTCCCGCCGCATGCCAGGACGAGCCGGAGGTGAGCTCCGAGCGCTCGATCAGCATGATGTCGGTCCAGCCGGCCTTGGCCAGATGGTAGAGAACCGAGCAGCCGACGACGCCGCCGCCGATGACAACCGCTTTTACGTGAGATTTCATCTAGATAAGTCCGTTTTTGAAGAGATTGAATCGGATGACCCCTCCGGGGGGAGAGGAAGGGCGCCAGCCGGCATAAGCTCGCGCCTTCCCTCTCCGCCGTCGATTGGAGGAGAGGTGTCGAGCGCAGCTCGACGGAGTGGGGGTCGACTGTTCATCAACAACACGGCCGATCAAAAATCGGTCGGCGCGCCGCCTTCGGACCGCCGCTTGGCGACGAAGGCGTTGAGTTCCTCGCGGATGGCCGGGTACATGTAAGGCTCCTCATAGGACGCCAGCCGCTCCTTCCAGACCTTGTTGGCCTTTTCGAGCGCCGTCGGCGAGCCGGCTTCCGCCCAGGTCTCGTAATTGCGCCAGTCGGAGAGGATCGGCGAGTAGAAGGCGGTCTTGTAGCGGTCCTGCGTGTGCTGGGTGCCGAAGAAATGGCCGCCAGGACCGACCGACTGGATGGCGTCGAAGCCGAGTGCCTCTTCGGAAAGATCGAGAGGGGTCAGGAATTCGGCGACCATCTGCAGCAGGTCGATGTCCAGAATGGTCTTCTCGTAGGAGCAGCGCAGGCCGCCCTCGAGCCAGCCGGCGGCATGCATCATCAGATTGCCGCCGCCCTGGATGGCGCCCCACAGCGAGAACACGCTTTCATAAGCCGCCTGCGCGTCGACCGTGTTGGCGGCGCAAGTGTTGGAGGTGCGGTAGGGGATGTTGTAGCGGCGGGCAAGCTGGCCGCCGACAAGCTGCGCCTTCATGTATTCCGGCGTGCCGAACGCCGGCGAACCGGACTTCATGTCGACATTGGAGGTGAAGCCGCCATAGCCGACGGGCGCGCCCTTGCGCACCATCTGGGCGAAGGCGATGCCGGCAAGCGCCTCGGCGTTCTGCTGCACCAGTGCGCCGGCGATGGTGACAGGCGCCATGGCCCCCGACAGGGTGAACGGCGTGACGACGACGACCTGGCCCTTGCTCGACATCTGGATGATGCCTTCCATCATCGGCACATCGAGCTTGAGCGGCGAATTGGTGTTGATGATGGTGAAGACGGACGGCTCTTCCAGCATCTGCTCGTGGCTGATGCCGCGCGCGATCCTGGCGATCTCGATGCCGTCGACATTGCGCTCCTTGCCGAGCGAATAGATGTGGAACACCTTGTCGGTCAGCACGCTGAGATCGCGGATACATTCGAGGTGGCGGACGGACGGATGGATATCGGTCGGCTCGACCGGGTAGCCGCCCGTGCAGTTCAGGATGTTGTGCATCTGCGCAAGCTTGAGGAAGTTGCGGTAGTCCTGCTGGTTGCCGGGCCGGCGGCCGCGATCGATGTCGGAGCAATTGGGCGCCGACGCCATCATCGAGATGATCACATTGTTGCCGCCAAAGCGCACATTGTGAGCGGGATTGCGGGCATGGATGGTGAACTCCGACGGGCAGTGCGACACCAGTTCCAGGATCATGTCGCTGTCGAAGCGCACCCGTTCGCTGCCGTCGCGCACATCGGCGCCATGCGCCTTCATGATGCTGCGGGCCTCGTCGTGCAGCACGTCGACGCCGATTTCCCGCAGCACGCGCAGGGAAGCGAGGTGGATCGATTCCAGCTCGTCGTCGGAGACCAGCCTGGTTGGCGCCAGCGGGTTCTTCAGCTGGCGAAAAGCCGGCTGCTCGAACGCGGCCGAGCCGCCGGCGCGCTTTCCGGCGCGGCCGCCGCGACGGGCGCGGTCAGTGGCCAATGCCGGTTCCAAGGGTTGTAGGGCGGCGGTCATGATGGTCCTCGTAGGATGCGATAGCGGGCGGCATAATGGACCGGCGGCTGCCCAGCCATTGCGGAGGCGGCGACCACTAGGGCGAGGGAAGCGACATGCCGGAACGGCAGTTGCGCGGCCACGACATCGGCCTGATCCCGCCGCCTCGTTGGCTTAAGCGGATTTCGGCGGCCGGCCCTTCCTTTCCCGGGATCGAACCGATAGCTACTCGGCTTGCCGGCCGGATGGCCAGCAGTTCATTTGGATGGCAGCATGGTCGCGACCGGCTCGAGCGAAGGCGAAGCAGGAACGCAATGGGCAGCGCTTGCCGGCGTCACCGCGGCACTTGCCATGTTCGGCGCTGCGCAGGGGTTGAGCTCGCCGCTGTTCACGCTGCTGATGCAGAAACAGGGCATGTCGCCGGCGCTGATCGGCTTGTCGGCGGCGATGATGCCGCTCGGGCTGATCCTTTCGGCTTCCTTCGTGCCGGCCGCGGTGCGGCTGGTCGGTGGGCGCAACCTGGCGGTCGGCTGCTCGCTGATCGGCGCGCTCTGCTTCCTGGGCATCGGCTATCTGCAGGACTGGGTGGCTTGGTTCGTCATCCGCTTTATCATCGGCGTCGTCATCAACCCGCTCTACATTCTCGGCGAGGTGTGGGCACTGTCGCTGGCGCCGCCATCGCGGCGCGGCAGGGTGATGGGCGTGTTCAACACGCTGATGGGCGCCGGTTACGCCGCCGGACCATTCGCGCTGACCCTGCTCGGTACGTCGGGCTGGGCGCCCTTCATGGTCGGCGTCGCCGGTTTCGCGCTCTGCGCGGTGATCCTGCACGCGGTCTCGTCTAAGCTCACCGGTTTCGAGGATGACGGCCAGCCTGCCAGCGGCCTCGTCGGCTTTGCCAGGATGGCGCCGGCGCTGCTGCTTGCCGTGCTTGTCTCGGCGGCGGTCCAGCAGAGCACCTATGCGCTGGTCCCGGTCTTCGGCGCCAGCTACGGCCTGGCCGAAGCCGTTCTGGCCTCGCTGGTGATGGCGCTTTCCCTCGGAAACATCCTGCTGCAGATACCACTCGGTCTTCTGGCGGAGCGTTTTGGCGCACGCGCCATGATCATCGTCTGCGCGCTGGCAACAACCGTTTGCGCGCTTTTGCTGCCTCTGCTGATCACAACGCCGTTGATCTGGGTCGTGCTGCTGGTGATGGGCGCGGTCGGTTACGGCGTCTACACCATGGCATTGGTCGAACTCGGCAGCCGGTTCAAGGGCTCTGTGCTGGTCGCCGGCAACGCTGCCTTTGCACTGATGTGGGGCGTCGGTGGCATCGTCGGCCCACCCGGTGCCGGCCTGCTCATGCAAGGCATCGGCCCGCTCGGGCTGCCGGTCGTGATCGCCGGCCTCGACGCGGTGCTGGTGATGTTCGCGCTGTATCGGTCGTCCGTGCGCCGAGCTTCCTGACGAGCCCAACCTCCTGACAGGCCCAACCTCCTGACAGGCCCAACCTCCTGACAGGCCCAACCTCCTGACAGGCATTGTCCGGAGAAAGCCGTTTTCGCCTGCCAGGGGCTTACCACCACGTTGCTCAATCGCTAATCCTGCAGCCTCGATAGCGGTGCGCACGTGAATTTGGTTGAATCGAACAAGGACGAGACGATGCAATGGGCAGCGATCACCGGTGTGATCGCGACCGTCTCGGTGTTCGCCATCGCGCAGGGGCTGTCCTACCCGCTGTTGAGCTTCATCCTGCAGCGCCAGGGCGTTTCGCCAGCGATGATCGGCTTGTCGGCGGCCATGACGCCGATTGGTTTCATCCTGTCGTCGCCATTGATCCCGGCGCTGGCGCGGCGGTTCGGGGCAGGGCGCACGGCGCTTACCTGTGCGGCCCTTTCGGCTGTCGTGCTGGCGCTGATCGGCTGGACGCAAAATGTCTATTTGTGGTTTCCGCTACGCTTCCTGATCGGCGTGGTGACCAACCCGCTCTATGTGCTGAGCGAGATCTGGGTCATCGCGCTGGCGCCGCCGGCGCGGCGAGGGCGCGTCATGGGTGTCTATTCGACGATCATCTCGGCCGGTTTCGCGGCCGGGCCGCTATGCCTGCTTGCAGTCGGCACCGAGGGCTGGCCGCCCTTCCTCGTCGGCATCTCCGCCTTCGTGCTGTGCGGCATCTGCCTGGGCTTGGTGCTGCCGCGCTTGCCCAAGGTCGACGAGGCCGGGCATCAAGTTTCCGTCCTGGGTTTCGTGCCGCTGGCGTGGCTGCTTTTGTTTGCCGTCATAGTCGCCGCCGGTTTCGAACAGGGCGCGCTGGCGTTGCTGCCTGTCTATGGCACCCATCACGGCATTACCGAGATCCGCATGTCGGCGCTGCTGTCGGTGATGATTGCCGGCAATATCGCCATGCAGGTGCCGCTAGGCCTGCTGGCGGAAAGGCTTTCCGCGCGCCTGGTGCGGCTCGCCTGCGTCGCGATCACGGTGCTCGGCTGCGTCCTCCTCCCGCTTCTCATCGAGTCGCCGCTGATCTGGCCGATGATCTTTATCTGGGGTGCGGTTTCCTACGGCATCTACACGATGTCGATCATCGAGCTCGGCGAACGCTTCACGGGCTCCGCACTGGTTGCCGGTAATGCGGCCTTTTCCTTGATGTGGGGCGTCGGCGGTATCGCCGTGCCGCCGCTGGCGGGCGGCGCCATGGATATTCTGGGTGCCGGCGGGCTGCCGATCACGCTTGGGCTGCTGTGCCTGGCGCTGGCTATTGCTAGCCTCGCTGGTGGGCGGAAAGCCTCAATCGTGCGCTGAACATAGTGAATATCGATACGGCCTATCGGCGTTGGCTTTTTCAAAGCAACGCGTTTATCGGAGACCTCATGACCAAGCCTGCCACCCAGACGCCGAATTCCACCCCCTCGACCGACGATCCCTTCCTCTGGCTGGAGGACAGGACAGCCAAACAGTCATTGGACTGGGTACATCGCCAGAACGAGGTCACAGTTGGCGAATTGCAGGGCGATCCGTCCTATCAGGCGTCGTTCCAGACCGCGCTCGACCTGATGACGGCCGAGGACAACATCGCGGTCGGCGCCGCCATTGCCGGCCATGTCTACAATTTCTGGCAGGACAAGACCAATGTGCTCGGCCTCTGGCGCCGCACGACCGTCGCTTCCTACAAGACCGAGAAGCCCGACTGGGAAACGATCATCGACTTCGACCAGCTTGCGGCGAAGGAGGGGGTAAAATGGGTTTTTGGCGGCGCAAGCCGACTCTATCCGGACTTCAACCGTTGCCTGGTGAGTATGTCGCCGGATGGCGGCGACGCCAGCGAGATGCGCGAATTCGACATCGCGACCAAGTCGTTTGTCGAGGGTGGGTTTCGTGCACCCGCTTCCAAGTCGGGCTTCAGCTGGCTGGACAAGGACACCGTGATTGTTTCGGCCGCTTTCGACGAGGCCGACAAGACCGAGTCCGGCTATCCGCGAGTCATAAAGCTGTGGAAGCGCGGTACCAAGCTGGAAGACGCGACGCCGATCTTCGAGGCGCAGAAAGAGGATCTCGCCGTTGGTGCCGCTGTCGAGTACGACGGCGACAGACGCTATCTGATCCTGGCCCGGACGCTGAATTTCTTCGCTTCGCACATCTTCCTGCGGCTGCCTTCCGGCGAAAACAAACAGCTGCCTCTGCCGGACGACATGACCGATACGGCAATATTCAGGGATCAGCTCGTGTTCGGCGTGCGCAGTCCATGGACGGCGCCCGACGGCACGGTTTGCAAGCCCGACGGCCTCTATTCGCTGGATCTCGCGCACTGGGTCAAGATCGGCGCGCTCGGGCCTGTCGAAACCTTGTTCGAGCCGGCATATCGCGTTTCCATAGCCGGCGTTGCCCGCACGCGGGACCGGCTGTTCATCAGCCTGATGGACAATGTGCGCGGCAAGGTCGTCGTCTGCGAGCGCAAGGATGGCAACTGGTCGCTGAAACCGGTGGCGCTGCCCGAAAATGGCAATGTCGGCATCAGCCATGCCGAGCAGTTCGGCTCGAGCGTGTCCTTCTCCTTCACCGATTTCCTGACGCCGAGTTCGGTCATCTGGTCTGACGACAATGGCGAGACGCTAGAAACCGTGAAGTCGCAGCCGGCGCGTTTCGATGCCTCGCCGCTGATCTCGGAACAGTTCGAGGCGCGCTCCAAGGACGGCACGATGATCCCTTATTTCGTCGTCAGGCGGCGCGATCAGAAGGGGCCGGTGCCGACGCTGCTTTACGGCTATGGCGGTTTCGAAGTGCCGCTGCTGCCCGGCTATGCCGGCGTGCGCGGCAGGCTATGGCTGGAAAAGGGCAATGCCTATGTGCAGGCCTGCATCCGTGGCGGCGGCGAGTTCGGCCCGGCCTGGCATCAAGCGGCGCTCAAGGGCAATCGCCAAAACGGATTCGATGATTTCGCAGCGGTCGCGCAGGACGTCGTCAAGCGCGGCATCGCGACAGCAAGCTCACTCGGCATCCAGGGTGGTTCGAATGGCGGCTTGCTGACCGGCGTTTCCTTGACGCAGCATCCCGAGCTTTTCGGCGCCGTCATTATCGAGGTGCCGCTGCTCGACATGCTGCGTTACGCCGAATTGCCGCCCGGCGCCTCGTGGATGGCCGAATACGGCGATCCGTCGAAACCCGAAGACGCGAAGTGGCTTTCAGCCTACTCGCCCTACCAGCATGTCGACGCCGCTGCCGCCTATCCGCCGGTGCTGCTGACCACATCGACCGCTGACGATCGGGTCCATCCCGGCCATGCGCGCAAGATGGCCGCCCGCCTGCAGGAAGCCGGCCATGCCAGGACGCTGTTCTTCGAGGAGACCGAGGGCGGCCATGGCGGGCGTGGCGACCGCCGGCCGCAGGCGGCGCAGACGGCGATGAAATATGTCTTCCTGCAGAGGGCGCTGACAGCCAAGGCCTAGACTCATTCCGTTATGGGCCAAGCAAAGGGTGGTTCTCCTCGACCAGCCTTTGCTCTAAGATGGCTTCCATGGCTCTCGTCAGGATGTTGATTGACGCATTTGAGGCTCGCGCATTGCGGGTCGCGGTGACGCCGTCACCGCGTACGCTGCGCGCCGAGCTTTTGCGGCTGTGCGCCCGCATCGGCTATTCGCCACCTCTCTGCCTCTGAAGCATTCGCCCCGGCTTGCCGGATAGAATCCAGAGGAAAGATCAGACATGACCTATCAGAATTATTCGCTGAAGCAGCTTCAGCAGATCGACGCCGCGCATCATCTGCATCCGTTCACCGACCACAAGGAAATGCGCGGGGCCGGGTCGCGCATCATCACCCATGCCAACGGCCCTTTCATCTACGATTCCGAAGGGGCTGAAATCCTCGACGGCATGGCCGGGCTGTGGTGCGTCAACATCGGCTATGGCCGTGACGAACTGGCCGACGCCGCCTATGCCCAGATGAAGGAACTGCCTTATTACAACTCCTTCTTCAAATGCTCGACGCCGACGCCAGTGCTGCTGTCCAAGAAGCTGGCGGAGATCGCGCCGAAGCACGTCAACCAGGTGTTCTATGGCTCGTCGGGCTCGGAGGCCAACGACACGGCCCTGCGCCTCGTGCGCCACTATTGGGTGCTGGAAGGCCAGCCGGAGAAGAACCGCATCATCTCGCGCAAGATGGCCTATCACGGCTCGACCGTTGCCGGCACCTCGCTCGGTGGCATG
The DNA here is from genome assembly GCF_040321815.1 of Mesorhizobium sp. M0239. NCBI lineage: Bacteria > Pseudomonadati > Pseudomonadota > Alphaproteobacteria > Hyphomicrobiales > Phyllobacteriaceae > Mesorhizobium > Mesorhizobium sp. M0239. The sequence continues at coordinate 85,511 of NZ_JAMYSG010000002.1, forward strand.
GATGGTATGCACAAGCAGCTCAACGGTGCGGTGCCCAACATCGTCCATGTGATGATGCCCTACGCCTATGAACTGGCGCTGCCTGGCGAGAGCGATCATGATTTCGGCCTGCGCGCGGCCGGGGCTGTCGAGGAGGCGATCCTCGAAGCCGGCGCCGACAAGGTTGCCGCGTTTATCGGCGAGCCGGTCATGGGGGCGGGCGGCGTGAAGATACCGCCGGCAAGCTACTGGCCGGAAGTGCAGCGCATCTGCCGCAAATACGATGTCCTGTTGATGCTGGACGAAGTCATCACCGGTTATGGCCGCACCGGCGAATGGTTCGCCGCCCAGACGCTCGGCATCGAGCCCGACACGATCACCACCGCCAAGGCTCTGACCTCGGGCTATCAACCGCTGTCGGCATTGCTGGTTGGCGACCGCATCGCCTCGACGCTGGTCGAGAAGGGCGGCGAGTTCAACCATGGCTACACCTATTCCGGCCACCCGGTGGCCTGCGCCGTGGCGCTGAAGAACCTCGAGATCATCGAGCGCGAAGGGCTGGTCGACCGCGTCAGGAACGACACCGGTCCTTATTTCGCCAAGGCGTTGCAGGAGCGCATTGCCGGACATGATCTGGTCGGCGAGGTGCGTTCGATCGGACTGATGGGCGCGATCGAGATCGTCAAGGACAAGGCGACCAAGGAGCGGTTCCTGCCGGCTGGAAGTGCGGCGGTGACCGTGCGCGATCATGCCATCGCGCACGGCATGATGCTGCGCGCTACCGGCGACACGATGATCCTGTCGCCGCCGCTGATCTGGACCCGCGATACGATCGATATGGCCTGCGATCGCATCTCGAAGGCGCTGGATCTGGCGCAAGCCGATCTGCGCAAGCGGTAGAACTCGACCCCTCGGCTGGGCGCTCCTCGGCGGGAGCGCCCAGCCTTGAGGCCATGCTGACGCGGGGAGCGAACGAATTCCACCACAAGCGCGTAGTGTGTGGGGCTGCGGCTGATTCGGCCGCGACAAGGGGTTTTGTTTCCATGAGAAAGACCGGCAAGAGCCGACGGACGCAAGAAGCGGCCAGCATCGGCGGCGACCTGATGCTGGCGCCGCTGGTGGCGATGATGCGGCTGCCGTTGATGACCATGGATGGCGGGAGCAGCCAGCCATGGAGCACGGAGACCGCGCGTGCGGTAAACGAGAAGACCGCCGCTATGGCCGAAGGCGTGTTTGCGGCGCAAATGTCCTTCCTGCAATCGGCATCGCGGTTCTGGCCGGAAATCTTTTCCGGCCGCACGCCGTCGCTGTTCAACGGGGTCGCGGCGGAGCGCTCGATCAGCGCCGCGCTGAAGCCGGCCAGCCGTGCCGTGAAAGCGAATTTTCGCCGGCTGTCCAACAAGACCTGACAGAAGTTGCAGAACTTTGATTTTGCGCATTGACGGGCGCATGCGCTAGAATCAGTCAGTACGTCACCGATGGGGGACACGATGGCCGGACAACCGCTCAACCAGCCGGCTGAAATTCCAGCCGAACTCGACCGCTGGAACTGGGGCGCCTTCTTCCTCAACTGGATCTGGGGCATCGGCAACAGCACTTTCATCGCGTTGCTGGCGCTGATCCCTGTCGTCAACATCATCATGATCATCGTCCTGGGCGCGCGCGGCAGCCGCTGGGCTTGGCAGAACCGCGCCTGGCGTGACGCGGAACAGTTTCGCAAGACGCAGCGCAACTGGGCAATCGCCGGCCTTGCCGTCTGGGTTGTCGGGATTGGCGGCTGCGCGACGATGGTGGGCAGCATTCCCTACGTCCTGAAAGGCAGCGATGCCTATCACATGACGATGGACAGGCTTCGCGCCGACGACCGCGTCAAGGCGGCGTTGGGTGATGATTTGACCGACAGTTTCTGGGTCGGCGGCCATCTCAACGTCAATGCAAATGGGGCCGGCGACGCCCAGTTCGGCATTCCGGTCTACGGCGCCAAGGGCAAGGGCACGGCCTATTCGACCGCTGTCCGGACAGCCGGCACATGGAGCTTGCGCCTGCTGGTCGTCAGGGTCGAGGGAACCAATGCGCCGATCGTGCTGATCAACGAAGATCATGTCCCGATCCCGAATGCTGCAATCGGAATATAGCTGGGCAAAACGCAAAAAAAGCAGCCTAAACACGGGCGCGAAGGCTGACAGTTCGGTCGGCTTTGTGGCCCAACAATCGGGTCACCACTGCTGCGTTCCAGACAAGGAAATATGCTGAAAAGCCGGATGCTGTCTGACAGTATGCGCATGCGTTCATGTGGGCCGGTGGCAATTTCATACAAGGGCACGCGCATATGGTGAGTTCCTTTCGTGCGGTCGTGGTCGGTGGCGGCTGTGTGGGTGCCGGCATTCTCTACGGCCTGGCAAAGCGCGGCTGGACCGATGTGGCATTGTTGGAGCGAACGCAGCTTACGGCCGGGTCGACATGGCATGCCGCGGGGCTCATCCCCTCTTACGCGCGCAGCCGCAATGTCGGCCGCATGATCGCCAGGTCGATCGAAATCTATGAGGGGCTGGAGGCGGAGACGGGCCAGAACGTCGGCTGGCACAAATGCGGCCAGCTGCGCATTGCCAACACGCGCGACAGGCTGGACGAGTACAGAAGCTACATGGACGTTGCCGAGGTCCAGGGTGTGCGGGCCCGGATCGTATCGCCCGCGGAGGCGCGAGAGATCTGGCCGCTGCTCGACAACAACAGCATGCTGGGCGCCCTCTACCATCCCGATGACGGCCACATTGCACCCGCCGATGTCACCCAGGCCATGGCCAAGGGTGCACGCGACCTCGGCGCGAAGATCCATCTTGATACCGAGGTCGTGGGTTTCGAGCGGATGCCGAGCGGCGAGTGGAGGGTCAAGACCTCGCGCGGTGACATCGTTTGCGAACATGTCATCCTTGCGACCGGCAATTACGCACGCCAGACAGGCGCCATGCTGGGCCTGGACATTCCCGCGATCCCGATCCTGCATCAGTACTGGATCACCGAGTCGGTTCCCGAGGTGGTGGAACGCAAACGGCTTGGTCTTCCGGAGATGCCGATCCTCAGGGACGAGGGTTACGAGGGCTATCTGCGCGAAGAGGGGGACGGGCTGATGTTCGGCCCCTATGAGCGTACCGAGCAGCTCAAGCTGTTCGCCGAAAACGGCGTCCCGGAATGGTTCGGCGCCGATCTGCTCGATGAAGATTTCGACGCCGTTTCCTGGAACTGGGAGCGCGCGACCGAACTGGTCCCCGCACTAGGCCGCGCCGGCATCAAGCGGAATGTGCGAGGGCCTTTCCAGATGACGGCCGATGAACTGCCGCTGATGGGGCAGGCGTGGGGCCTGGAGAATGTCTGGCTCGCCGAAGGGGTGCCGGGGGGCATCCTTTGGGGCGGTGCGATTGGCTACTACCTCTCCGAACGGATCGTGGAGGGTGGCAACAGCATCGACACGGCGGAGCTGGATCCCCGTCGGTTCGGCCAATATGCCAACAAGAACTGGACCCGGGCAAAGGTCCGGGAAGCCTGGGGCACCCACGCCGCACAGCACTATCCAGGCCAGGACATGCCGGCGGCACGACCGCAGAAAACGGCCCCTTCCTATGACCGTCTAAGCCAGCTCGGCGCGGTGTGGGATGTGTTGAACGGCTGGGAGATGCCGAGCTGGTTTGCGCCTGCCGGTGTCGAAGCGCGCAACGTCTACAGCTGGCGCTGGACCCCCAAAGGGAACCACGTCGCCGCGGAGGTCCAGGCTGTCCGCCAGACCGCTGGCCTGGTCGAGATGACACCAATGACCAAGTTCGAGGTCAGCGGACCGGGCGCAAGGGACTGGCTCGAGGGAATCCTGGCCAACAGACTGCCGCGTCCCGGTCACGTCGCTCTTGCCCATCACCTGACGCCGGCCGGCGGCGTGCGGGCCGAGTATGTGGTGGCGCGGCTGCAGAGCGACCTGTTCTATCTCATATCGACGCCGCGCGCAGAGCGCTGTAACCTTGACGATCTCCGCCGGCTGTTGCCGAAGGACGGCAGCGTGCATCTGCGCAACGTCACGGAGGATCGCGGCAGCTTCACGGTGGTTGGGCCGAAGGCGCGCGACATATTGCAGCCGCTGACGGAAATAGATCTCTCCAACGAGGCCTTCCCCTGGTTCAGCGTGCAGTCCGGCACTGTCGGCATGGCCAGCGACGTGCGACTGCTGCGCGTCAACTATTCGGGCGAATTGGGATGGGAGCTCTATCATCCGCTCTGCTATCAGCGGCATTTGCTGGATGCGCTCCTGGCCTCGGGGGAGGCGCACGGACTGAGGCTGGTCGGACTTCAAGCGCTGGAATCGCTTCGTCTCGATAAATCCTACCGCGCCATGTATCGCGACATGAATCTCGAACTGTCGGCCTGGGAGAGCGGCCTCGACCGATTCATGAGCCTCGACAAAGGGGACTTCATCGGCCGCGCGGCACTGGTCGCAAAACAGAAGCAGGGGGCGGCACGCCGGATCGCCACGCTGTCGATCGATACGGACGGTGCGAGCGCGTTCGCCTTCGAGGGCGTCTACCGCGAAGGCGAGCTCGTTGGCCACATCACCTCTGCGGGCTACTCCTACACTTTCGGTCACGACATCGCACTTGCGCTGTTGCCCCTGGAACTTGTGTCGCCCGGTATCGAGCTCGAGGTGTCCATCCTCGGCGAGCGCCGCGCGGCCAAGGTGATCGCGGACTCGCCCTATGATCCGGAAGGCGCCCGCGGGCGCATGTGAGGCATCCCGGAGTACAGTTTCCGGGTTATCGATGTCTCAAAACGTGCTGCAGGGCAAAACGCAAAAACCGCGCTCCATCAGGAACGCGGCTTTGCCAGATACGCATGGCGCTTCGCTACGCAAACACTTTGCGAAACTTATGGCACTTGTCGAAACTTACGGGCTCCGGTACGCGAGACCTGATCCGGAGCGCCGGGCGGATGAGATATGTCCGCCTCGCAGTCCGTTTTATAGGGACATCGTTACCGCGGAGTTATCGAGAGCTTAAGCAAATCTAAATTTGCATTTTTTCCACCGAAGGAAACCGGAAAAACCCGCCAAATCCAAGGGTTACGCTGGGTTACCCCTGAGAAAATTAATTATGCCGGAGAAATCGACGCCGCCATGTCCCTGGGCGTTGAACAAGGCATAGAGCTGGGCTGCTTCGGCACCAAGCGGCGTTACAGCACCCGCACTTTGCGCGGCTTCCTGGGACAATTTCAGGTCTTTCAGCATCAGTGCTGCTGCAAATCCTGGGTTGTAGTCCCTGTTTGCGGGCGAAGTCGGCACCGGGCCGGGCACCGGGCAATAGGTGGTCAAGGACCAGCATTGCCCCGACGAGGTTGAGGCGACGTCGAACAGCGCCTGGTGTGACAGGCCGAGCTTTTCCGCCAGCACGAAGGCTTCGGCGACACCGATCATCGAAATGCCGAGGATCATGTTGTTGCAGATCTTTGCCGCCTGGCCGGCGCCGTCGCCGCCGCAATGGACGATGCGGCCGGCCATCGGCTTCAGGATCGGCTCCGCGGTTGCAAAGGCGTCATCGGAGCCTCCGGCCATGAAGGTCAGCGTGCCGGCTGCGGCACCGCCGGTGCCGCCTGAGACGGGCGCATCGATGGATAGCAGGCCGTGTTTGGCGGCTATGGCGTGCACCTTGCGCGCCGACTCCACATCGATGGTGGAGGAATCGATGAACAGCGCCCCCTTTTTCGCCTTGGGCGCGATGTCTTCATAGACTGACAGCACATGCTTGCCGGCAGGCAGCATGGTGATCACCACGTCGGCATCCTTCACCGCAGCCGGCCCGTTGGCCATGATGACGACGCCATGCTCGCGCGCGACGGTCAAATTCTCGGGCATCAAGTCGAAGCCATGCACTTGGTGCCCGGCCTTGACCAGATTGGCGGCCATTGGATTGCCCATGTTGCCGAGGCCGATGAAGGCGATCGTCGTCATTGTCTCTCTCCCGATTTTGTAACGTCAGCGACCGATCAGCGCCCGCGCGATGATGACGCGCATGATCTCGTTCGTGCCTTCGAGGATCTGGTGTACCCGCAGGTCCCGCACCAGCTTCTCGATGCCGTAGTCGTGCAGGTAGCCGTAGCCGCCGAGCAGTTGCAGTGCGTCGTTGGCGACATTGAAGCCGGTGTCGGTGACGAAGCGCTTGGCCATCGCCGACCATTTGCCGGCATCCGGCGCCTTGCTGTCGAGCTTCGAGGCGGCGGTATAAAGGAAAATACGCGCCGCCTGCAGCTCGGTCTCCATGTCGGCCAGCCTGAACTGCAGCGCCTGGAACTGATTGATCTTCGAGCCGAAGGCCTTGCGCTCGGCGGTGTAGGAAAGCGCCTTGTCGAGCGCCGACTGCGCGCCGCCCAGCGAACAGGCTGATATGTTCAGCCGGCCGCCGTCGAGCCCGGCCATGGCGATGCCGAAGCCCGCGCCTTCGCCGGACAAAAGGTTTTCCGCCGGCACCTTGCAATCCTCGAAAATCACCTGGCGGGTCGACTGCATGTGCCAGCCCATCTTGTGCTCGTTGGCGCCGAAGGAGAGGCCTGGCGCGTCTTTCGGCACGATGATGGTGGAAATGCCTTTCGGCCCCTCGGCACCGGTGCGCACCATGACGGCGTAGACATCGCTGTCGCCAGCGCCGGAGATGAACTGCTTGGTGCCGTTGAGGACATAGTCGTCGCCGCTCCTGACCGCACGGGTCTTGAGCGCCGCGGCATCGGAGCCGGAGCCGGGCTCGGTCAGGCAGTAGCTCGCCAGCCATTCCATCGACGTGAGCTTGGGCAGGAAGAGCTGGCGCTGCTCGTCATTGCCGAAACGGTCGATCATCGAGGCCACCATGTTGTGGATCGAGATGAAGGACGAGAAGGCCGGATCGGCGTGCGCAAGCGCCTCGAAGATCAGTACGGCATCGAGCCGGCCGAGCGCGGAACCACCGACGTCATCGCTGATATAGATGCCGCCAAGGCCGAGCGGCCCGGTCTCGCGGATCACGTCGGCCGGGAAATGCTTGTTGCGGTCCCAGTCTAACGCATTCGGCGCGACACGGTCTGCGGCGAAGGCCTGCGCCATCTCCTGGATGGCGCGCTGCTCCTCGTTAAGTTCGAACTGGCTGGTGCTCGCATCGACCGCGGCGTCCATGGCGTGCTCCCTAATCTTCGACCTGTTGGCCTGTCGTTTTTGGCTTTGCGCGCGCACCAATCTAGACCAATGATGCCGCCGCGCAACCCGAGCCTATCAACCGGCCATTTGGGGAGCGGCTGTGCATCAATGCATGTCCGGAGCACAATGTGACGACAAAATTCGATGAACTGCTGGGCCGGTTCCACGCATACCTTGCGTCCGTGGATCACGCCTTGGTGCGCGAAGCCGTGGCGCGCATTGGCTGGGGCATGCCGGCCCGCACGCTGGAGCCACATCCGCTTGCCTGCCAGCGCCATCTTGATCGCGCCGCCGAACTGGCGCCGTCGGATGCCAAGCCGCTGGTGCAACTGCTTGCCGAGCGTCGGAATGATTTCCGCTGGGGGCAGACCTACAGCGAGGCGGATTTCGGAAAAGAGTTCATCGACAATTACGGCTGGCTGGAAGTGTTCGGCAACCGAGGCCACTTCGCCAATGACGCGGTCGCCGCCGGCGTGCTGATCCTTGGGCCTGATATCGTCTATCCCGACCACCATCACATTGCCGAGGAAATCTACATTCCGCTGACCGGCGGTACCGAATGGCGCATGGGCGAGAGCGGCTTTTGCATGCGCACGGCCGGCGAGGTCGTCCACCACGCGTCCAACGTCAATCACGCCATGCGCACCGGCAAGGACCCATTGCTGGCGCTCTACATCTGGCGCGGCGGGCCGCTGGCGCAGAAATCCGATATTACCGGAACCGTGGCGCAGGGCAGGGGCTGATGGCCAAAGCGATCATGCTGCAAGGCACGGGTTCGGATGTCGGCAAGACGGTGCTGGTCGCCGGCCTCTGCCGGGCGGCAAAAAAGCGTGGGCTGAAGGTGCGGCCATTCAAGCCGCAGAACATGTCGAACAACGCCGCCGTCGCCGACATTCCGGGCGACAACAATCATGGCGGCGGCGAGATCGGCCGCGCGCAATGGCTGCAGGCGATCGCTTGCGGTGTTGCGCCATCGGTTCACATGAACCCGGTGCTGCTCAAGCCGCAGACCGATGTCGGCGCGCAGGTCATCGTGCAGGGCAAAATGTTCGGCGAAGCGCGGGCGCGCGACTACCAGGCGATGAAGGGCCGGCTGATGGATGCCGTGCTGGACTCCTGGGGCAAGGTCGGCGAGGGCGCCGATCTGGTCATCGTAGAGGGCGCCGGTTCGCCGGCCGAGATCAACCTGCGCAGCCGCGACATCGCCAATATGGGCTTTGCCACGCGCGCCGACGTGCCCGTGGTGCTGGTCGGCGACATCGATCGCGGCGGCGTCATCGCTTCGGTCGTCGGCACGCATCTGATCCTGCCGGAAGAGGACCGGCGCATGATCGTCGGCTACCTCATCAACAAGTTTCGCGGCGACGTTTCGCTGTTCGACGACGGTCTGAAGTCGATCGAGACATTCACGGGATGGCGCTGTTTCGGTGTCGTGCCGTGGCTGAAGGCGGCGGCACGCCTGCCTTCGGAAGATTCGGTGGTGCTGGAACGGCTGGCATCCGGCGAAGCGCGCGCGCTGAAGGTGGCGGTGCCGATGCTTGGCCGCATCGCCAATTTCGACGATCTCGACCCGCTCAAGGCCGAACCGCAGGTCGAGGTGGTGTTCGTGCCGCCGGGAAGGCCGCTGCCGGCCGATGCCGGACTGGTGGTCATTCCGGGCTCCAAGTCGACCATCGGCGATCTCCTGAAATTCCGCGAGAACGGCTGGGATCGCGACTTGCTGGCCCATCGCAAGCGCGGCGGCCATGTCGTCGGCATTTGCGGTGGTTTCCAGATGCTCGGCCGTGCTGTCCGCGATCCCGACGGCGTCGAGGGCAGCGTCACCGAAGCCGAAGGGCTAGGCCTGCTCGACGTCGAAACGGTGATGGAACCGGAAAAGACGGTGCGCAATATCAGCGCCCGTTCGGTGCAATTCGACCTGCCGCTCGAAGGCTACGAAATCCATCTCGGCCGCACCACCGGACCGGATACGCTGCGGCCGTCGGCAATCATCAATGGCATCGAGGATGGGGCGGTGTCGGCCGACGGCAAGGTGTTGGGTACTTATATGCATGGCCTGTTTGGCGCCGATGGCTTTCGCGCTGCCTACCTTGCGAGCCTTGGCGTCAGCGGCGGCGGCGTCGATTATCGCGCCGAGGTCGAGAAAGCGCTGGACGAGATCGCGGCCGAGCTGGAGACTAATCTCGACTGTGACGCGATTTTTGGGTTGGCTCGATAGATCCCCGTTGGCGAACCACCTTGGCAATTAGCGATAAACGCCGATCACGTCGTCATCCACGGGCGGAGCAAGGAGCGTAGCGACGCGGCGCAGACCCGAGGATCCATGCCGCAACTTCGAAGCGTTGCTTCGGTGCAGAATTCTGCACCGCTGCACTCTACGACTGAGGTCGCGGCATGGATCCTAGAGTCTCCGCGACGGAGCTTCGCTCCTGCTTCGCCCTAGGATGACGAAGTTGAGGACGCCTCGGTCAATCCCCAGCCAGCAGCGCAATAACTCAGGCCTTCTCGCCAGCCTTCGGCCAGTAGGTGCCAAACGACCAGACATTGCCTTCCGGGTCGCGGCAGATGAACTCGCGGCTGCCATAGTCGCGGTTGGTCAATTCCTGGATGATTGTGGCGCCGGCCTTCTTGGCCTTGGCATAGGCGGCATCGGCATCATCGACTGCAATGTAGATCGACTTGCCGCCGCCTGAGCCGGGCTCGCCGACCATCTTGCCGTAGTCGTCGTCGCGCACCGTGCCCAGCATGATCATTGAGGAGCCGAAGACCAGTTCGGCATGGTGCACGACATCGCCTTCGCCATAGCGGGCCCGGACGCTGAAGCCGAAAGCTTCGCCCAGCCAGTCGATCATTCTTGCCGCGTTCTTGTAGCGCAAAGCGGGATAGAGGCGGGGCGTTTCAGTGGTGGTTGGCATGGGAACCTCCTTCATTTGGGTTGGTCGACAACCCACCCTGCTCAAAGGCCGTTCCGGCGTCTTGAAGAAATGTTACCTGACAGAGAGCGCGGTCGGCGTTTCGCCGGCGAGGTCGCGAAACTCGCGCACCAGATGCGCCTGGTCGGCATAGCCGCAATCGGCGGCGATATCCGCCCAGTCGGCTGCCGGCTGTCTCGACAGGCCGAGCGCCCGGTTGAAGCGGACGATGCGCGACAGCGTCTTGGGGCCGATGCCGATGGCGTTGGAAAAACTGCCGGCGAGATGTTTGCGGCTCCAGCCCAGTCTTTCGGCGATCGATGCAATGCGGGTCCGGCCGCCGGATGTGATGATGCGGTCATAGGCCCAGGCGATTTCGAGCGGCGTTTCCGCGGCGTTCTCGAGACGGGCGGTGACGAAGGCTTCGGCCACGTCGAAACGCGTGGCCCAGTCCGGCGCGTTGCCAAGCCGTTCACGCAGCGCCATGCCTTGCGCGCCAAGCACGTCGTCGAGGGCGACCATGCTGTCAGCCAGCTCGCTCATCGGCAGGCGGAAGAAACGGCGTGCGCCAAGCGGCGTGAAGTTGACCTGGACGCAGCAGGCGCCGCCGAAGGATTCGATCACCACCGGTCCGGCATAGAGACCGGCGGCGAAACTGGCGAAGCGGTCATTGTCGCCGGGCGCCTTGCCGAGGCCGATGGCGAAGGGTTCGGCGAAGCTGATGACCAGCGGTACGGTGAGCGACGCGTATTCGACGTTGCGCATATGGCCGGGCGCCATTTCGCGATAGCCGCAAATGTCTGACACAATGCCCTCAAGTCGAGGGTCGGGCAGGCGCCGGCGCATCTCGAACCGCCCGGCGACGGATCGGTCCTGCTCTTGCTGGGGTTGCATATCGACGGGCATTGGCCATCCTTGCGCCAAGTCAAATCTAGCAGACTCGAGGCCGGAATCAAAAGCGCCCGGTTTTTGGCCGGGCGCTCCTCGTCCCCACTTCAAGGGAAATGGTCAGGCGCCGCGCATCAAGCAGCCGCCGGCAAGCACGATGAAAGCAATAAGTACGATCCACACCGATGCGAGTGGAATGAATGCAAGAACGCCAAGCGCGGCGAGGACGCCGATGATGGCGATAACAACGGAGATGATAAAAACGATCTGGGTAGGTGCGCTAAGATTCATGTCTGCCTCTCCAACATGATTCGAACAGCGGCATTCTATCAGGGCGCGTGATCACACACCAATCAAGGCGCGCAGTGGGTTCGCCGGGTCGGCCAGCAGCTTCACAGCAAGCGCCAGGCACACGATTACCAGCAGCGGCTTGATCAGTTTCGCGCCGATGCGCATGGCCAGGCTGGCGCCGACGCGGGCGCCGAGGAACTGGGCAACGCCCATCATCAGGCCGATCTTCCAGTAGACGACGCCGAAGGCCGCGAAGACGATGAAGCCGCCGATGTTGGAGGCGAAGTTGAGCAGCTTGGTATGCGCCGTCGCCTTGAGCACGCCATAGCCGGCGAGCGCCACGAAGGCCAGCATGTAGAAGGAGCCTGCGCCCGGTCCAAACAGGCCATCGTAGAAGCCGATGGCGGGCACAAGGATCAGTCCGAACAGGAAGGGCGACAGCCGCTCGGCGCGGTCGATGTCGTTCATGTTGGGCTTAAACGCGAAGTAGAGCGCGATGGCGATCAGCACGATAGGCAGGGCAGCACGCAGAATGTCACCCGGCACGATCGTTGCCAGCAAGGCGCCGATGGCGCTTCCGACAAGGGCCAGAAGCGCCGACGGCAATTGCCGGCGCAGATCGACATGACCCTTCGATGCGTAGTGGATGGTCGCCGAGCCCGAGCCGAACATGCCTTGCAGTTTGTTGGTGGCGAGCGCCTGGACCGGTGTGAAGCCGGCAAGCAGCAGCGCCGGCACCGTGATCAGCCCGCCACCGCCGGCGATCGAATCGACAAAACCCGCGGCAAAGGCGGCGAAGGCGAGCATGGCGACGGTCTGGATGCTAAGGTCGATCATCTGATGTATGGGGGTATCCGGCCGGCTGAAATATCGGGCGTTCGACCACGGCCACCCTGTTTGCGCAAGGTCGATTCCGCGCTACCTCTATCCAAGCGCATCGCGCTTGGATTTGTATTTGTGTGGTTAACCCGGAAAGAGGCTCCTGATGGCATTCGCATTGCTGGACCAGATACGTCAAATATTCGACGGCGACCCGGGTGTGCGCAAGGTGGCGGACGATCCGGTCCTGTCGGCGGAACTGCTGATGTTGTTTCGCATGATCCTGGCCGACGGGTCTGTCAGCGAGAGCGAGATGGTTGCCTTCCGGCGCATCTGCAAGGACGCCTTCGGCATTGCGGAAAGCAGTATCGACAGCGTCATCGAATATCTCAACGAGTTCGGCTACGAGACCAATGGTTCGCAGGCGATCGCACTGTTCCGCGACCTCGATGTCGAGCGGCGCCGGCAATTGGCCAAACATATGGCGGAGATTGCCAAGGCGGATTCGCAACTGGCCGAGAGCGAGATACGCCTGCTGCGCCGCACGCTCGACCTGCTCGATATCAGCCCGGTCGATGTGGTGAAGCCGCAGGAGTGATTGGGCCGCCTTCTCTCCTGATCAGCCTTGCTCTCGCAGCCGCTTCGCGATTGCCCGGTGCAAGTCAGGGGCGGCGGTGACAAGCGCCTTGGCAGCCTCGGATTGCGGGTGGTCGAGCACCTCGCTCGTCTTGCCGCGCTCGACAACCTTGCCGTCATGCATGACCAGCACCTCGTCCGTGATGGCGCGCGCGACGGTCAGGTCGTGGGTGATGAAGAGGTAGGCGATGCCGAGCTTCTGGTTGAGTTCGGCGAACAGATCGAGGATCTGGGCGCGGATCGAGACATCGAGCGCCGAGACCGGCTCGTCGGCGACGACCAGCTTGGGGCGGGTGATGATGGCGCGGGCGATCGACAGGCGCTGGCGCTGGCCGCCGGAAAATTCGTGCGGGTATTTGTCCATGTCGCTGATGCCGAGACCGACTTCGTGCAGCGCATGCGCCACCATCTCGCGGCGTTCGGCGCGCGTCGGCTTTTTCTCCAGCACATGCAGGGGTTCGGCGATCAGTTTTTCGACTTTCTGGCGCGGGTCGAAGGAACCGTAGGGATCCTGGAAGACGACCTGCATGTTACGTCGCGCCGGCTTCAGCTCGGCTTCGCTCTTGCCGGTGACGGTCTCGCCTCGGAACCGGATCGTGCCCGAGCTTGGCTGGTCCAGCGCCAGGATCATGCGGGCGAGCGTTGACTTGCCGCAACCGGAGCGGCCGACCAGCGCCACTGACTGACCCGGCGCCATCGACAGGGAGACATCGTCGACGGCTCGGATACCAGGCGCGCGTTTGAACAATGAGGTGCGTCGGCCGGGATAGTCGCGGGTCACGCTTTCGACCTGAAGCAAAGGTTGGCCCGTCTCGATGTCATGCGGCCTGGCGCGCGCCGGCACATGCATCGAGGCCTGCGCCAGCTGGCGCGTGTAGGGGTGGGTCTGTTCGGACAGCGTGCGCGCCGTGTCGCCGGCCTCCATCACCTCGCCATGGCGCAGGATGGTGATGCGGTCGGCCATCTCGGTCACCACGGCGAGGTCATGCGAGATCAGGAGCAGGCCCATGCGGCTTTCGGCGACGAGGTCGCGCAACAGGTCGAGGATCTGTGCCTGCAGCACCACGTCGAGCGCCGTCGTCGGTTCGTCGGCGATCAGCAGCTTCGGCTTCAGCGCGCAGGCGATGGCGATGACGACGCGCTGGCGCTGGCCGCCGGACAGTTCGTGCGGAAAGCGCGCCATCGGGAATTTCGCCTCGGGCAAGCCGACGCGGTCGAGCATCTTTCGCGCCCGGTCTTCGGCTTCGGCGCGGTTGGCCTTGGTGTGCCAGCGGATGCCTTCGGCGACTTGTTCGCCGATGGTCTTGACCGGGTTAAGCGCGGTCATCGGCTCCTGAAACACCATGCCGATGTCGTCGCCGCGCAGCGCACACATCTGGTCCTCGGTTGCTGCCAGGATGTCGATACCGTCGAATGTGACGCGTCCGGTGGCGCGCGCGGCATGGGGCAGAAGCTGCATCACCGTCAGCGCGGTCATCGATTTGCCCGAACCGGATTCGCCGACCAGCCCCATTACCTCACCGGGCGCGACGGAAAGCTCCATACCCCTGAGGATCTGCGTGTCGCCGATAGTCAGCGACAGGTTCTCAATGTCGAGCAGGCTCATCGCTGCCGCCGCGATTTCGGATCGAGGATGTCGGCAATGCCGTCGCCCAGCAGGTTCAGTCCCAGCACGGCGACGACGATCGCCATGCCCGGAAAGATCGCCATCCATGGCGCCACCACCATGCGGGTCTGCGCGTCGAACAGCATGCGGCCCCAGCTCGGCATCGGCGGCTGGGCACCCAGGCCCAGATAGGAAAGCCCGGCCTCGGCCAGGATGCCCAGCGCGAACTGGATGGTGCCCTGCACCAGGAGCAGCGTGGCGATGTTGGGCAGCACATGTTCGATTGTGATCTGCGTGCTGCTCTTGCCGGCGGCGCGCGCGGCCAGAATGAACTCGCGCGGCCAGATCGCCAGCGCGCCGGCGCGGGCGACACGGGCAAAGACCGGAATGTTGAAGATGCCGATGGCGATGATGGCGTTGATCGCGCCCGGCCCGAAGATGGCGGTGATCATGATCGCCGACAGCAAAGCCGGGAAGGCGAAGACGAGATCGTTCAGCCGCATCAGTGCCTCGTCGACGAGGCCGCCGCGTGCCGCGGCAAAGGCGCCGAGCGGCACGCCGACCCCCATGCCGATGCCAACCGCGACCAGCGCCACGGCAATCGAATTGCGGGCGCCGACCATGACCATCGACAGGATGTCGCGGCCGAAATGATCGGTGCCGAACCAGTGCGTCAGAGAGGGGGCTTGCGTCTTGTCCGATATCACCAGTTTGGTGACGTCGTAGGGCGTCCACGCATAGGAGACGATTGCCATTGCCAGGATCAGCAGGGTGATGACGAAACCGGCCACGAAGGCGGTGTTCCTGAATGCCTTGGCCAGGATGCTGCCGAACGTCTCCTCTGGGATGTCGATGTGCAGTGTCATTGCCGGCTTCTCAGGCGCGGATCGACAACCGCATAGGAAAGATCGACGAGAAGGTTGACGGCGATGACGGCGGCGACCAGCAGCATGACGACGCTTTCGACGACGATCAGATCGCGCTGGGTGATCGCCTGGAATACCAGCCGGCCGAGGCCGGGCAGATAGAAAACATTCTCGATGATGATGGTGCCGGCAAGCAGGAAGGCGAATTGCAGGCCCAGAATGGTCAGGACCGGGATCATGGCGTTGCGCAGTGCATGCCGCCACAAGACTGCGCGATAGGGCAGGCCCTTGGCGCGGGCGGTGCGGATGTAGTCTTCGCTCAGCACCTCGATCAGCGCCGAGCGGGTGACGCGCGCCAGGATCGCGGCTTGCGGCAAGGCAAGTGCGACCGCCGGCAGCAGCAGCGATTTCAGGGCTGGCCAGACGCCGGCACTCCAGCCGGGAAACCCACCGGCCGGGACCAGCCGCAGCCAGACGGCGAACACATAGATCAGCATCAGCGCGAACCAGAAATTGGGCACGGCGACGCCAAGCTGTGCGGCACCCATCGAAATCGTATCACCGGCGCGTCCACGCCGGCTGGCGGAAAACAGGCCAACGGGAATCGCGATGATGGTGGAGAGCGCAAGTGCAATCAGCGCCAGCGGCAGCGAGACGGCAAGCCGCTCGCTCACCAGGTCGATGACCGGCACCGAATAGGTGTAGGAACGGCCGAAATCGAGGCTGAGCAGGCCGCCGGCCCAGTGCAGATAGCGCAAGGCCAGTGGCGCGTTGAGGCCCATCTGGTTGCGGAGAAGTTCGATCTGGTCGGCGCTTGCGTTCATGCCCAGCATCAGCCGTGCCGGATCGCCGGGCAGGATCTCCAGCACGGCGAACACCACCATGGAAGCCAGCAGCAGCGTGGCGATGGCGACGGCGATGCGTTTTAGGAGATAGGCGGTCATGGAAGCGGAGGCACTGTTATTTTGTCCACCGGGCAAAGGTTGCGTTCCCGCACACCCCCCTCTGTCCTGCCGGACATCTCCCCCGCAAGGGGGGAGATTGTGCTCTCATCGAGGCTTTCGCCAATCGTTGACGGTGCGCAGACCAAGAAGGTTGCAAAGGGTGCACCATCGGCCAAACTGCCGATCTCCCCCCTTGCGGGGGAGATGCCCGGCAGGGCAGAGGGGGGTGTGACGGAGCGCAAGTTCCGCCAGGCAGCCTGAGTCTTCAATCCGACCACTTCACCTTGGTCAAATCATTGGCCTGGATCGGCGCGTTTTCCCACAGCCCTTGCAGCTTGGCGTCCCAGACTCCGACCTTCGGCAATTCGTAGAGGAAGCCGACCACGGCGTCGTCGGCCAGGATCTTCTGCGCTTGCCCCAGCAATTCCTTGCGCTTGGCTTCGTCGGAGGTGACACCGAGGTCGGCAATCACCTTGTCGAAGGCCGGGTTGTCGTAGTTGAAATAATAGTCCTTGCGCGAATAGATATCGATGTCGTTGGGCTCGGTGTGGGAGACGATGGTCAGGTCGTAATCCTTCTTGGTGAACACCTGATCCAGCCACTGTGCCCATTCGACCGGGATGATTTCCAGATCGATGCCGACGTCGCGAAGTTGTGAGGCGATGATCTCGCCGCCGAGCCGCGCATAGGCGGGCGGCGGCAGTTTCAGCGTCGCCTTGAAGCCGTTCTCGAGGCCTGCCTCCTTCAGCAGTTCCTTGGCCTTGGCGACATCATGCGGGTAGCGGCCGGTGAGGTCGACATAGTCCTTGTTGGCCGGCGACATATGCGAGCCGATCGGCTGCCCGAGGCCGGCCGAGGCGCCGTCGATGATCGCCTTGCGGTCGAGCGCGTAGGAGATCGCCTGTCTTACCTGCAGCTTGTCGAAAGGCGGCTTCTTGTTGTTGATCGACAGGATGGTCTCACCCTCGGTCGCGCCGATCACAACCTTGAAGCGCGGGTCGTCCTTGACCTGGGCGACGCTGTCGGCATCGAAGAACGGGAAAGCCTGGATGTCGCCCGAGAGCAGCGCCGGCACATAGGCGGCTGCATCCGGCACGATGCGGAACTCGGCCTTGTCGAGGGACGCCGGCGTACCCCAGTAGTTATCCGATTTGACCAAGGTGATCGACGATCCCTTGGCCCAGCTCTGGAACTTGAACGGGCCGGTGCCGATCGGTTTCTCCTTGTTGGTATCGGCAGATTCCGGCGCCACGATTACCGCGTCGCCCCAGCCCATATTGTAGAGGAACGAGCCCTGCGGGTTTTTCAGCGTGACCTTGACGGTTGCCGGGTCGACCACGTCGACTTTGTCGATGGCGGCGAACAGGCCCTTTTGTGCGTTGACGGAATTTTCGGCGCGGGCTCGATCGAGCGAGAATTTCACGTCGCTGGCGTCGAAGTCGGTGCCGTCATGGAATTTCACGCCGGTGTGCAGCTTGAAGGTGTAGACCTTTCCATCATCGGAAATGGTCCAGCTTTCGGCCAGATCCGGCAGCACCTCGCCATTCGGCCCGATGCGCGTCAGGCCTTCGAACACATTGGCGTAGAGAACCTCGTCGATCGCCGCGGCCGCCCCGGCGGTCGGATCGAGATGCGGGGGTTCGAGCGCGATGCCGATGACCAGGTCGGTTCGCGCGGCAAACGCAGAGGTGCCGGCGGCCAGCGACAGCACCGCGGCCGCCAGAATGGTTTTCCACAGTTTCATCGTGCAACTCCCCATGCGTTCAGACACGTGCTCGAACCCGGGCGATAGAAGCGTGATTTCGCCACGGAGTAAATTGCGTTTCGTTCTGCCCATTGGCGTGGCCGGGAATCTTTTTGTCCTGGCGACCGCATCGGCAGGTCGAAGCTTGTCGCGGTGCGCACCTTATTCCGTGGCTGTGCCGCGCAGCAGCACGTTGAGCCCTATTGCCATCACCTTGGCCGATTCTACCATGTCCGATATGCCGACCCATTCGTCCGGCCGATGGGCGAGGTCGAGAATGCCCGGCCCATAGGCAATGCAATCATAGATATGGCCGATGCGGGCTATGTGCTTCTGGTCGTAGGTGCCGGGCGAAATGACGTAGTCGGGTTCGCGGTCGAAGATCGCCATTATGCCTTGCGCAACCGCCTTGACCACCGGGGCGTCGCGCTCGGTCATCAGCGGCAGCACTTCCATCAGGTCGCGGATTTCGTAGTCGAATTTTGTCCGCTCGCGCTTTAGCCGGTCGAGAATACCGGTCACTTCGCCTTTGACGGTGTCGAGATCTTCCTCCAGCAGGAAACGGCGGTCGATGGTCAGCCGGCAGGAGTCGGGCACGTTGGGCGACGGCAGGCCGGGCCGGAAGTCCTCGGTCTGGCCGCCATGGATCGAATTGATGTTCATGGTCGAGCGTTTTGCCCCTTCGGGCACGACCGGCATGCGCGTCATCTTGCGGTCGAGTGCGGGGAACAGCTCGTCCTCGAAAGCCCTCAGCACGGCGCCCATGTGACGTACGGCATTGTCGCCGAGAAACGGCATCGAGCCGTGCGCGATCTCGCCCTTGGTCTCGATCTCCGCCCACCAGACACCGCGATGACCGAGACAGATGCGGTCCTTGTTCAGCGGCTCGGGAATGATGACATGGTCGACCCTGGGCTTCGAGAAATAGCCGAGCCTGGCCAAATGGGCGACGCCGCCGAAACCACCGGACTCCTCGTCGACCGTGCCGGATATTTCGATGGCGCCGGGAAAATCGGGGAAGACTTCCAGGAAGGCTTCGGCTGCGACGATCGAGGCGGCAAGACCGCCCTTCATGTCGCAGGCGCCGCGGCCGTAGACCTTGCCGTCTTTGACGATGCCGGCAAAAGGATCGACGGTCCAGCCGTCGCCAGCTTCGACCACGTCGATGTGTGAGTTGAAGTGGACGCAGGCGCCTGACGATCTTCCGTCGAAACGGGCAACGACATTGACGCGCGGGTAGCGGTCGGTGTCGCCGGGCGTGCCTTCTGCGCGGATGAATTCGGTCTCGAAACCGCTCTTCTTCAGCCGCGCGCCGAGATATTCGGCGCATGGCCGATAGGCCTCGCCGGGTGGATTGATGGTCGGAAAACGGATCAGCTCAGTGGTCAGCGCGACGACATCGTCGCGCCTGTCATCGATTGCCCGGAGGAGTCGCTCGTTCATACCCAGAGTTGAGCAGCGATCTCAGCGGTTTTGCAAGCCCGTTGGTGATCGAGCCTGGGCGGCGTGTCGTTGCGGCAACTATTGCGGGAAATCGTTCAAATTCGCTGCTTTGGATTGGCGAATTGGTCAAGGTGTGTGTGTTAGCCCGTTCATCTGCCATTAAAAAGATGAAAGACAATTTGAGGGCAGACAGGTTAGGGGCAATCAAAGGGGTTTGATCGCATGAAAAAGACAGTTCTCATGGCAGCCGTGTTTGTTGCGATGCTGTTCGGTGCTTCGGGGCAGGGCTGGGCAGCCAGCCTCGTTGCAAATATTGACGTGTCGTCGCAGACGATGACCGTCAGATATGGTGCGTCGGTTTACCGGTGGAGCGTCTCCACCGCGCGCAAAGGCTACATTACCCCGCGCGGCAGCTATCGGCCGCAACGGACGGCGCGGATGTGGTATTCGCGCAAATACGACATGTCGCCGATGCCTCATTCCGTGTTCTTCCGCGGCGGCTATGCCATTCACGGCACCGGCGCGGTGAGGCAGCTCGGGCGCCCGGCATCGCATGGCTGTGTGCGCTTGCACCCGACCAACGCCGCCGCCTTCTATGCGATGGTTCGGCAAGCCGGCTTCGGCAATACGCGGATTGTCGTGACGAACTGAAGAGATTCAGGTTCGCTGTTGTCGGCTGGCGCAGGGCTAACACCCTCGCCAGCAGTTCTGTTTAAGCGTTTGGGACCGCTTTTGCCTGCGAGGGCCGCTTTCGACGCCCGCCGCTGATCTCCCACCTTTTGTGGAACCACATCCACTGGCCGGGATCTTCTCGCACCCAGCGTTCGACGACATCGTTGAGACGCTGGGTGGTGGCGTGGACATCGACGCTGCCGTCAGCGGTGCGCGGCAATGTCAGCTTGTCCTCGATTTCGAGCCGGAAGCGGTTGCCTGGCAGCCTGATGCAGCGCGCCGGATAGACGTCGCAGTCATAGTGACGGGCAAGGGTGGCCAGCACCCGATTGCTCTGGCACGGACGGCCGAAGAACGTCGTATCCAGTCCATTGGAGAATTTCTGGTCGACAAGGATGCCGATGTTGCCGCCGTTCTCCAGGACCCCGGCCAAGGCGAATGAAGCACCGGCCATCGATGGCAGCAACGAGCCCATGGTCGAGCGGCGCGTCGAGAGGATGTAGTCGGCAAGATAAGGATTGTTGGGCGGCCGAAACAGCGCCGTGATGTTCATGCCGAAGGTCGCCGCCGCCACCGGCAGCAATTCGAAATTGCCGAGATGACCGGTAAAGACGATATGCGGCTTCTGTTCGCCAGCGATTTCGACGAAGTGGTCCGCTCCTTTGACCTCGATGCGGCCGGGCTTGATGGCTGTAGGGTCATAGTCGAAGAGGGCGTCGAGAAAGATGTATTCCGCGGCAAGACGGGCCATGTTGCCCCACATGTCGGAGGCGATCGCCTGGATCTCGGCTTCGCTCTTTTCCGGATAGGCCTTGCGCAGATTGTCGACGGCAACCTGATGGCGTCCCACCCGGGGGCCGACCATGCGTGCGACGCGGTCGGCGAAATTCAGCGCACTGTCGGCCGGCAGCAGGCGCAGGACCGAGATGATCATCATCGCCGCCCGCGCCACCAGCCAGTAATTGAGCTGGCGCAGTTGCCTGCCGTAACGAAATTTTAGATCCCGGCGGAACTTCTTGAACACAGAGGTCAAGGCTCTAGCCGACGCGCAGGATGATCTTGCCGAACACGTCGCGGCCTTCCATGCGCTTCAGCGCGGCATCTATACCGTCGAAGTCGACTTCGGTATCGATGACAGGTGCGACCTGTCCCGCCGCCATTTTCTGCATGGCGTTTGCCATGTTCTCCATGCGGCAGCCAAAGGAGCCAAGCAGTTTCAATTGCTGCTGGAACAGCTGCATGAGGTTGATCTGCGTCGACACGCCGGAAGTCGAACCGCAGGTCACCAGGCGGCCGCCACGCTTCAGGCACAACATCGAGGCGGCAAAAGTGTCGGCGCCGACATGTTCGAAGACGACATCGACGCCCTTCTTCTTGGTCAGCTTGCGCACGACGCCCTCGAAACGGTCGTCGCGGTAGTTGATGACATGGTCGGCGCCGAGCGCCTTGGCCTTGTCGATCTTGTCGTTGGAGCCGACCGTGGTGATGATGGTGCAGCCCATCCGCTTGGCCAGCTGGATGGCCGCCGAGCCGATGCCGGATCCGCCGGCATGGATAAGGATCGTCTCGCCGGGCTGTAGCCTGGCGTTGTCGAACAGCATGTGCTCGACCGTGCCGAAGGTGACGGGCGCGACCGCCGCGCCGATGTCGGTCACGCCGGGCGGGGCAGGGACCAGCAGGCGAGCCGGCAGGTTGATCTTCTCTTGCGCGAAACCGTCGAGATGGAAACCGTGCACACCCGAAACATGTTCACAGAGGTTGTCGCGGCCTTCGCGGCAGGCTCGGCAGAGGCCGCAGGTGCGCGCGCCGTAGATCGATACCAATTGTCCGGGCAGCAGGCTGGAAACGCCGGGGCCCACCGCCTCGACCTCGCCGGAGGCTTCGGCGCCGACGACCAGCGGCAGCTTGCGCTTGGCGAAGGCCATGCCGCGCCAGCCCCAGACGTCGATATGGTTCAGCGCCACCGCCTTGATGCGCAGCGTGACTTCGCCAAGTGCCGGCGGTGAGGGTGGCGGCAGGTCCACCGTTTCAAGACGGCGGTCCTCGATAAGTTGCAATGCGCGCATTGGGCCTGTCGGTTTCGGTCTGGCTGAAAAAGGTCGCTTAGACCGGTTCCCGCGCCATGACAAGGCAAGTGTTCTGGCCGCCGAAGCCGAAGGAGTTCGACAGAACGGTGCGAACCTCGGCATTGCGCTTCTTGTTCGGCACCACGTCCAGCACGATCGCGGGGTCGGGATTGTCATAGTTGATGGTCGGCGGAATGACGCTTTCGCGCATCGTCATCAGCGAAAAAGCTGCCTCGACCGCGCCGGCGGCCGACAGCGTGTGGCCAATCATCGACTTGTTCGACGAAACCGGCATCGAGCCGATCCGCTCGCCGAACACCGTCGACAGCGACAGATGCTCCATCTTGTCGTTTTCGGGCGTCGAAGTGCCGTGAGCGTTCACGTAGTCGATCTCGTCTTCGCTCAAGCCGGCATCGGCAAGCACAGCACGGACCGCCGCGATCGCCGGCGAAGCGTCCGGCTTCGAGCGGGTGCGGTGGAAATCGTCCGCCTTTTCGCCGCAGCCGCGCAGGATGCCAAGAATCGTGGCGCCGCGCGCCATCGCGGCTTCCAGCGATTCCAGCACGAGAGCGCCGGAGCCCTCGGCCAGCACAAAGCCGTCGCGCTCCTTGGAGAAGGGTTTTGACGCCTTTTCGGGAATGTCGTTGTGGGTCGACAGCGCCGACAGCAGCGAGAAGCGGATCAGCGCCTCGGCGGTTGCCGAACCGTCGGCGCCGATCGACAGCGCCCGGTCGCATTCGCCGCGGCGGATCGCCTCGACACCGAGCTGGATGGCGGTGGCGCCGGAAGCGCAAGCGGTCGACAGCGTGATCGGCAGCCCGCGTGTGCCGAAACGGTCGGCAAGCCGGTCGGCGATCGAGCCGAACTGCGTGGTCTCGAAAATGTCTAGTTCCTTCAATCCGCGCGCCACCCGCAGCAGCCGTTCGCCGCCGGAGTCCAGTTTGTCGGAATTGTAGAGCGCGAAGCGGTCGTGCCAGTCGAGTTCGACCGGCGGTGAAGCGAGGAAGAGAGGACCACCGAAATCACCGGAATCGAGGCCGGATTCGGCCACGGCCTCACGCGCGGCGGTTTCCGCCAGTTCATAGGTGAGGTGGCTGGAGCCCTTCGAGCTCGATGGCAGGAAGTCGACCATGCCGGAGATGCGGGTGTTGAGATGATCGACCGGAAAACGGGTGATCGGGTGGATGCCCGACTTGCCCGAGGTCAGCGCCGCCCAATTGTCGGCCTTGCCGACGCCAAGCGAGGTCACCACGCCGATGCCGGTGACGGCGACGATCGGCCTGCCCATATGATCGTTCAGATTGGCCATGCGGGAGCCCTCGAGCGTTTATCGTTGCAGCATGGATCGTGGAACACCGCCTCAGGCGGCGTTGATCAGCGCCATGCCCTCGAATTGGTGATAGCCGATCGCCGTTGCAAGGACGGTTGCGGGAACCCCTTCGAACGGCTTCTCGGCTGCGGCATCAAAAACGGGGTAGGCGGCCTTGCGATCGACGGCCAGCGCCGCCAGTGCCACGGCGAAGGGAAACTGTGCTTCCTTCATGTGCCCGGTCAGCGTCGAGAAGCCGCGCGCGGCAATCGCCGGATTGGCGTCGAGCGCTGCTTTCTCGGCGATGGTTGCCATATGGGCGCCTGACGCGCCCGACAGGGCCAGTAATTTGCCGTTCGGCATTGCAGCCTGCTTGAGCAGTGCGGCGATCTCGGTGTCGAGTTCTCCCCGTGGGCGCCTGGCGCGGCCGGAGACGACCGGCCCAAGCTCGGCATAAATCTTTCGTCCGCGGCTTGTCGCGTGTTCGCGCTGCTCCAGCACCAGGAAGGCACCGCCGGATCCAGTCACGACGCCGCCGCCCTCAGCCCCCTGTCTTTGCCAGACCGGCTTCCACGGGCCGCGATGCAAATAGCCGGCGAGTTCATAGCCGAGCAGCATGTCGGAATGTTCGGTCTGGAAGGCACCGCCGACCAGGATGTGCGTCGACTGGCCGGAGCGGATGCGCGCGGCTGCCGTCTCGACGGCGGCGACACCGGCACCTTCCTCACCCATGAAGGTTCTGGATGAGCCCGTCACCTTGTGGACGATGGAGATGTTGCCGGCGAGCAGATTGGAAAGCTGGGCCAGGAACAGTGTCGGCCGCAATTCGGTGGTCAATTTCTCGTTGAGCAGCACATCGCGGTCGTTGCGGCTTTCCGAAGCGGCGAGAATGGCGGCATCGACCGCCTCGTCGCGTTCGCCGCCGCCTGCGGCCACAACCATGTCCATGGTCGTGCAGAGTTCGTCATTGCCCTTGATGCCGGCGTCGTCCAGCGCCAGGCCTGCGGCATAGGTGCCGAGCCTCTGCCAGGTTTCCATCTGGCGCTGATCGCCGCGTTTGGCGATCTGCAGGTTCCAGTCGATCTCCGGCAATGGATGGACGGTATAGGGTGCAAAGCGCGCCGCTTCGAGCACCGGTTCCAGGCCCGGCTGCGCGAGCTTCTGCCAATGGGCGTCCGGACCTTCCCCCAGCGAGGAGACAAGGCCGATACCAGTGATGACGACGTCGCGGGGGCTGCTCATGAGCGGCTTTGTGGGTCAGGCGGCAGGGCGCGTCAAGATCACGCGCTCAACCGAAGTCAGGCGGTCTTGGCGGCAACCAGTGCGTCGATCTTGGCGCACAGGTTCTTCATGACGAAGTAATCGTCGGTCGAAGCCTTGCCGTCATTGACCTCCTGGGTCCACTTTTCCAGCGGCACCTTGATGCCGAATTCCTTGTCGATGGCAAAGACGATGTCGAGGAAATCGAGGCTGTCGATGCCGAGATCGTCGATCGTGTGGCTCTCGGGCGTAATGGTGTCGATATCGATCTCGCTGGTGTCGGCAATGATCTTGGCGACTTTGTCGAACGTGGTGGACAAGGGCTTTTCCTTCGGTTGCGGGCGGAATCTGTCCGCATCTTGTTTGGGCGCTGTCTAATCGGTTTTTCCCGGCAGGAAAAGGCCTGATACGCCGGGCGCAGATGGGAAGCCTGCTCTGTAAAGGCAAGAAGGGACGCCGGCTGACCGGCGGCCCTTCCCTTTGACGTTACGTCAGCCTTTGTCTCGATGCATGTCGTTCCCCAAAACCGGAACCACTTTGGGCGACATGCATTAGCTGTCGCGGAGCTTGACCAGGTCGTTCAGCAGCCCGCCCGTTCCGTTGTGGACGGTCAGCCGCTCGACCTTGCCGGCGATGGTTTCCAGAGCCTCAAGCTCCTTCAACCGCAGCATCACCGGGTTTTCCGCCATCACCCTGGCCGTGTTGAGGAGGGAACGCGTCGCGTTCGTCTCCTCGCGGCGACGGATGATGTTGGCCTCGGCCTGCTTTTCGGCCGACACCACCTGGTTGAGGATCTCGCGCATCTCGCCCGGCAGGATGACATCCTTGAGCGCGATATCACTGACCTCCACCCCGATCTCGGCCATGTCGGCGCGAACCTTGCCGGCGGCCTCCTCGTCGATCGTCACCTTCTTTTCAAGGATCTGATCGAGTGTCAGCGCGCCAAGGGTCTTGCGGAAGGCGTACTGCAGGGCGCGGTAAAGGGCTTCGGAGAAGTCCTTCACCATGCTCACCGCCTTGACAGGATCGACGACCCGGTATTCGGCTGCGATGTTGACGCGGATCGTCACGCGATCCTTGGTCAGCACTTCCTGCCCAGCAACGTCGAGCGACTGGCGCTTGAGGTCGACGACCTTGATCTGCACCATGCGTCCGACGTTCCAGAAGCCATGCACGCCCGCCGTCAGCGTCCTGACCAGGACACCGTCGATGAACAGCAGTCCGGCCTGACCGTCGACGACCGGGTGGACGGACATCAATTCCGCCTTCCGGGCCTGGCCGAGCCGGCGCATGACCGCCGCATCGATGGCGAGATCGACCGATGTGTCGATCAGCGTCACCTTCCACGGACCGGCATCCGTCCACAGCACGAGCTTGCGGTCCGGCGCCAGAACGGCGTGCAGATTGCCGTCACGCTCGATGATGGCGACATCCGTGCGCCCGGTGCGAACGACGGTGAAATGACGCGCGGCCACATCCGGGAGCTTGTCGAACAACGCCTTCTCGTATGCCGAAACGAATTCCGGGTTCTTCAGATCGTGCCGGGACACTTCAAGGCTGCCGCGCCGGTTGGCGAGCCAATGTTCGCCCGGCAGCAGGACAGTCTTGATCTCACCCTTGTGGAGGGTGAGGGCACGTTCGTTTTCCTTTACGAGGACGCGCTCGCGTCCAAGAACCTTGTCGAGAATTGTCATTGTTTCACTCCTGTCGGGCATGGCCACATGCGAGGCGTCAAGTCATGCGTCGATCGTTCCTTTCGTTTCTCGTTTCACATCGTCGTCTTGCGTCATCGTCCGGGCACGAATGATCCGGGGACTGGTGGCATCAATCCGTGGCGGGCCTTCGGGAGCGGATCGCGGGGCAGCGAAGCGGGCGCCGGAGGCCGAGCTTCCTTTGCCGGCGACACTGCGCCTTGATCGTCACCGCGGGCCTGGCCGCGAGCCGATGGCGAAAGACGCTTGGGATGATCCGCGCCCGAGGGCTTGGGCCATCCGTTCAGTCTTTCGCATTCCAGTCCCCTGACCGTTTTCGGATGGCTTTTCAGGCCAATGGAGAAGGAATCGAACCTTCGACAGTCAGATTAACAATCTGATGCTCTAACCAAACTGAGCTATCCGTGGTGCAGATGAAGGGAATTGAACCCCCGACCTCCGGACCCAAATCCGGCGCTCTCCCGCTGAGCTACATCCGCGATCCCAGTCCCCAAAGCGGCGCCGTATACAGGGCGGCAAAGCCGCCTGCACGGGCGGAGGCGAAAGCTCCAACCGTTGTGCTCGCTTCGGTTCTCGTGACCGGGAGCGCGCCTATAGCCCCTGCGACGGGTTGTCGCAAGCGGCATTGTCGTGGCGGATTTGCGGCTTCTTGCGGCGGTGGCATTTCGGCAACACCGCTTTCGACGTCAGCGATCGCGCGCAGGGAGCTCAGAAGGTGACGCGGCCGAGCACGCGCAGGCTATCGCCCTGCGGCTCCACGACCACGGCCTCGCCTTCGCGCGGCGAGATGCCGGTCAGCGCCACGATGTCTTCCAGATGGGTGACCATGACCAGATTGTCGGAGCCGGAATAGGCGCGGATTTCTTTCAGGATCGCCGCGATCTGCGCGGCTTTCTGCGCCTCGTCGCCCTTCAGGAGATCGAGCGGAGCAAACAGCTCCGGCTCGGCCTCGAAGGCGATGCGGGCAGTATCGAGGCAGCGGCAATAGCGGCTGGACAACACGCGCTCGATCGGTGCCGCACGGGCGGCAAACAGAGCGCCGATCTTGCTCGCCTGTTGCTTGCCACGGGCCGACAGGTTCATCTGGGTGGCGCAACTGTCGATGTCGAAATTGGCCGGGTCGGTGGTGCCGGTGACCATGGCATGGCGCAGCAGCACGACATGTCCGCCATCGCGCAGCAGCGCCCAGCCTGCATCCGTGGCGTGGGCCACGCCGGGAATAAGAAACAGGAACAACGCCAAGGCAAATCGAATCATCCGCTATCCTTCTCCGGTTCCCGGCAATGGGTTCCGGTGACGGGACATATAGGGACGGTAAAGCCAGCCGAAAGACAAGGCGCGGTCGGCGGGATGCGTAGACCTACTTCTTCGCCATCTGCTTCTTCACCAGATCGATCTTCTGGTCGGTGAGCGGGATGGGGATTGTGTAGCCGGCTTCGGTAAAGCCCTGCTTGGCGTTCTCGAAGAATTCGATCGCCTTTTGATATTCGGCCTTGCCCCCGCCATAGCTGGCTCGGTTCCAGCTGACGTCACCGAGATTGTTCTGCGCGAAGGCCCATTGCATGGGCAGGCTTTCCCTGGTGAATACCTTCAGCGTGGCCGCGAAGGCGGCCTCGGCATCACCGAGGTATTTGCCGGTGCGTTCGAGATTGCCGAGGTTGAGCAGGCTCATGCCGATGCCGTTCTGGGCGTTGGCCCAGTCGACTGGTGCCGCGTCGACGGTGAGTACTTCGAGGGCTGCTCGGCGGGCCGCTATGGACTCAAGCAGCGTCCTGGAGTCGGCATTGCTCATGCTCAGCCAGTGCAGCGTCGAGCCGAGGCCGGCCTGGGCCAGCGCCCATTGGCGGGGGTTCGTCTCGCGCTTGTACTCGCGCAACGCATCGCGGTAGGCGGCAATGGCTTCACCATAATGTTCCGGCTTGTCGGTGACGCCGCCGAGGAGCTGCAGCGTGTTGCCGAGATTGTAGTGGCTCATTGCCCAGTCGAGAGGGAATTTCCGTCTGACATAGACCTGCCGGGCCGCCCGGAAGGCCGCGGCCGACTGCTCCAGCTTGGCCGCGTCGCGGGTGCGCTGGCCAAGCGTCTGGTAGATCGAACCGAGATTGTTCTGCGCCGACGCCCAGTCCATCGGGAAACGCTGCCGGGTAAAGACCGTCAGTGCATCGTCATAGGCGGCCGCGGCCTCTTCGAGCGCGCCGGTGCCCATATCGAAACGGGCGACACCGCTCAGCGCGTTGCCGAGGTTGAGCCTGCTGGTCGCCCATGAGACGGGGAAGGTTTCACGGGTTCGCACTTCAAGCGCGGCACGGAACGCGTTGGCCGCCTCGTTTATCTTCGCCTTGTCGTTGAGCTGAATGCCGAGCGACACCAGCGTGTTGCCGAGATTGTTCTCGACCATCGCCCATTCAACCGGCGCCTTTTCGCGTGTGTATTCCTCAAGTGCCAGCCGGTAGGCCGCCTCGGCTTGCGTCAGATGTTCGCCGGCGGCCTCGCGCTCGGAAAGCGCATAGAGCGCCAGGCCGAGATTGTTCTGCGAAGCGGCCCAGTCGAGCGGGACCTTGTCGCGCGGGCGTTTTTCGAGTGTGGCGCGCATCGCCACCACCGCCTCGTTCAGGCGTTTCGGGTCGCTCTCACGTTCGCCGATCTTCAACAGCACGTTGGCCAGATTGTTCTGCGCGGCGGCCCAGTTAAGATCGTCCTTCTCGCGCTCGAACACGACAAGGGAATCGCGAAAGATCCGCGCTGCCTCTTCAAGGCGCGCGGTCTCCGTCTCTCGCTCGCCGATGGTCTGCAGCACCACCGCCATGTTGTTGCGGGTGATCGCCCAGTCGCGATTCTGTTCGTCATTGGGGATGAAGTTCAGAATGGTGCGATAGGCCTCGATGGAGTGCTGCAGCGCATCGAGATCGCCGGTGGCGTAGCCGTAGGCGTTCAACGCCTCGGCTTGCTGGTTCTTGTAGTTCCAGCGCAGCTTGTCGTCCCATTTCTCGGCCAGCGAGAAGGCCTTGGCGTAATCGCCTGCGGCGGATTTGTAGTCGAAGACCAGGCCAGAGGCATCGGCGCGCCTGGCATAGATCGCGGCATCGGCAAGACGCTTCTGCTTGACGAGATCCTCGGCTTGATCGACCGCGTCGTTGGTCTCTTCGATCCGGCCGACGGCATCGTCGAGGAATTTACGCGCCGTCACGATGGCGCCCTGGCTGATGGCCTTGTCGGCGGAGGCGACAAGCCGTTTGATCTCCGGATCGTCGGTGCGAAGCGCTGCACGCTCGGACATCATCTTCTTCAGGCGCTCGGCCTGGGCGTCGAGCACCTTTTGCAGGTCAGTCGGATCTTCCGGGATCTTTTCCGTGCCGAGCGCTTTCAGCACGCCATAAAGCGCATCAAGCGGCACGCCTTCCTGCAGCGAGGCCAGTTCCACCTGCGCCCGTTTGGGGTCGGGCAGGTCGGAAATCGTCAGCAGCAGCTGGCGCCGCTCGCCGGTGATCAGCCCGTCGTCGCCGGTCGGCTCCGCCGGCGCGACGCCGAAATAGAGCAGCCGGCGCAAGCTTTCATTGACCCAGGGGCGCTGCTTTGCCTTTGTGTCGAGATAGACCTCCTCGGTCACCATGCGCATGACCGAGCCGAACTCGGTACCCTTCATCGCCGCGAGGTGGCGCAGCAAAGCGGACGCATAAGGGCTGTTTTCGCCGGCGGCGCCATCGAGCGCTGGACGACCCGGTTCTGCGGCAAAGCCGACCACCGTACCCAGGCTCGCGTCGGCCGCCGGCGCATTGCCGAGCGCCTTCGCGCCGCGCACCGGCTCCAACCCGCCGGCGCCTATGGGCGAGGCGGAAGCGGTCGGTGAGCGCCGGACCATGGCATCCGCGGGGAATGGATTGGTGCGGCAGGCGTCGAGCAGCATGATCGTCACCGGCACTGTCTTTTTCAATGCCTCCATGACGGCCGATATCGGCACAAGGCTGGTGCCGGCATCCTTCAGCGACGGGACGTCGGCATCGACCGGAACCAGATAGTTTTCGCCGCCGGCCTCGATGCCATGACCGGAGTAGTAGATGAAGGCGACATCGGCGCCGTCGGCATCTTCGGTGAACCGCTCCAGGTCGCGCTTCAGCTTGGTGGCGTCGCGGTCGGTGACGCTGCGGGCGTCGAAGCCAAGGTCGGTCAGCATCTTGGCCATGTCGCGGGCGTCGTTGGCGGGGTTGGGCAGGGCGGCGATGTGCAGGTAATTCGACTGGCCGATGATCAGCGCCACGCCCTTAAGGCTTATTGTCTCGGCAACTGCAAGCGCGGTCGCGGCAAGGCAAAGCAGTGCGGCGATGAAAGCCGTCAGCCATGCCCGCCGCAAAAGATTAAGCTTCGAGGTTTCGACAAAGGTCATTTGTCGTTCGCATCCGCCCTGATGATCCAAGCCCTCTATAACGCTGCCAATGGACCATGATCAAATTTGGCCATGATCAAATTAGGGCATGATCAAATTCGGGCGCGATTGCGCCGCGGCCGTGGCTCGCCTATCCCTGAAAAATGTCGCCGCTCACCGAAACCGTTCTTTTCGTCTTCAGCCTCGTCGCGCTCGGCTATCTCACCGGGCTCACCGGCTATCTAAAGCCGGCCAGCGGGGACGGCATCTCCGAATTCGCCATCAACGTGGCGATGCCGCTGCTGCTGTTTCGGACGATGGTGAATTCCGATTTCCATGGCGTGGCGCCATGGTCGCTGTGGGGCGCTTACTTCACCGCGGTTGCAATGACATGGGCTGCCGGCCATCTGGTGACGACGCGAATCTTCGGGCGGGACGCACGCACAGGTATCGTCGGTGGAGTGTCGTCGTCCTTCTCGAATGTGGTGTTGCTGGGCATTCCCTTCGTTCTCGGCGTATTCGGGTCCAGCGGATTCGAAGTGCTGTCGCTGCTCGTTTCCGTGCATCTGCCGACCATGATGATGGCGTCGATCATCATGTTCGAGATATTTGGCCGCGGTGGCAGCGAGCCCGTACACCCGCTGCGCATCATCCAGAGCTTTCTGAGAAGACTGTTCACCAATCCCCTGATCATCGGCATCCTGGCCGGGCTGGCATGGCGCCTAACCGGCGCGCCGCTGCCGAACCTTGCCACACGGCTGGTCGATGCGCTGGCTGACACTGCCGGGCCAGTGGCGCTGTTCGCCATGGGCCTCAGCCTGCGCCGCTTCGGTATCTCCGGCAATGTCCGGCCGGCTCTGGCGCTTTCGGTGCTGAAATTGTTCCTGATGCCGGCTCTGGTTCTCGGTCTGGTCTGGCTGCTTGGCCTGCCGCCATTGACGGCCAAAGTGGCGGTGGTGGTGGCGGCGCTACCATCCGGCATCAATTCCTATCTCATCGCCGTGCAGTTCAACACCGGCCAGGCGCTGGCGTCGAACCAGATGACAATCGCCACGGCGAGCGCGGTTGTTACAACCGCCTTCTGGCTGACGGTGGTGCTCCACGTTTTCGGATAGATAGCCAGATGGTGCGGCCAGCGATCGGCACGGCATATGTCCGGCCTGCTCTCGCCTCGGGCTGGTCCAACCCCTATATGCCATCTTGCGATTGCTTGCGGGCCTTGCCCTCGGTAAAGAGCAGTGGCTCCGGCGTGCCGGCTTCAGTCCATGGCGCACGCTCACCGAAGATTTCACAGACCGGCCGTCAGCGCGCCGAACGGAGGATAGACCATGCTTCAGAAAACCAGCCATTTCATGCGGCAGGCCAATCTCATCAATGGCGAATGGGTGCAGGCCGACAGCGGCCAGACGGTTGACGTCAACAACCCGGCCACCGGCCTCAAGATCGGCACCGTGCCGAAGTCGGGCAAAGCCGAAACCCGCCGCGCCATCGAAGCCGCCGCGGAAGCTTTCAAGACCTGGCGCAAGACGACCGCGCTCGAGCGCTCGAAGCTGCTGCGCAAGCTGCATGACGCAATGATGGACAATCAGGACGTGCTGGCCGAACTGCTGACCATCGAACAGGGCAAGTCGCTGTTCGAATCGAAGGGCGAGATCGGCTCTGCCGCGGCCTACATATTGTGGTTCGCCGAGGAAGGCCGCCGCACCTATGGCGACGTCGTGCCGTCGCCATGGGCGGACCGCCGCATCCTGGTGACCAAGGAACCGGTCGGGGTCATCGCCGCCATCACGCCGTGGAATTTCCCGTCCTCGATGCTGGCCCGCAAGCTCGGCCCGGCGCTCGCCGCCGGCTGCACCGCAGTGGTCAAGCCGGCCTCGCAGACACCATATTCAGGCCTCGCCTGGGGTGCGCTCGCAGAGGAGGTCGGCTTCCCCAAGGGCGTCGTCAACATCCTGACCGGTTCGGCAAGCGAGATCGGCGACGAGATCTGCGCCAATCCGCTGGTGTCGAAGATCACCTTCACCGGATCGACCGAAGTCGGCAAGCTTCTCATCCAGAAGTCGTCGGTCACCGTCAAGAAAGTGTCGATGGAGCTCGGTGGCAACGCGCCGTTCATTGTCTTCGATGACGCCGACCTCGAGCGTGCGGTCGCTGGTGCGATCACCGCCAAGTATCGCAATTCCGGCCAGACCTGCGTCTGCACCAACCGCTTCCTTGTCCAGGCTGGTGTCTATGACAAGTTCGTCGAGAAGCTCGCTGCCGCCAGCAACGGGCTGAAGGTCGGCTCCGGCCTCGAGGACGGCGTGCAGCAGGGGCCGCTGATCGACGAGAAGGCGGTCGAGAAGGTCGAAGAACTGATCGCCGACGCCACATCCAAGGGCGGCAAGATCGTTGCCGGCGGCAAGCGCCATGCGCTCGGCGGTTCGTTCTTCCAGCCGACGGTCATTGCCAATGCGACGCCCAAGATGCGCTTCATGAAGGAAGAGATCTTTGGCCCGGTCGCACCGGTGTTCAAGTTCGAGACCGAAGAGGAGGCGATAGCACTCGCCAACGACACCGAATTCGGCCTCGCCTGCTATTTCTACACCGGCGATCTCGGCCGCGCCTTCCGCGTCATGGAAGGGCTGAAATACGGCATGGTCGGCGTCAATGAAGGCCTCATCACCACGCCGGAGGCGCCGTTCGGCGGCGTCAAGGAATCGGGTCTCGGCAAAGAAGGCGGACATCAGGGCATCGAGGATTATCTCGACACCAAATATGTCTGCATCGGCGGCCTCGGCCTCTGATAGGATATTCCCTGAGATGGGGAGGCCGATGGCCTGCCTGTCTCTCATGGGAAAACCAGCCGAAGTCTTCTGGATCAACTGGCATTTACGGGCATGGCGATGAAGGACGGCGAGGTTTTCGGCACGACGCAGGCAGGCGAGCCGGTGCGTCGCTTCACGATCAGGGGCGGCGGTATCACCGCCAACATCATCGGTCTGGGCGCGATCATCCAGGATCTGCGCCTGACCGGGCACGATGCGCCGCTGGTGCTTGGCTACGACAATCTGGCGGCCTACGAGACGGATACGGGCTTCTTTGGAGCGGTTGTCGGCCGCTATGCCAACCGCATCCGCGACGGCCGCTTTACCATCGCCGGCAGCCGCTACCAGACCGAGCAAAACTTCCTCGACAAGCATACGCTGCATGGCGGCTCGCAAGGCTATTCCCACAGGCCGTGGACGGTTTCGTTGCATGGCAGGGATTTCGTCACGCTGACGTTGCACGATCCCGACGGCGCGATGGGCTTTCCCGGCGCGCTCGATGTCACTTGTACCTACCGGTTGAAGATCCCCGGCACGCTCAGCGTCGAGCTGACCGCCACCTGCGAGGAGCCGACGCTGTGCAATCTGACCCAGCATTCCTATTTCAACCTGGATGATGGCGGCGCCGGCGACATTCTCGACCACAGGATGATGCTGAATGCCGGCGCCTACCTGCCGGTCGATGGCGACATGATCCCGACCGGCGTGGTCAAGCCGGTTGACGGTACGCCGTTCGATTTCCGCCAGGCGCGGCCGCTGCGCATGGAGACCGAGGGCGAACAGCTGCCCTACGACCAGAATTTCTGCCTCGCTTCGGCACGCGGGCCGCTCAAGCAGGCGGCATGGGCGCAAGGCGCCAGTTCCGGTGTCGAGATGGAGGTCTGGACCACTGAGCCGGGCGTCCAGCTCTATACCGGCCAGTACGTGACGCCGCGCACCGGGTTGGAAGGCCGCGACTACAAGGCTTTTTGCGGCTTCTGCCTGGAGCCGCAGATTTGGCCGGACGCGCCGAACCGGCCTTATTTCCCGCAGGCGACGCTGTGGCCGGGCGCGATCTACCACCACGTGACGGAATACAGATTCCGTCTGCCCTGAGGCCTGCCAATGTTCAGGTGAAGCCCGCCTGACCTGAATCGCAACAGACTTTAGCCGGCGAAGGCCGCGCGCAGCGTCTCGAACGGCGCCAGCGCGCCGCGCACCTGCACCACGGCGGCGGCGACGCGATGCGCACGGCGTGCTGCTTCAAGCGGGTCGTGGCCGGCAAGTCGAGCCGCAAGATAGCCGCCGTTGAAGGAATCGCCGGCGCCCGTCGTATCGGCGGGAGCGGCGACATGGATTGCCGGGACTTCGCGCAGCGTTCCTGCTTGGGCAATCAGTGCCGGTGCTTCGCCGTTCTTGACGACGACCTCGCCGACGAGTTGCCCGAGCCGCTTCGCTGTGGCTTGCGGTGTTGGATCGCCGAACAGCATCTGCTCGTCGGGGAAGGTCGGCAATGCGATGTCGGTGACGGCAAGGGCTTCGACGATCGCTGCCTGCGCATCCTCGCGCTCACGCCAGAGCCGCGGCCGATAGTTGGGGTCGAAGGCGATAAGTGAACCAGCCGAACGCGCCTTGGCGACGGCGGCCAGCAACTCAGCGCGCGCGGCTTCGTCCAGAATTGCCAAAGTGATTCCGGAAAAATAGACAAGTGCCTGATTTTCCAGGTTTTTCGATAATGCGGCCGGGTCCGAGACAAGCTGCCGCGCGGCGGCGTCGCCACGCCAATAGGTGAAGGAACGTTCGGCTCCCGTCAGCGTGATGGCATAGAGGCCGGGCCGCGCGCCCGCTATGAGCGGGCTGGAGCCGATGCCGATGCCGTTTTCAGCG
Organism: Mesorhizobium sp. M0239; assembly: GCF_040321815.1. Lineage (NCBI taxonomy): Bacteria > Pseudomonadati > Pseudomonadota > Alphaproteobacteria > Hyphomicrobiales > Phyllobacteriaceae > Mesorhizobium > Mesorhizobium sp. M0239. The sequence goes on from NZ_JAMYSG010000002.1 coordinate 120,886, forward strand.
AAGAAATCGATCTGGCCTTGCGAGAATGGATCGTCGCCGAAGGCCGAGACATAGGTTGCCGGCCGCTCAGCGCTCAGTGCATGCAGCGCCCACAGCGTGTTGAACGTGTCGCCGGCAAAGCCTATGCGCCAGTTCGGTCCCGTCTGGCCCGACAGTTCGAGCATGCATTCGCCGATCGAGGCGACGCCGTTTCCCGCCATCTGCAATCCTCCAGTGATCTCGGTGCTGTAGCTTTTTGCCACCGGCAGCGCCATGCTTGGCAAGCAGGGTTTTTTCCGCCACAGCGTTTTCCCACAGGCTGGCGGGATGCGATCCGTTCGGCAGAGCGTTGTCTGCAGAAGAGGAACCGGTTTGGCATCGATATGGCGTTATCTTCTGGCAGGTCTTGGTCTGGCTGCCTTGCTGGTCGGCATTCTCGCGGTCGTTTACCTGACGGCGCCGCGGTCGGCGCGGCCCGCCGGCCCGGATGTCTCTCGGACGAAGAACACCGCCAACGGGCTGTTCGTGGCAAGCTTCGCGCCGGAGCGAGGCGTTGTGCGGCTAGGCCAACTGCAATCCTGGCTGCTGACGCTGAAGACAAAGGCTGGAGCTCCGGTGGAAGGGGCGGCGATCGCGATCTCCGGCGGCATGCCGCTGCACAGTCACGGCCTGCCGACCAGCCCGCAAGCGACCGACTATCTCGGCGACGGGCGTTACCGGATCGAAGGGGTGAAATTCACCATGAGCGGCTGGTGGCAGCTGCATTTCGCCATCTCGGCCACCGCAGGCTCCGATACGGTGCTCTTCAACGTGGTGCTGTGAGCAGGACATGAGGCGGCGTTCGCGTTTTCTGGCGCTAATGGTGGCCGTTGTCCTTACCGGCTGCACGAAGCCGGATTTTTCCGACGCCGAGAAGACGACCATCGCCTCGCTGGCGCTGTCGTCGCTGCCGGCGCTCAAGCCCGACACCACCGATCGTTTTGCCGACGTGCCGGCGGCTGCCGCACTCGGCTCGACGCTGTTCTTCGACCAGGGCATGAGCGGTGACGGGTCGATATCCTGTTCGACATGCCACAAGATCGACCGCCAGTTCCAGGACGACCTGCCGCAAGCCGTCGGCGTCGGCCGTACCAGCCGGCGGACCATGCCGCTGGCCGGCGTCGCGCGCGATCCCTGGTTCTTCTGGGACGGCCGCCGCGACAGCCTGTGGGCGCAAGCGCTGACGCCGCTCGAAAACCCGCTGGAGCAGGCGGGAAACCGCACCGCCTACGCGCATCACATCAAGGCGCGCTTCGGCGAGCGCTATGAGCGCATCTTCGGGCCGCTGCCCGATCTTTCGGGCATGCCGTCGAATGCCAGCCCGCTTGGAAACGATGCCGAGAAGGCGGCCTGGAATGCGATGAGCGGCGCGCAGCGCAGCGCAATCGACGGCGTCTTTGCCAATATCGGCAAGGCGATCGCCGCCTTCGAACGCTCGATCGAGCCGGCGCCGACGCGTTTCGACCGCTTTGCGCTGGACCTCGCCACCGGTGCCGAGCCGAAGGGCGATGCTGTCTTTTCCAAACAAGAAATCCTTGGACTTAAACTGTTCATCGGCAAGGCCAATTGCGTGACCTGTCATAACGGCCCGCGCTTCACCGACAACAGCTTCCACAACACCGGCGTGCCATCCGTTGCGGGCCTGCCGCCGGATCGCGGCCGTATCGATGCCGTGCGCCAAGTCGAGGCGGACCCGTTCAACTGCTTCGGCGCCTATCGCGATGGCGACGCCAGCGCCTGCGGCGAGTTGCGCTTCATGGTCAAGGATGCGCCCGAACTCGTTCGCGCCTACAAGACGCCATCGCTGCGCGGTGCGGCAACGCGGTCGCCCTACATGCATGCCGGGCAGTTTTCGTCGCTCGACGAGGTCGTGGCGCACTACGCCAAGGCTGCACCCAGCGTGGAGGGTACGTCCGAAGTTCATCCGCTGGGGCTGTCGGATCGTGAACGTGCGGCGCTGGTGGCTTTCCTGAAGACGCTTTCGGAGTGAGTTAGAGCCCGATCCATCCCGATGTATCGGGATGGGGCTCTACGTTTGACCATGATCTTGTCCGAAAACCGGCTTCCACTTTTCGGGATCATGGTCATCGATCCTTGACTGTCTCCATCGCCACGAAGGTCGAGGTCTGGGCGACGTGGGGCAGGGCCGAGATGCGTTCGCCGAGGACGCGGCGGTAGGCGGCGATGTCCCTGGTGCGGACTTTCAGCAGATAGTCGAAGCTCGACGCCATCATGTGGCACTGCTCGATTTCCGGCACGGCCTGCACGGATCGGTTGAAGGCATCGAGCGCGGCGGACCTGGTGTCGGACAATTTCACCTGGACGAATGCAACATGGCCTTCGCCCATGCGCTCGCGGTCGATGATCGCCTGGTAGCCCCTGATGTAGCCGTCCTTCTCCAGCCGCTTCACCCGCGCCTGCACCGGCGTTTTCGACAGGCCGACGTTTGCCGCCAGTTCTGACATCGAAAGCCGGCCATCGCTTGCCAGCGCCGCCAGGATATTCCTGTCGATGCGGTCCAATTGGTCTTCTGTCATCGAAAATGTAGTCCATATGTCGGTTTTGAGCTGCTACGATAGATCGAATGACCTGCAATGTCGATTTCTTCGGACCGATTGAAAATTCGCATCTGTGCTAGCTTCCACCATTCGGTCCGGTGACCGCCGGCCCGATCCCTTTGCTCGATCCATGGGACCGCCATGCCAGCGCTCGATGCCATCCGCCAGCAGATCCGCGCCAACTACCTGCCCGATGAAGACGAGGCCGTGAAGCGGCTTGCCGACGCGACGGCGCTCTCCGGGAAAGACCGCAAGGCGATCTCGGCCCGCGCCGCCGATCTGGTGCGGGCGGTGCGCGGTTCGTCCGATCCCCGGCTGATGGAAGTCTTCCTCTCGGCCTATGGTCTCTCCACCAAGGAAGGCGTCGCGCTGATGTGCCTGGCCGAGGCACTGTTGCGCGTGCCCGATACCGAAACGATGGACGACCTCATCGCCGACAAGATCGCGCCGCACGACTGGTCGGCGCATTCGGGCGGTTCGAGCTCCATCTTCGTCAACGCCTCGACTTGGGCGCTGATGCTGACCGGCCGCGTCCTCGATGAGGGCGAGGGCGGCATCGAAGGCACGCTGCGCTCGATGGTGCGGCGGTTGGGCGAGCCGGTCATCCGCAAGGCGGTGGCCGCCGCCATGCGCGAGATGGGCGAGCAGTTCGTGCTCGGCCGCACCATCACGGAAGCCGTCAAGCGCGGCCGGCCGATGACGCAGAAGGGCTACCTCTATTCCTTCGACATGCTGGGCGAGGCGGCCCGCACCGAGGCCGACGCCTTGCGCTATCACAAGGCCTATGCCGACGCGATTTCGTCGCTCGATTCCGGCTCCAACGGTCCTGACATCAGGCAGAACCACGGCATTTCGGTCAAGCTTTCGGCGCTGCATCCTCGCTACGAGGTGGCGCAGAAGGAAGAGATGCTGCCTGTGATGGCCGAGCGGCTCTTGTCGCTGGCGCTTGCCGCGCGCCATTCGCGTATGGGCCTCAACATCGATGCCGAGGAGGCCGATCGCCTCGATCTGTCGCTCGACGTCATCGAGCGGGTGCTGGCCGAGCCGGAGCTCGCCGGCTGGAACGGCTTCGGCGTGGTGGTGCAAGCGTATGGGCCACGCGCGGCCTTCGCCATCGATTGGCTCTATGCGCTGGCCAGGAAATACGACCGCAACATCATGGTGCGGCTGGTCAAGGGTGCCTATTGGGACACCGAGATCAAGCGGGCGCAGACGCTCGGACTGTCAGGCTATCCCGTCTTCACCCGCAAGACCAACACCGACGTTTCCTACATGGCTTGCGCGAAAAAGCTGCTATCGATGACCGACCGCATCTATCCGCAATTCGCCACCCACAATGCCCACACCGTCGCCGCCATCTTGGCGATGGCGGATAATCGCGATTCCTTCGAGTTCCAGCGCCTGCACGGCATGGGCGAGGCGCTGCACGAGACGGTGCGACGGTCCGAAGGCACACGCTGCCGCATCTACGCGCCGGTCGGTGCGCATTCCGATCTGCTGGCCTATCTGGTCCGCCGGTTGCTGGAGAACGGCGCCAATTCCTCCTTCGTGCACCAACTGACCGACGAGGACGTCGAGCCGGAGGACATTGCGCGCGATCCGCTCGAAACGGTCGAGAGCCAGGGTCCGGCCACCAATCCGGCGATTGCCCGGCCTTCCGAGATTTTTGGGGCCGGGCGTCGCAATTCGAAAGGATTCGACATCACCGACACGGTGACGCTGGCGGCGATCGACAAGGCCAGGGTGGCCTTCGCTGGGCCGGATCGTTGGCATGCCAAGCCGATCACCCGTGCCGCCGGCTACGGCAAGCAGCGTCCCATAGTCAACCCAGCAAAGCCTTCCGAAGTGGTCGGTACGGTCAGCGAAGCCGCCGCCAAGCAAGTCGCGACCGCCGTGCGCTTTGCGGTGGAAGCGCAGCCGGCATGGGCAAAACGTTCCGTCGCCGAGCGCGCTGCCATCCTCAACCGTGCCGCCGTTCTCTATGAATCCAAAGCCGTCGAGTTCTTTGCACTCGCCACCCGCGAGGCCGGCAAATCGCTGGCCGACGGCGTCGCCGAAGTGCGCGAGGCGGTCGACTTCCTGCGCTACTACGCCACCGAGGCGGCCAATGCGGAGGCGGGCACGCAAGCGCGCGGCGCCATCGTGTGCATTTCGCCGTGGAATTTCCCGCTCGCCATCTTCACCGGCCAGATCGCGGCCGCACTTGTCACCGGCAATTCGGTCATCGCCAAGCCGGCCGAGCAGACGCCGCTGATCGCCTTCCGGGCTGTCGAGCTGCTGCGCGAGGCCGGTGTGCCGGAAGACGTCATCCAGTTGCTCCCTGGCGACGGCCCGTCGGTCGGCGGGCCGCTTACATCAGATCCGCGCATCGCCGGCGTCTGCTTTACCGGCTCGACCGAGGTCGCCAAGCTGATCGAGAAGCAACTGGCCAAGACGGCCGCGCCCAACGCCATGCTGATCGCCGAGACGGGCGGCCTCAACGCCATGATCGTTGATTCCACCGCGCTGCCCGAACAGGCGGTGCGCGACATCCTCGCCTCGGCATTCCAGAGTGCCGGCCAGCGTTGCTCGGCACTGCGCGTGCTCTATGTGCAGAAGGACGTGGAGAAGAAAATGCTGGAGATGCTGAAGGGCGCCATGGAGGCGCTCAGCATCGGCGATCCCTGGCGGATTTCGACCGATGTCGGCCCTGTCATCGACGACGAGGCGCAAAGCTCTATCCGCGAGTACTGCACGAAAATGGGCTTGCAGGGCCGGCTGATTGCCAAGCTCGAAGCGCCGAAGGAAGGTCGCTTCGTTGCGCCGCATGTTTTCCGCGTCAAGGGCATCGAGGACATGGAGCGCGAGGTGTTCGGGCCGGTGCTGCATGTCGCTACGTTCGACGCCGACGAAATCGACGCGGTCATCGCCGCCATCAACCGCAAGGGCTATGGCCTGACCTTCGGCCTGCACACCCGTATCGAGGGCCGCGTGCAGCATTTCGTCGACGGCATCCATGCCGGCAACATCTACGTCAACCGCAACCAGATCGGCGCCGTGGTCGGCTCGCAGCCGTTTGGTGGCGAGGGGCTTTCAGGCACCGGGCCGAAGGCCGGCGGCCCGCACTACCTCCGCCGGTTCCGCAAAGGGCCGGAGGCTGGCACCCATTTGCAGGATGGCCATAAGGTCACGGCGACCGAGCTTGCCGACAATCTGCCTGATCCCACACTTGGCGGCTGGTCGACGCGTCCGGACCGGATCGCCATTCTGAGGAAGCATCTGCGCGGCAAGGGTGCTGCGGCCATAGGTGCGGCCGCCGGCATCGATTTCGGCCAGATCGACCTGCCCGGGCCGACCGGCGAGGCCAACACGCTCTCGCTCTCGCCACGCGGACGGGTGCTGTGCCTCGGTCCCGATGGCGATACGCTGCTGGCGCAGACGATCCAGGCGCTCGCCGCCGGCAATGCGGTGCTGGCCGTGGCGCCCGGCGCACCGGCTGCCCTTTCCCCATTGACCGGCAAGGGCTTGCCGCTGGCCGCCATCGATGGTCGGCCGGATCCGGTCGAAGCACGCTCACTGCGCGTCGATGTCGTCGCCTTTTCGGGCACGCCGGAGGCTGCACGCATCGTGCGCAAGGTCATCGCCGACCGCTCCGGCCCGATCGTGCCGCTGGTCAGCGAGGTACTGAACCCGGCGGCCTATGCACATGAACGGGCTGTCTGCGTCGACACCACCGCCGCCGGCGGCAATGCGAGCCTGCTGGCCGGAGCTTGAGCCCGGCCAGTATTTAAGCGCCTTCGACGACCGAAAAACCTTCGAACTGGGGGTGACCGAGATAGTGGACCTTCGTCGTGCCGACATTTCGATGGGCGGCGCGGAAATTCTCCGACTTGGTCCAGGCGATGAAATCCTCGTGGCTCGCCCACACCGTGTGCGACGCAAACAGCGTGTAGCCTTCGGTCTCGTTGACCGGGCCACGCAGCAGGTGGAATTCCCGAAAACCCTTCATCTCAGCGAGGCTGGAATCGCGGTTCTTCCACACGGCTTCGAAATCGTTCTCCGAGCCGGTCTGCACCTTGAAGCGGTTCATGGCGATGTACATGGCGGTTCCTTTCGTGCGGATGTTGATGATTGGCGGCTGCAGCGTTTGTTCTGCGCACATTCAAAATGGGCCGATTTCGGTCTCGAACTCCAAATTTGCGCTTGCTGCCTGTGGTGGAATTGGAGGGAAGGGGGCTGCCTTGCGGACAATGCCAAGCGCCGCCTGATCGAAAGCCGCCGACCCTGAGGTCTCCAGGATGCGCAACTCGTTTATGTTGCCCTTCCTGCCTATGACGAATGTGACAACCGCATTGTTGCGTGCCGCCAGCTGTAGGGAAGGCGGGAGGGTGCGATTGACGCTGCCGAGTTTTCTAAAAACATCGCCGCGGTAATTGTCTTCCGCGGCCGTGCCTGCCTCTTTTTGCCTTTTGCCCTTGCTGGCTGCTTGCGCCGACCGGTCCTCGCCATTCGCCGTGCCGCGCTTCTCATCCGCCGTCTTTGAAGGGGCAGCTGCCGACGTTGGCCTGGCGCTGGGGATCGGTGGCTGCTCTGGAACGGCGACAGGCACTTCGGCGCTCTCGGCCTGCACGATCGGCTGCGCCGGCGTTTCGGCCTTGGGAGCCACGCTCTGGTCATCGGGGCGAGGGGCGCCGGCCACCAATATGTCGGGCGTCACCGTCTGCTGTTTGGCAGGTTCCGGCAAAGGCTTGAGCGGCTTTGCTGCGTCCTTCGCGGGTTGCGAAGGCTCTGTTGGCGGCGTTGGCTTGGGCGGCGTTGCCGGCTGTGGTTTGGCGGGTTGCGGGTTCGGCACCAGTGCAACGTTTATTGCCGTCGGGTCCTTGTCCAGCGCGCTGCCGACCACGTTGGTGCCCGACTGTTCACTGCCTTCCGGCTGCTCGGCATCTTGGAAACTGGAAGTCCCCGTAGGGGAGATCAGAAAGGCCGCTGCCACCGCGGCATGGAGCAGGCAGGAGACGACGATCGCCGCCGTCCACTTGCGGTTCCAGGCCGATGGCCGCGGTAGCGCGAGCGGCTCGGTTGGCTCTATCGCCAGCTCGGCGCTGGCTTCGGGGAGGGGACTGATATCCTGCATGTCTCGCCGCGAGACCTGCAGCGACAAGAGCAGAATTGTCAAATCAAGATCGTTCGCTCGCAGCGGCAGTCGGCAGTGGCCGGCAACTGGCCACGCCGCATTGTTTTGCAGGAATGCGGGATGCAGTCCCACCTTAGACTCCGAAAGCGATCCCGGTCTTGGTGTCCGTCTTCAGCTTGCGCATGCAGGCGTTCGGTTCGACGCCGGTACCGGTGCATTCGGTCGCGCTGTTGATCAGCACGCGGCTGACTTTCGAGCACTCGGTGCCGGCCAGATCGAAACGCGTCACCTTGGTCTTGCCCGCCGGCAATTCCTTGAAATCGAGCACGGTCAGCCGGTCGACGACGCCTGCCTCGTTGAACAAGGCGATCTCGAACGCAGCCTTGGACAGGTCGGCGCCGAGATTGTTGTTGACCACGAACGTCAGGCGGCAACCCTTGTCGGAAGGTTGCGCACCATTGAGTTCTAGGGTGAGTGCGGGGACCGGCGCGGACTCTTGTGCCCACGCCGGACCCATCGCAAGCGACATCGCCAGCATCGAGGTCAGCAGACGAAGGGATGTCATCAAGCTCGTCATGGTCATCAGCCTCCAAATCGCATCGTCGCCGCCAGCTTCAGGGTGACGCCGGGCTCGTAGGCCGCGAAGACCGGCTGCGGCGGCTGGCCGGCCGTGGTCAGGTTGAGCGGGTTGGCGTATTTGACATCGAACAGATTGTCGGCGCGGAAATCAATCTTCAAATTGTCCGTCGCCTGGTAGCTGGCAAAAGCATTGACCAGCGTGTAGTCCTCGGCGATCGGGTTGCCCTTGGGCTTGCCATTGTATTGCACTTCGCCGCCCACGGTTAGCTTGTCCTCGAGGAAGCGCAAGCCGAGCTGCGCGGTGACCTGGGATGAGGGGATGGTCAGCAGATCGGCCCGAACGTCCCTGTAGGAAATGGTATGACCATTGGTGATTGAGGCCGAAAGCCCGGCATAGCCCCATCCGGCATCATAGACGCCCTCAAGTTCGAAGCCGTCGATCTTGGCCTTGGCAAAATTCTGGTACTGGAAGCATATCGGGATACCGGGTCCGCTCGGGCAGCCGGCTGTCGGGTCAAACCGCGACAGGGTAACGCCATCGATGTAGTCTTCGACATCGTTGTTGAAATAGGCTGCCTTGATGCGCAGCGCATCGTCGGCTTCGAGGATATCATTCTGCTTGTAGTTGACGCCGAATTCGACGGTCTTTCCGGTTTCCGGCCGCAGATTGGGATTGGGCAGGAACGGGAAGGTGACACCCGCCGGATGGCGACCGCTGATCAGTGTTTCCGACAGGGAGGGTGACCGGTATCCTTCCGCATAGGTGCCGTAGAATTGCAGGCCGGCAAGGCTGGCGCTGTCGAAAGGCGAGACGCCGACGGTGATGCGCGGCGACAACCGGTCCCCCGACGTTTCGTGTGTGTCATCCTTGAGGCTGTAATTGTCGTAACGCAGCCCGGCGATGACTTCGAGCCACTCCCAGGTGAGCTTGTCCTGGACATAGGCGCCGGAGACGTTCCGCTTACCGGAAGGCGTATAGAAGCTGTCGCCACCGGCCGTGCCGCCGGTCTCGACGTTATCGCCGGCCCAGTCGCCGCCATAGGTCAGTTCGTGCGCGATTCCCGCGGTCTCGAATCTGGACGTGTTCCAAATGTCGATGCTGGTCGTGCCGATGTCGAATGTCGATGTCGAGCCAGCCGGCAAAACAACTGGAAGGCCGGTGCTCGGATCAAACCGGTTGAGAGGCACGAGGCTGGTCAGATCGAGATTGGTCTTGTTGTAGGAGGTGTTGATATGGAGATCGAGCCAGCTCTTGTCCTCATCCGTAATGTTGTAGCGGGCGGTGAAGGTGTTCGACTTCAGGTCGACGTCATTGACCGGCACGCCGCCGCTGATCTCGTTCCAGCCGTCGCTCGAGCCGACCCAACCGAGCTTCAGTTCGCTGTTGTCGGTCGGGCGGATGGTGGTCTTGAGCAGACCGCTCAGCACATCGAAGCCGGTGCCCTTGACCGTGTCGCCACCGCCATCCTTGTAGTCGTCATAGTTGCGGTAGACGATGTTGCCGAGCACATCCCAGTTCTCGTTGAGGCGGTAGGCACCGGATGCGCTTGTTGTCCAGCCCTTGCCGTTGCTCTCATAGCGTCCCGTGACGGAGCCGGCCCATGTTTCTTCCGGCTTGAGGAAATCCCCGGCGTCCTTGGTATCGAAGAAGACAACGCCGCCGATGGCGCCCGAGCCGTAGGTGTTGGCGACAGGACCGCGGATCACGTCGACGGATTTGACGAGTTCGGGGTCGATGTAGAAGGTCGACTGCGTGCCGTGGTCTGAGCGCTGGAAATTCTGGCGCGCGCCGTCGACAATGACCGCGACGCGGCCGAAATCCTGCAAGCCGCGGATGTTGATGCTGGTGCTGACACGCCTGGCGTCGGCCTGCGCGGCGACACCGGGCACGCCGAGCAGCATCTCGTTCGGCGTCGTCGCCATGCGGCGGTCGAGCTGTTCCTGGCCGACATGGCTGGTCGATGCCAGCGATTCGATCGCCGTTTCGCCGGTGCGGCTGATGACGAGGATCTTGTCGAGCAGCGTTGCGCCCGCTTGTGCCGCCTTTTCTTCGTCGGCCTTCTTCGTTTGATCTGTCTGCTGGTCCGCCGGCTGCGCCGCCTGCTGAGCGTTGGCCAGCTGCGCCGACAAGGCGATCGCCGCCACGCTTGCCAGCAAAGCCGCTGCGCCGTTCGCCGCCGACCGGCCGCGCCATTCCCAAGTCACAAACCCCATGCCCCAACTCCAAAGTCCAGGTTTCATGCTGGCTGGCCCGGGGCTGGCTGGCATTTTTGATCATGTCCGGGGTCTTAAATGTTGACTCATTTAATCCGGTATTGCACTGTCTAGTAAACATGATTATTCAAGTCAAGAAATGAATCGGATTACGCAACGCCTAGCCAGACGCCCGGCACAGGAAAGGGATCCATCCAGATGAACACCCACAATCCCAACGATTTTCGCTATCGCGTCCGCCGTTCCGACGATGCCTCCGCCCGTTTCGACCGGGTTCCGCTGGCGGTGCGAACCCTGTCCAGCAACACCCTGTTCCAGGGCGAGCACGAGATCGGCATCGAGCATCATGGCGCGCTCTATCGGCTGAAGATCACCCGCCAGGGCAAGCTCATTCTCAACAAGTAAGGCAAGGCCACAGGGACCAAGACATGGACCAGCGCGTAAAACCCGCCCCGCATGAAATCCGGCGGGCACGGACAGACAATCCGAAGACGCGCGAGCGTGATCTCGCCGCCCAGCTCGGCATTTCGGAGGCCGAGCTGGTCGCAGCCCACTGCGGCGACGGCGTCGTCCGTGTCGAGCCACGCGTCAACGATCTTTTGACCGGTCTCGAAGCCGTCGGCGAGGTCATGGCGCTGACCCGCAATGAAAGCGCGGTGCACGAGAAGATCGGCGTCTATGACAAAGTCGTCACCGGCAACCACAATGCCATGGTGCTTGGCGAAAACATCGACCTGCGCATCTTCCCGAAGGTCTGGGCACACGGCTTTGCCGTCGAGAAGCGAGACGGCGACGAAATCCGCCGCAGCCTGCAGTTTTTCGATGCGGCGGGCGAGGCCGTGCACAAGGTGCATTTGCGTCCGGCCTCCAGCCTCTATGCCTATCAGAAACTGGTTGCCGCGCTCGAATCGTCCAATCAGGAGCCGACGGTCGACATTTCAGGACCACTCCCCGATGACGAGATCCATGGCGACGAAGCGAGCGCCAATCTCGACGATCTGCGCGACCGCTGGAGCCGGCTGACCGACGTGCACCAGTTCTTCGGCATGCTGAAGACGCTGAAGCTGAGCCGCCGGCAGGCGGTCCGCCTGGTCGGGCAAGACTATGCCTGGCAACTCGACAATGATGGCGTCCGTGCCATGTTCCATCACGCCGCGGAGGGCGAGATGCCGATCATGTGCTTTGTGGGAAACCGCGGATGCATCCAGATCCATTCCGGTCCGATCAAGTCGATCAAGCCGATGGGGCCATGGATCAACGTGCTGGACGAAACCTTCCACCTGCATTTGCGGACCGACCACATCCAGGAGGTCTGGGCGGTGCGCAAGCCGACCAAGGACGGTCATGTCACCTCGCTTGAGGTCTATGACGCCGACGGCAAGATGTTCATCCAGTTCTTCGGCAAGCGTCATGAAGGCGAAAGCGAGCGGGACGACTGGCGCTTCCTGGCGGAAAACCTGCCGCGCATCCCAAGCCCGACCGCAGCCTGAGGAAAATGCGATGCGTTTTTTCCCAAGATTGTCGACCGTGCGCGGATCTATTTTCGGGCCGGTGATCGGTCTCTCCATGGCTGTTATCGCACTGCAATCCGCCAGCGCCATGGAAGGCACGGCCGTGTTTGCCGATCCTTCGAAAATCGTGGCCGTTGGCGGCTCGATCACCGAGATCGTCTATGCGCTCGGCGAGGAAAAGCATCTGGTGGCTCGCGATTCCACCAGCCGGTACCCAAAGGCGGCGCTTGAGCTGCCCGATGTCGGCTACATGCGCGGGCTGTCGCCGGAGGGGGTGCTGTCGGTTAACCCGACCGGCATCCTGGCGCTGCATGGCAGCGGTCCCAAGCAAGCCGTCGATGTCTTGAAGAAGACGAGCGTCCCGTTCATCGAAGTGCCCGAGCACTATAGCCACGAAGGCATCCTCGAAAAGGTCCGTATCGTCGGCAAGGCGCTCGGCGTCGATGCCAAGGCCGAGGTGCTCGCCGGGGAGCTCGATGCCAAGCTCACGGCAGCTGAGAAGCAGACGGCGTCGATCAAGGAGCGCAAGCGCATCCTGTTCGTGCTGTCGATACAGGGCGGCAAGATCCTGGCGGCCGGCAGCGAGACCGCGGCCGACGGTATGGTCAAGCTGGCTGGCGGCGTCAACGCGGTCGAGGGCTTTTCCGGCTACAAGCAAATGTCCGACGAGGCGATCATAACCGCCAGACCGGACGTGATCCTGATGATGAGCAATGCCGGGCCTCCGGTGTCGGACGACGAACTGTTCGGCAATCCGTCGATCGCCTCGACGCCGGCCGGAACGGCGCGCAAGCTGATCCGCATCGACGGTGCCTATCTGCTCGGCTTCGGGCCACGCACGGCCGATGCCATCCACGACCTCGCTGTCTCGCTTTATGGCGGGCAGGTCACGGACTGAACGGGCGGATCATGGTCGATCAATCGATCGCCGGCCCGGTGATGGCAAGCGTATCCGAAGGCGACCGGTCGGGCCGCGCCCGCATCGTCATCCTTCTGCTGTGCCTGGGGCTCGCGGCTGCCATTTTTCTGTCGCTGACATCGGGGGCTTCGGACGCTTCGGCCGTCAACGTCATTGGCGACTGGCTGTTCGGCACAGTGCCTGATGACGCCGCGGTGAGCGCCCGCGACAGCCTGATTGTCTACGACATCCGCCTGCCGCGCATCATTCTCGGCATGCTGGTCGGCGCGGCGCTCGCGGTCTCCGGCGCGGTCATGCAGGGACTGTTCCGCAATCCGCTGGCCGACCCCGGCCTGATCGGCGTCTCGGCCGGCTCCAGCCTCGGCGCGGTTGCCGTCATCGTGCTCGGCGCCACGATATTGGCTCCGGTGACCGTCTTGCTCGGCACGCTCGCATTGCCGCTGGCGGCCTTCTGTGGCGGGCTCGCCACCACGCTGGTGCTTTATCAGGTCGCGACGCGGCGGGGGCAAACCTCGGTTGCCACAATGCTGCTTGCCGGCATCGCGCTGGCGGCGCTCGCCATGGCGCTGACCGGCATCCTCATCTTCATGGCCGACGATCGCCAGTTGCGCGACCTGACCTTCTGGCAACTCGGATCGCTCGGTGGCGCGACCTGGGCGAAGATCGCGTCGGTAGGGCCGATCATCGTGCTGGCGCTGGCGGCGATGCCGTTCCTGGCACGCGGCCTCAACGCGCTGGCGCTTGGCGAGGCGACCGCCGGTCATCTCGGCATTCCGGTGCAGCGGTTGAAATACACGGCTATCGTCGGCGTCTCTGCCGCGGTCGGCGCATCCGTCGCCGTCAGCGGCGGCATCGGCTTCGTCGGCATCGTGGTGCCGCATCTGCTGCGCCTGCTGATTGGTCCGGACAATCGCTATCTGCTGCCGGCGTCGGCGCTGCTCGGCGCCTCGCTGCTGCTTCTGGCCGATGCGGTCGCACGCACCATCGTTGCGCCGGCCGAACTGCCGATAGGCATCGTCACCGCGATAGCGGGCGCGCCGTTTTTCCTTTGGATCCTGCTGCGCAAGCGCGGCGTGGTTGATTTGTGAGGCTTGATGATCGAGGCCAAGGATGTTTCGGTTGATATCGCCGGCAAGCCTATCGTCAGTGGTGTCGATTTCCACGCGCGGCCCGGCGAGATCGCCGCCATCGTCGGCCCCAATGGTTCGGGCAAGACGACCTTCCTCAAAGCACTCTCCGGCGAACTCGCCTATACCGGGCGCGTTGCCCTCAACGGCCGAGATCTCTCGACGATGAAGCCGGTCGAGGTGGCCGTCCATCGCGCTGTGCTGCCGCAGGCGACGACGCTGTCGTTCCCGTTCACCGTGCGGGAAGTGGTCAAGCTTGGCCTTGTCGGCGGCCGCTCAGGCGTCCTGCCGGGCGAGGATGCGCGGCTGCCGGAACGGGCGCTGGCGCGTGTCGATCTCGACGGCTTTGCCGGCCGTTTCTACCAGGAGCTTTCGGGCGGCGAGCAACAGCGCGTTCAGCTCGCACGCGTGCTGTGCCAGGTCTGGGCGCCGGTGCTCGACGGCAAGCCGCGCTTTCTGTTCCTCGACGAGCCGGTTTCCAGTCTCGACATCAAGCACCAGCTGATCATCATGAACATTGCCCGCGACTTCGCCAGAAGGGGCGGCGGCGTGGTCGCCATCCTGCACGACCTCAATCTGACGGCCATGTATGCCGACCGGATCTTCGTCATGCATCGCGGCCGGCTCGCCGCCACCGGGTCGCCGCGGGATGTGCTGAGCGATGACCTGATCGAAAAAGTGTTCGACTGCCGGCTCAGGGTCGGCGTGCTGCCGGCCGGCAATATGCCGTTTGTGCTGCCTCAGTCAGCAGCTTAATTTATTGCAAACCTAGCCCGCGCCCCTGGCTGGGCTAGGCAGCCGGGGCGCGGCGCTCCAACATGTCGATGCCGAGCAGGTTGCGCACATTCGGCCGCGCCGCTACCAGATCGGCGATCGTGTAGCGGGCGAGCACGGCGAAGAACGCGTTCAGCGCCTCGCGCAGCGCCGAGTTCAGCGCGCAGCTGTCGACCAGCGGGCATTCGGCGGCATCGTTCTCGAAGCATTCGGCCATGGCGAAGCTCTCTTCTGTCACGCGCACGACATCGAACAGGCTGATGGCTTCGGCGGCACGGCCAAGCTTGACGCCGCCATTCCTGCCCCGCACGGTCTGGACAAGGCCGTGCTCGACCAGGGGCTGCAGGATCTTGAACAGGAAAAGCTCCGACACCGAATACGCGGCCGCGATCTCCGGGATGCGGCTCAATCGGTCATCATTGGCCGCGCAATACATCAAGATGCGCATGGCATAATTGGTCTGGCGCGTAAGCCGCATTTTGTCCTCACAAGGCACTGGTGCGGTGCAACCACGCCAGATCTGGAAATTCTTGCTGATGCGGCTTTGACCCGAATTTCCGGATTCGCCACATTGGCTCGGGCGGAATATGGCCTATACCTTGGAATAATTCCAGACTAGCTTCGTGCGATAGATGAATTTTCTCCTCAACTTTGTGTGCGCAGCCGGAGAAGATGCCGGACGAAACCCGCTGTCGCGGGTATTTCGGCGCTCGGAACACTAAATAGGCTGAGATCGACGAGGAGCGGCTCACCCATGTCACAATCGGCTTCGCCCCTGGCGCCGGTCCGTTTCGATGCCGAAGCGGATGCCAAGCTTTCCGCGTTGCGGCGGACGAAATTCCTCGCGGCCGCCGCGCTGGCGCTTTGCGTGGCGGTGTTTGCGCTCGCCAAATCGTTCGAGCACATCCACCCGTGGCTCGGCTTCGTCGCTGCCTTTGCCGAGGCGGCGACCATCGGCGGGCTGGCCGACTGGTACGCGGTGGTGGCGCTGTTCAGGCGACCTCTGGGGCTGCCGATCCCGCACACCGCCATCATACCCGAGAACCAGAACCGCATCGCCGACAATCTCGGCCGCTTCATCGAGGTCAACTTCCTGGCGCCTGAACCGGTGCGTGAAAAGCTCGCCGAGGTCGATTTCTCGGCACTCGTCGCCGACTGGCTGGCCGATGCGGAGCGCGCCGCCGGCCTGTCGCGCTTCGTCGTGCGGCTGGTGCCGCAGACGCTGGCGGCGATAGAGCAATCCGGCCTGCGCGGCTTCGTCACCAGCCGCATGCTCGAACAGATTGAAAAGGTGCCGCTGGCGCCGCTGGCCGCCGAGCTGTTGTCAGCGCTTACCGACGACCGCCGCCACCAGAAACTGTTCGACGAGTTCACCAAGGTGATCGGCAGGTTCCTCAATGACGAACAGGCGCTGGCGACGATGCGCGAGAAGATCCGCGAGGAACTGCCGTCGCTGTTCAACCTGTTCCGCGCCGACGCCTATCTCCTGAAGAAGATCGTCGCCTCGGCCGGTTCGCTGCTCGACGAGGTGAGGGCCGATCCCGATCACCCGATGCGCGCCGAATTCGACCATTTCGCTCAAGGCTTCATCGAAAAGCTGAGGACATCGAAGCAATACGCCAAACGTGCCGAGAAGCTGAAGCGCGATTTCCTGGCCCGGCCGGAAGTCAGGGGATTGGCCGGCGACATGTGGGCAAGCCTCAGCCAGTTCATCGAGCAGGACGCCAAGGCGCCGAATTCGGTTGTCCGCGCGCATCTTGCCAACATGTTCGTCGAGGTCGGCCGCCATCTTGCCGGCGATGCGCAGATCCGGGCCGACATGAACCAGGGGTTCGTGGTGGCGCTGGCGTCGTTCGTGGAGAGCCAGAAGGCCGGCGTGTCGACATTCATCGCCGACCAGGTCAAGCGCTGGGACCTTGCCCAGCTGACGCGGCTGATCGAGATGAACATCGGCAAGGACCTGCAATACATCCGCTTCAACGGCATGATCATCGGCGGCCTCGCCGGTGTCGTGCTCTATGTGGCCGAGCGGCTGTTCCTCGTGAATTGATGCGCGGCCCGATTGGCGCTCATTCCTCCGCGTTCATGGACTCGCGGCATGCGAGTGCTATTCTCCCGCCGAGGGTGCCCGCATCATGCGGCAAAGGGGAGCAAACGAGCATGGCAAAACAACCGGAATCCGATTCTTTCATGGACATGTTCGGCAGGTTCGGCCGCGACCTGAAGGTGCCCAATGTCGATGTCGAGGCGATCCTCGCCCATCATCGCAAGAACATCGAAGCGCTGGAGAAATCGGCACGAGCCGGTGCCGCCGGCGCCACCTCGCTGTTGTCCCGGCAGCGCGAGATGCTGCAGGATACGCTGCGCGAGGTCACCGATATCGCGCAAAGCTACAGGGCGCCGGGCAATCCGCAGGAACTGATGGCCAAACGGAGGGAGTTTGCCAGGAAGTCCTTCGAGGCCGCGTTGAAGAATGCGGGCGAAGTGGCTGAACTGGTCAAGAAATCCGGTGCCGAATCGGTCGACATCCTGCGCACCCGCATCAAGGAGGCGATGGAGGAAATCCGCGCCGGCTACGAGAAGAAGTAGCGGATGTGGCCGGGGCCGGCTCATTGCTGCCGACAGCGCCCTGAAGCCCGGAAAGCCCGATTTGACCTGCGACTGCGCCGGCGGCGTGGCACGATTGCGGCCGAAATCGACGGAACGGATTCGCGCAGAGCGAATTGACAGAGGCCGTCAGTTCGTGGTCCGGAGGCTCTGGAAGCGATCGGGAAACCAGGAATGAACGAAATACGGCCTAAAACGCCGCCTACCTACGAGCAGTTGAGGACGATGGCCGGGCTGGAACTCGGCGTGTCGGAGTGGACGACGGTCGACCAGAACCGCATCGACCAGTTCGCTGAATGCACCGGCGACCATCAATGGATTCATGTCGACCCTGAAAGGGCGCGGCGGCAAAGCCCGTTCCGCACGACGATCGCGCATGGCTATCTGACGCTGTCGATCATCGGCGCACTGGCGCTCGGCATGGGCATCGTGCCCGAGAATACGCAGGCCGCCTTCAATTATGGCTTCGACAAGGTACGCTTCCTGGCACCGGTCAAGGTCGGTGCCCGCATCAGACTGCGCATCACGCTGCTGTCCATGGAGGACAGGGGCCCCGGCCAGTATCTGATGAAGGCCGCCAACACGGTCGAGATCGAAGGCGAGGAAAAGCCTGCTTTGATGGCCGAGACGCTGGTCATGCTTTATGAACGCCGCAAGCGGGCAGGGGCGTGAGAGGCTGTTCACCTGGAGCGCAAAATCAGAGGTCTTGTGATACTTCCACCAGCCTCTGCCGCTTGAACTCGGCGCGGGCCGAGAGCAGTGCGAGGAACAGTGCAGCCAGCGCCAGCACCGTGGCCGTCTGAAATGTGACCTGCATTCCCCGTGCTGCGGCCTCGGAACTCAGAAGTCCAATGCCTTCCTGCCCTTTGGCCGATGCGACGGCGAATATGGCGCCCATCACCGATGCGCCGGTGATCAGCCCGAGATTGCGCGAAAGGTTGAGCAGGCCGGAAACGACGCCGCGCTGGCCGGCGCCGACACCGGTCATGACGGCTGCATTGTTGGATGTCTGGAACAGGGCATAGCCGATGCAGGTGACGGTGATCGCAACGACATAGCCGGCAATGCCGAGTCTGGTCACGGCGAGCGACAGCAGGAACGTGCCTGTCGCGAGGCTGAGCAGGCCTGCGACCATCATCCTGTGGGCGCCGAAGCGGTCGGCCAGGCGTCCGGCCACCAGCGCCGACAAGGTCGAGACGAGCGGCCCGGTCGACAGCGCGAGGCCGACCATTGCGGCATCGAGCCCAAGTCCTCGCGACAGGTAGAACGGGGCCACCACCAGGGTCGCCATCATCACCGTGGCGACGACGAGGCTCATGGCGAGACTGGCGCTCAGTTGGAGGTCGCGGAAGCTGGCAAGCTGGATCAAGGGGTTTTTCACTCTCGCCTGCGCGGCGGCGAAGAGAAACACGCCGATGCCGGCAGCTATCAGCAGGCTGATGTTGAGTGCGCCGAAATTGCCTCGGCCAAACGTCATGGCCAGTGCATAGGCGGCCAGCGTCAAGGCCAGCAAGGCGGTGCCCACGACATCGAACGTGCCTCGGTCGACCTGCTGCGCTGTCTTGCTGTGTGCCGGCAGGGCACGCCAGGCGAGAGCGAAGGTGAGCACACCCAGCGGGACATTGACGAGGAAGATCGCTCGCCAGCCGAAGCCGGCGATCAAAAGGCCGCCGAGCGAAGGGCCAAGTGTCGTGCCGATCGCGGACATGGCGCCGAGCAGGCCCATGGCGCTGCCAATTCTGTCTTTGGTCACGGTTTCGGCGACAAAGGCCAGCGTCAGCGCCATCATCAGCGCCGCGCCAAGTCCCTGCACGGCGCGTGCGGCAATCAGCAGCCAGAGTGTCGGCGCCAGGCCGCAGAGCACCGATGCCGATGTGAACAGCGCGATGCCGCCAAGCAGCAACGGCCTGCGCCCGAACATGTCGGCCAGCCGTCCGGCGCTGACGATCAGTGTGGTGATGGCGAGCAGATAGGCCAGAACCACCCATTGCACGGACTGGAACGTCGCGTCGAAATCCTGCATCAGCGACGGTAGCCCGACGCTGGCAATGCTGGTTCCCAACGACGACAGCAGCGTGGCGAGCGACAGGCTTGCCAGCGCCCAGCGGGCGGATTGCATCCGTGGCGGCGCCGATGCGCGCCCGTCCAGATTTTGCTCGGCAATTGCCACGGCGATCCCCTTCCATCAGTCCATAACCGGAACTGCTGGAGATCTAGTCCCTTGGCAGATGTGGCGGAAGGCGCAGCGTTTGCATCTTACTCGTGCGTTTGGCGCCATATCATGCCATGATCCGCCGATGACATCGCCCGATCTCAATCTGCTGTTCGCTCTCGACGTCCTGCTGACCGAAGGCAGCGTGGCGCGCGCCGCCAACCGCCTGCGCCTCAGCCCCTCGGCGATGAGTCGGACGCTGGCGCGGCTGCGCCAGGCGACGGGCGATCCGCTGCTGGTTCGCTCCGGTCGCGGCTTGGTGGCGACGCCGCGTGCGGAAGAACTGCGACAACAGGCTGGTCGTGTCGTCCAGGATGCGGAGGCGCTGCTGCGTCCTGCCACCTTGCTCGATCTCCCGAGCCTGGACAGGGTCTTCACGCTGCGCACCAATGAGAGCTTCGTCGAAGAGTTCGCCCCTCGTCTCGTTGCCCGTATCCAGGCCGATGCGCCCGGCGTGCGGCTCCGCTTTGCACCGAAGTCCGATGGAGACGTCATGTCGCTGCGCGATGTGGCGATCGACCTGGACATAGGCGTCGCTGGCGAGACCGGACCGGAGGTGCGCATCCAGGCATTGCTTCGCGACCGCTTCATCGGCGCCGTGCGAATGGGCCATCCGTTGAGCGAGGGCACGGTGACGCCAGAGCGCTATGCCGCAGGCCGGCACATCAGCGTTTCACGGCGTGGCCGCGAGAAAGGGCCGATCGACGAGGCTTTGAACCGGCTCGGGCTGCAGCGGACAATCGTGTGCATGGTGTCCGGGTTCTCGGCAGCCCTTGCCATGGCCCGCACATCAGACCTGATCGCCAGCGTTCCGGAGCGGCACACCGAGGGCGCACGCGTCGGCATGCACAGTTTTGCCCTGCCTGTTGCCACGGCTGGGGTCACCATCTCCATGCTGTGGCACCCGCGCCTGGATGCCGATCCGGCGCAACGCTGGCTGCGCGACTGCGTGCGGGAGATCTGCGCGGCGTCTCGCTGACAACGATGAGAAGCCTGCGCCAATCGCCCAGGCTTCTCATCTGTCCCGTTTATTCGGTTTGGCGTTTCCGCAAATATCTCAGCGCGCTTAGTGTGAGCGTCGCCATGACCGAACAGTAGCCCACCAGCGGCCACGCCGTGTCTCCATCAAGCAGGATGATGAACAGCGTGCCGAGGATGCCGACGACAAGGCTCTGGATGCAGAAGTAGAGCGCGACGGCGGTTCCCGCGACATCGCCGAAGGCCTCGAGTGCGCCGTTCGCGGTGACCGAAACAGTGAAGACGATGCCCACGGCGATGACCCACATCGGGCCGACGAATGTGACGAAGGACGGTGCCGCGAATACCTGTCCGAATGCCAGCAGTGCCGCGCCGAGCAGCAACATCGCCATGCCGCGCGCGACGCTGCCCGCGATGTCCCAGTGTGCAATGAACCTTTTGGCGAAGCGGGTGGTCACGATCATGACCAGTGCCGCGGTGGCAAAGGCAAGGCTGAAACCGAGTTGTGAAAAGCCGGCGCGATCCATGAGCACCCGTGGCGCTGTCGAAAAGAACACGAAGAAGGCGCCCATGGCGGCGCTGAAGCCGAGCGTATAGGTCCAGAAGGCTAAGCTGGAGAGAATGGGACGAAACGCCATTCGCCTGTCGTTGCCATTGGTGGGCCGTGTTTCATGCCATCTCGGCCATGCGTTGAGGGTGGCGGCTACCGCCAGACCGCCGAGCGTCAGGAAGATCGCGCGCCAGCCGAGATTGTCGGCGATCAATGCACCGGCAACCGGCCCCAACGCCGGCACGAAGGCCAGCATCGAACTGAACAGGCCGTAGATGACGGCACTTTCAGGCCTCTGCGCATAAACGTCGCGAACCGTTGCAAAGGTCGCAACGAGAATGGCGGATGCACCGATGGCCTGCACGACCCGCAAGGCGACGAACACCATGGCCAGCGAGGTGCAGGCGAGCAGGCCGGAAGCGCCTGCAAATAAAAGCGCGCCGCCGATCAGCACCGGACGCCTGCCGATCCTGTCGGAAATCGGGCCGAAGACGATTTGGCCGAGCCCAAGACAGATCATGTAGAGGCTCAGCGTCAGCTGGATGACATCAGGCGATGTCTTGAGGATTCCCGGCATCGCCGGGACGATCGGGAGGTAGATATCCATGGCCAGCGAGGCCAGGATGTCGAAGGGCGCCATCAGCACCATGGCTGCTGGCAGGGAAGTGGTCCATGTCGGGTTTTTTGGACAAGGCATGATTGAACATCCGCTCAAATGGCTACATTTGGCGGCGATCTGCCGTTCTCACTGAAAATGGGAAATGACGGGCCGCCGCAACAACGAACTGCTGTTGCGGCCTACTTGTCTGCTGACTTGCTGGTTCCCATAACCACTATCCCGGAATGATTGCGCGGACATTCTCTCGAGTGCGCTCGCGGTTCCCTAGCAGCCGAAGGTTGCCCAGGCAACAGGATCAGCTTGATGGGCATCAACGCGCCATCGCAGCTTCGATCACCGTGAAAATCCGCTCGTCCGTGCATTGGGCGACGTTGAAGCGCAGGAAGCGGCTGGCCGTTCCAGACAGGCTGAACGCGTTGCCGGGCGCCAGCACGATGTTGTCGGCCAAAGCGCGGCGGGCCACTTCAGCCGCATCGACGCCATCCGGCAGGCTGCACCACAGGAACAGGCCGGCCGGCTGGTCGATCCAGGGTGAGATACCGATCGCCTTCAGACGAACGCTGGTCTCGCCCATGGCGCGGGCAAGCTTCGCGCGCAGCAAATCCATATGCTTGCGGTAGCTGCCGTCCTTGAGCAGCGTCAGCACCAGTTCGGCCGCGAGCCGGCCGCCGCCGAAGGTAGTGGCGATCTTGAGGTCGGTCAGGGGCTCGATCCAGTCGCGCGGTGCAGCGATGAAGCCGCAGCGAACCGACGCCGAAAGCGTTTTGGAGAAGCTGCCGATGTGGACAACGCGGTTGAGACCATCGAACGCCGCCAGCCTCGGGGCGGGCGCATGTTCGAAATCGGCGAAGATGTCGTCTTCGACGATGGTCAGATCCGATTGGTCGGCGAGCTTGAGCAGCCGATGGGCGGTGACTGGCGACAGCACCGCGCCGGTCGGGTTGTGGATGGCGGAATTGGTGATGTAGAGGCGCGGCCGGTGCTCGGCCAACGCTTGCGCGAATAGATCGATATCCGGCCCCGACGGCGTGTAGGGGACACTGACGACCTTGGCCCGGTGGGCGCGCAACAGAGCGTGGAAGTTGAAGTAGCAGGGGTCGTCGACCAGCACGGTGTCGCCCGGCTCGATCAGGAACCGGCACAACAGGTCGATGGCCTGCGTGCCTGATTCCGTCAGCATGATCTGCCCGGGAGAGGCCTCGATGCCGTGCCCGGCCATACGCCGCGCCAGCAATTGCCGCAGCGGTGGCAGGCCGAGCGGCGTGCCGTAATCGACCAGTGCGATATCGTCGGCACGCGCTACCGTGCGCAGTGCCCGGCGCAGACCTGCCTGCGGCATCCACGAGGCCGGCAGCCAGCCGCAGCCGGGTTTCAGCATGTCGTCGCCGGCCTCCAGGGACTGGCGTGAGATCCAGAGGGGGTCGACCGCGCGGTCGAGGCGAGGACCAATCTCGGCCAGCGACAGCGGCGCCAGCGATCCGGCGGCATAGAATCCGGAGCCCGGCCGCGAGCGGATCGCACCTTCGGCGGCGAGCCGCTCATAGGCTTCGACCACGGTGGATTTGGACACTCGCATGGATTTGGCAAAGGTGCGGATCGACGGCAATTGCGCTCCCGGCGTCAGGCTGCGCGCCGCGATCCGCTGGCGGATCGTCGCCATGACGCCTTCGACCAGCGTTCCGCTGCTCTCGCTTCCTGTTGTCTGTTTGTCCATCCGTACTGCTCTTCTAAGCATGACAGTTGTGTGTAATTGTACCGCATTGTCTCTGGCGATACTACCGGCTCCGCGCGATACGGAGCCGACAAACGGAGCATACGATGGACAAGACCGCGAGCGGCTGGATGAATGGATTCATCGGCGTGTTGATCTTCAGCGGCTCGCTGCCGGCAACGCGCGTGGCGGTCAGGGATTTCGATCCGACATTCCTGACTTCGGCCCGAGCGGCGATTGCCGGACTGCTTGGCCTGGCACTGCTGCTCCTGTTTCGGCAAAAGCGTCCGGAGCGCGGCGACCTGCTGTCGCTGGTGATCGTCGCGCTTGGCGTGGTGGTCGGCTTTCCCTTGCTGACCGCACTGGCGCTCAAGCACGTCACCACGGCCCATTCCATCATCTTCGTCGGCCTGCTGCCGCTGGCCACTGCGATTTTCGGCGTGCTGCGCGGCGGCGATCGGCCGCGCCCGGCGTTCTGGCTGTTTTCATGCATCGGCAGCGCGCTGGTCGCGGGTTTTGCCCTGACGCAGGGCGTGACGGCCTCGCCGGTGGGTGATGGTTTGATGCTGGCCGCCATCATCGCCTGCGGTCTGGGCTATGCCGAGGGTGCCGCGCTGTCACGCAAGCTTGGCGGCTGGCAAGTGATCTGCTGGGCGCTGGTGCTGTCGCTGCCGATCATGCTGGTGCTGACGCTGATGACCATGCCGCCGTCGTTCGACGGCGTCGGCGTCAGTGCGTGGATAGGGCTTGCCTATGTCTCGCTGTTCAGCATGCTGATCGGCTTCGTGTTCTGGTATCGCGGGCTGGCGCAAGGCGGCATCGCCGCGGTCGGGCAGTTGCAGCTGCTGCAGCCATTTTTCGGACTGGCACTGGCAGCGACGCTGCTGCACGAGCAGGTCAGCCCGCTGATGGTGGTCGTCACGCTTGGCGTCGTGCTTTGCGTCGTCGGCGCCAAGCGATTCGCGAAGCAGGAATTGCCACGACGCGCGATCGCCTGACGACGGTACCGTCCTCGCCTAAAACTTCGTGACCACCCCAATACCAATGCCCTCGAAGCCGCCCATCGCCATCAGGGCCGCGGGCGCCTCGTCGAGGCTGATCCTCTTGCCGACCAGCAGTTCGGGCTTCAGCTTGCCGTTGCGGATCATGTCCATCATCGCCTGGTAGCGGTAGGCCTGCATGCCGTGGCTGCCGAGGATTTCGAGTTCAAAGGCGATCACCTTGTCCATCGGCACCTGCGGCCGGGCATGCTCGCCCAGCATCAGGCCGACCTGCACATGGCGGCCGCGCCGGCGCAGATTGGATATCGAATTGAACGAGGTGGTGGGGTGGCCGAGCGCGTCCATCGACATGTGCGCGCCGCCATTGGTGATCTGCTTGACCGCCTTGACCACGTTCGGTGTCGTGGATGCATTGATGGTGGCGACGGCGCCGATCTTTTTGGCGAAATCCAGTTTCTCGTCGGTGAGATCGATGGCGATGACATTGGCGCCCATTGAACTGGCGATCATGATCGCCGACAGGCCGACGCCGCCGCAGCCATGCACCGCGACCCATTCGCCCGGCTTCACCCGGCCCTGGTCGACGATGGCTCGAAACGAGGTGACGAAGCGGCAGCCGAGGCTGGCGGCGGTGGCGAATTCCATCTCGTCGGGCAAGCGCACGAGATTGGTATCGGCGTGTTCGATGGCGACATATTCGGCGAACGAGCCCCAGCCGGTGAAGCCAGGCTGTGTCTGGTGTTCGCAGACCTGGTGATTGCCCGAATTGCACTCGAAGCAGCGGCCGCAGCCGACGGCGAACGGCACGGTGACGCGCTCGCCGGCTTTCCAGCGGGTGACCTGCTTGCCGGCGGCAACAACGACGCCGGCCAGCTCGTGGCCCGGCACATGCGGCAGCGTGATGCCGTCGTCATGACCCATCCAGCCATGCCAGTCGCTGCGGCACAGACCGGTCGCCTCGACCTTGATGACGACGCCATCAGCGGCCGGCTTCGGATCAGGAACGGTCTGGATCCTCGGCGCTTCGCCGAATTTCTCGAAGACGACGGCTTTCATCGGTCACTCCACCCTCTGTGCTGCAGGAAACGATAGCCGATTCCCTGTCTGGTCGAGCAGAAATCGATTCCGCCAGGCCTGTTGGCAGGCAGCAGCTCTTAACCGGTTCCGCGGTTGCGAAAGTCGGCAAGCCGGGTTTCGCCGGGGGCAAGCTGCCGCCCGTCCTCGGCATGTACTTCCAGTCGCTTGATCGGCCGGCTGGTGAGATTGTCGACCATGAAGGTATAGGGTTCGCCCGGTCCGGCGAAGTAGGTTTCGCCCCATTGCCGCAGGGCAACCAGGACATAGAACAGGCCGCGTCCCTTTTGCGTCAGCACATATTCATGATGCGCGCTGCCGTCGGGCGCCGGGACCGTTTCGAGGATGCCATGCGCGACAAGATTGCGCAGCCGCGACGACAGGATGTTCTTGGCGACGCCGAGGCTCTTCTGGAATTCGCCGAAGCGCCGCAAGCCGTCGAAGGCGTCACGCACGATGAGCAGCGACCACCAGTCGCCAATCGCGTCCAGTGGTCGCGCTATGAAGCAATCCGCTTCGTGGTGGCTCGTTCGTTTCACCATGGCAGTCGTCGGTCCAATGCTCTAATTTCGGTTGCAACATAAAACTGTTCCGCCTATCCAGCAAGAGGTTTCAAGTTGAAACCTTTTGTGGAGAGAGACATGAACATGCAGGTGGCGAACAGCGGTGCAACAAGCCTCGAGCAATCCGATGGGCCGCATCGGGTGGCGCCGCCGCCTACGGGATTGTCACGATTGACCGCGCTGATCTTCGCCATCGCCTGCGGCCTGAGCGTCGCCAATATCTATTTCGCTCATCCGCTGCTCGACGCCATAGCGCATGATTTTGCTATCGCGCCGGCCTCGGTCGGCATCGTGGTGACGGTCACGCAGATCGGCTATGGGCTCGGCCTGTTCTTCATCGTGCCGCTGGGCGACCTGTTCGATCGCCGCAAGCTGATTGCCGGGCAGGCGATTCTGTCTGCCGTGGCGCTGGTGGCGGTCGGGATCGCGCCCAACGCGGCGATGCTGCTGGCGAGCCTCGCGGTCGTCGGGCTGCTGGCGGTGGTGGTGCAGGTGCTGGTCGCCTTCGCTGCCGACCTCGCTGTAGCATCGGAGCGGGGGCGGGCGGTCGGCACCGTCACCAGCGGCGTCATCCTGGGCATCCTGCTTGCCCGCTTCGCTTCGGGGGTCGTCGCCGATTTCGCCGGCTGGCGCTGGGTTTATCTTGTCTCGGCCATGTTGACGCTCGTCATGGCGATGGTTCTCTACCTGATCCTGCCGCGCCACGAGGCGGAGCGGCCACGCACATCCTATCCACGCCTGCTCGCTTCGGTGCTGCTGCTGTTCGCGCAGGAGCCGCTGCTGCGCGTGCGGGCGGTGCTGGCCATGCTGATCTTCGCCAGCTTCAACGTGCTGTGGGCGCCGCTGGTACTGCCGTTCAGCGTCGCGCCATTTTCACTTTCGCATACCGAGATCGGGCTTTTCGGCCTTGCGGGCGTCGCCGGCGCGCTCGGTGCGCGCTGGACCGGCGGCCTCGTCGATCGTGGATGCGGCCAGTTGGTCACCGGCCTCAGCCTGCTGCTGATGATGGCGGCTTGGCTGCCGATCGCCTTCATGGGCATGTCTCTGTGGTTGCTCGTCGCCGGCATAGTCATGCTGGATCTGGCGATCCAGGCCGTCCACGTCACCAACCAGAGCCTGATCTTCGCCCGGCGGCCGGATGCGCGCAGCCGACTGGTTGGCGGCTACATGATCTTCTACTCGGTCGGCAGCGCCCTGGGCTCCATCGCCTCGACCATGGCTTATGGTGCAATGGGCTGGAATGGCGTCTGTGTGCTTGGCGCCGGCATCGGCCTGTTGGCGCTGCTGTTCTGGGCGTTGACGCTGCGCGTCGGCAGATAAGCCTATGGCCACGGCGCGGTGTCGAGAAGCGGCTGCCAGGCTCGGAACCAGTCGCTCGCCTCGGCCTGCCACGGCCAGATGCCGTCCACAGTGGGATAGATCAGCTGGAGAACACCGAAATCCAGGCCGTCGTAGAACCAGAGGTCCCAGCCGAAATGCTCGCGATAGTGTTCGATATGAACGGCGCCGAATTGACAGTCGAAACCTTCGATAAAACCGGACGATCGCTGCCCTGGTTGGAAAACCTCGCCGGAGCGGACGCGGCTGCAATACTCGTTGATGATGAACTGGGAGATTTCCGGCTTCAGGCCGATGACGATGAGTTCCGGCGCCTTGAAGTTGTGCTCTATTCCAACCGAATAGGTGAAAGGCGGATCGTCGCCTTCCTCCAGCACATGCAAGATGTGGCAGCCATAAGCCTCTATATCGGCCAGCGCCTTGGCTTCACCTGGGTCGGTGGCTTTTCTACTCGGCATCGATCTGGTTCCGGGGCGCGGCTTTCTGGAAGGCCGGCAGCGCCATGCAGGCGGCATTGATGCGCGCGATCGTCGGGTAGGGGGTCAAGTCGACGCCGAAGCGGGCGTTGCTGGCAATCTGCGCGGCGAGGCAGATGTCGGCCAGGCCCGGCGCGTCGCCATGGCAGAATGTACCCCTCTCCGCCGCCGACGCCATGATCTTTTCAAGCGGCTGAAAGCCCTCGTTCACCCAATGGCGGAACCAGTTGGCGATGTCTTCGTCGCCGGCGCCGAACAGCGTGCGCAGCGAGGTCAGCACGCGCAGATTGTTCACCGGGTGGATGTCGCAGGCGATCATCTGCGCCAGCATTCTCACGCGTGCCCGGCCGGCCGGGTCCTTCGGCAGCAGCGGTGGTTCCGGTTTGGTCTCGTCGAGGAACTCGATGATCGCCAGCGATTGCGTCAGCAGCGTGCCGTCGCCGAGCACCAGCGCCGGCACCAGGCCTTGCGGATTGACCGCGAGATAGGCTGGTTCCAGATGTTCGCCATGGCGCAGATGATGCGGGACATAGTCGTAGCTCAGCCCCTTCATCTCCAGCGCGATCCGCACCCGGTAGGAGGTGGAGGAACGGTAGTAATTATGCAGGACGAGGCCGCTCATGCGCTCACTTCGGCTGGCCGATGGTCACTTCGATGGTGCCGATGCCGTCGACGCCGCCGGTCATCGTGTCGCCGGGGCCAACCGCGCCGACGCCTGCCGGCGTACCGGTGAAGATCAGGTCGCCGGGCTCGAGCTCCATCGCCTCGCTGCAGATCGACACGATATCCGATATTGGCCAGATCAGTTCAGCGAGGTCGGCATCCTGCCTGACCTTGCCGTTGACGGCGAGCCAGATGCGGCCCTTCTGTGGGTGGCCGGATTTCGCCGCGGGGATCAGCGGGCCGCAAGGCGCGGAGCGGTCGAAGGCCTTCGACCAGTCCCACGGACGGGCGGCCTTCTTGGCCTCGTCCTGCAGATCGCGGCGAGTGAGGTCGATGCCGACGCCGTAGCCCCAGACGTGGTCCAGCGCCTTGTCGCGGGCAATGCGGAAGCCGGCTTTGCCGATCGCAGCCACCAATTCGATCTCGTGGTGTAGATCGGCCGTCAGCGGCGGGTAGGGGATAGCGGTGCCGGAATCGACCACCGCGTCGGCCGGCTTGGTAAAGAAGAAGGGCGGATCACGCTCGTCATTGCCGAATTCGCGGGCATGCGCCGCGTAGTTGCGGCCGACGCAGTAGATACGGCGCACCGCGAAACGATCGGACGAGCCCGCAATGGCCACCGATGCGGTTGCGGGCAAGGGAAGGACGAATTCTGTCATGTGGGTCTCTGCTTGGTTGCCGGAACATTCGACCGATTTGGGGGCCTGGACAAGGCGATTTGGTCGAGAAAGTGCCGGCGGCACTTTCCGCCGGAGATGGCGATATACTATTTGGCAATAATCTGGCCATGCTGACGAGGCTATTCTAATCGCCCACGAACTGAAATGAACCCCTATGACCGCAACCCACGATCGCGCCCGGTTCCTGATCATCGACGATCACCCGCTGTTTCGCGAGGCGCTGCACAGCGCCGTGCAGATGGCCTACCCGGAAGTCGACACCGTGGAGGCGCGCTCGATCACCGAGGCGCTGGACCTTCTGGCCGGCGCCAAGCCGTTCGATCTCGCGCTGCTCGACCTCAACATGCCCGACGTGCATGGCTTTGAAGGCCTGCTGCAGCTCCGGACCCGCTATCCGCGCCTGCCGGTGGTCATCGTCTCGGGCTATGAGGAGCCGAAGATCATTTCCGAGGCGCTGTCCTATGGTGTCGCCGGCTTTATCCCGAAATCGGCGCGCAAGAGCGACCTCGCCGCCGCCATACGCTCGGTGATGGAAGGCGCGATCTATGTGCCGGAAACTTATGAAGGCCGCACACCCGACGCTGAAAGCGTCGACCGCGCCGACATGGTGCAGCGCCTGTCGACGCTGACGCCCCAGCAACTGCGCGTGCTGCAGATGCTGCGCCAGGGCCTGCTCAACAAGCAGATCGCCTACGAGCTGCAGGTGGGAGAGACCACCGTGAAAGCGCATGTCTCGGAGATATTGCGCAAGCTCAATGTCTACAGCCGCACGCAGGCGGTGATCGAGGTTTCGAAGCTGGACAATGCGGAGCTGTTTCGGGATCAGGCTGGGTTTTGAGGCTCGCCGTCCCTCATCCAAGTAGGGTTGTCACCACCACGCTCAACACTGGCTGGGCGAACGTGGTAAAAGTGCACTGTCACCGTAATTCGAAAATCGCAACAATTTCGGCCTCTACATCTATTGGTACAGTAGCTCATCCCTCGCCGCATATGCAGCCATCGTTTCTCTAAATAGTCTTATCATACCAAACGCGCCGATAACCATTTGAGCAGCGCCTCGCCTTCCTTTCAGTTTCTCCATTAATATATCCCTCTTCGCAAGAATGTGGCCTTGAGATGCAGCGCTTTTTAGAAATATTTCAGCATCCGGATCAGTCGGTTCATTTTTCTGTATCAAGCGATAGCACCAGTAGGCGGCGGACGGGTTCCGGGTGGAGATTTTTTTAAACAGCTCTAAAGATTCAATATTGTCGCCAATTCTTTGTTTCAACCCAGCAATTCTATAAGTTGCCATTTCGATTCCGCCACTTTCTGCAATCGAATAGTAACTTACCGCCAGATCATCATCGTGACAATCGGTATTACTGTCATAAACTATCCCCAGAGAATACGCCGCCGCCGCTTTCTTGCTCTCATAGTTCATTGCGTCTAAGAGAATTGATATTGCTTTCTCCACTTCACCCTTGTGGAGGGCTTCCTTGGCTTGAACTAAATGCGTGTCGTC
Source organism: Mesorhizobium sp. M0239 (assembly GCF_040321815.1). Classification (NCBI taxonomy): domain Bacteria; kingdom Pseudomonadati; phylum Pseudomonadota; class Alphaproteobacteria; order Hyphomicrobiales; family Phyllobacteriaceae; genus Mesorhizobium; species Mesorhizobium sp. M0239. The sequence goes on from NZ_JAMYSG010000002.1 coordinate 151,675, forward strand.
ATCGGACATAGGTAGCTCCTCTTTCAATCATCACCTTTGCGCTATCAAATGCGTTGACAGTATGCACTATGGGCCGGGAGGACATATTAAGAGTGCACTGTCACCGTAATTGCCGGATCTCACAGTCGCGCCTGGACGATGCCCCTCATAATCACGGCACCGCGTCAGCGCGCATGAGCGTTACCTTCCTTATCCCATCTGCCGTGCCGCTTTTTATGGGGACGCCAAAATTATCAAGCACGTCCTTGCGACTGGATGAAAAGGAATGTCCAAGAGGTCTCGATCCAAATTGTCAAACTACTGCGTGCGGATACGTAATGTATGCGGACTTCCGGAAGATCATCGTCAACTTTTTTTCGGAATTTCCAATATTTAAACGGTGGCGATCTCAAAAGTGACGCCTCCGTCTTTCCAAGTAGTTAAGCATCGAATTGGTTATTGTCTAAGCCAGCAAATGTGCCAGCAGCGCCCTTAGCTGTGCCGGCTTCAGCGGCTTGCGCATCAGTTCGATGCCGCCGGAGCGGGCGGCTTTGGCGACCGCTTCCGAACTGTCGGCGGTGACGATCAGCGCCGGCACGGCGCGGCCGAGATAATCGCGGACTTCGGCGATGGTCGTGGTGCCGAGATCGCCGCCGTCGAGATGCTGGTCGGCAATGACGATGTCGGGCACCCAGTCGGTGTCGCCAAGCATGTCGAGCGCATCGTCGGTCGAGGTCGCGGCCCGCACCAGGCATTGCCAGCGTTCGAGCAGGAAGGTCATGGCCTGCAGCACTTCGATATCGTTCTCGACCAGCAGCACCTTGGTGCCGAACAGGCCATAGCCGCGCGGCCGTTCCATATCGGCAACGCTAGCGATGGCATCGGCTGGCGCACCGATGCCGACGGGAACATCGATGTGGAAGATCGTGCCGCGTCCGACCTTCGACGAGAATGTCACGGGATGGCCGAGCGCGCTGGCCATGCGGCGCACGATGGCAAGCCCGAGCCCGAGACCGCCACCGTCCAGTTCGGCATTGGCCGGCGAGGTGCCGCGATGGAACTCCTCGAATACCGCCTCGCGCTGGTCGTCGGGAATGCCGCAGCCCGTATCGGCGACGTCGATGCGGATGGTGTCGCCGCGATGTCTGGTGCCGACAAGCACGCCGCCCGAGCGTGTATAGCCCAGCGCGTTGGAAAGAATGTTCTGCAGGATGCGGCGCAGCAGCGTGCGGTCGGAGCGGACGACGGCATGGACCGGCCGGAATTTCAGCGACAGGCCTTTCATCTCCGCCACCGGCAGGAAATCCGAGCGGAGCGACGAGAACAGCGCCTCCAGGCTGACATCGCTTATGTCGGGCTGCACCACGCCGGCATCGAGCTTTGAGATGTCGAGCAGCGTTCTAAGCAGATCCTCCATCGTCTCCAGCGAGCGCTCGACCTGCCGCACCAGTTTCTTGCCCTCGTCACTGGTCTGAACTTCGGCGAGCGCCGAAACCGAGAGATGGGCCGCGTTCAGCGGCTGCAGCACGTCGTGGCTGGCAGCGGCGAGGAAACGGGTTTTCGACAGGTTCGCCAGTTCGGCGTTTTCCTTGGCGGCGCTGAGGTCGATGTTCGACTGCTCCAGCCGGCGCAAGGTCGAGTGCAGTTCCTCGGTGCGGGTGCGCACCCGGTTTTCCAGCGAAATCGCGGTCTGGAACAGCGAAAAGGCGTTGCCTTGCTGGTCCATAGAGCGCTCGACGCGGCTGACCAGTGCCGCGTTGATCTTCTTCAGCTTTTCAAGATCGTTTATGTCCCTCAGCGGCATCTTGTTGCGCCGTCCTATTCCGCCGCCTGGCGCTCGCCGAAGGCGATGCCGGTAAAAGTCTGATTCAGATGCATCGACCGGTACTGTTCGCCATAGGTGCCGAAGCCGATGACATTGTTGACCCGGTAGAGTTCCGAAATCTCGCGAAACACCTGCCGATTGCGCGCGTCGAGCCGGCGCAGCACGCAGTCGAAGCCGAGGATCATGTCGATGCCGCCAAGCCTCTCCTCGACATCGCGCAGGGCGGCGCGCGTCGATTCGACCATGTCCTTGGGTTGAGCGATCGACAGCACGACGCCATCGTCTATGGCGCAGAAGAACGACAGCGAGCCGTCGGCATGCATCTTCTGGATCGACCGGCAATAATATTGGCCGCCCACCTTCACCACCACGGGATGCGAGGCGAAGCTCAGTGGCGTCAGCATCTGCGCGACGATGCCGACGGACGCGGCATATTCCTGCGCTGCATTGGTGGCGTTGAATTCGCGCACGATGCGGTGATCGGGATCGGAAGCCGTCACCACCAGTTTTTCATCGGTGGGAACGAAATTGTCGGTCTTGAAGACATGGAAGGGAATTTCGGTCGATATCAGCACGATGATGGCGCTGTCGGAGGTGACCTTGCCGTTCGAGATCAGGCGCGTCGTCTCGAATTTCAGATCGTCGCCGGCGGAGCCGCCAAGCAGCGGTATGTCATCGAGGCCCCAGTGGATGGCTGAACTCACCGCTTCTTCGGCATAAGAGAGCCCGTCGATGAAGCAGAGCGCGAAAGTGCCGTTGGTCCGATCGCAACCGAGGCGCGCGCGCAGCGATCGCCGCAGGGTCTCCACCTCGCCGGTGATCCTGTCCATACCCGACGAGGACAGATTTTCGACCATCACGCTGACGGCGGTGAACGCGGTGGACGGAAGCAGCATGGCCAGCACATGACCATCCTCGAGACCTTGCGGCGTGATCTCGCCGGCAGTCGAACAGCCGGCGTGGTGGAGCGCCGGTGCGTGGGTCATGAGCGCCTGGGAAAGGGCGCTGGCTTCGACCAGGCTCTGGGAAAAGAACAGCAGGGCAAAGCCTGCGTCGATGGCGGCTGCTTCCAGTGCGATCGCCTTGGCGAACGCCTCCATGTCGGGCTCGTCCGTGGTGAGCGCCGACAGGCCGCATGCATAGCGCGTCTGTGAATTGGCCAGCGATGTTCTCCGCATTTCCTCCGACGCTTTTTTGTGCGCGGCTGTTTTAAATGCTTCTGGCGCGCGGGCGTCGACCGACATTGTTGCCTTCAATCGGCGGTTTGGCAATGGGGCCACCGGCACCGCATGTTTGGGCGCGGCCATGACCGAAAGTACAATGTTCCGCGTTTGCGACGTGCTGTTTTTTGTCCCATGTGCGGTGTACGAATAATGCACCACCGAAGCGCGAATACCGCGTCGGCAGCGTGGATACCAAGGTTGATACCCAGGGAGGGACCATGTCGGACGTTTCGTTGATGGTGAACGGAAAGCGGGTCAGCGGTGCTGCCGAGGACCGAACACTTCTGGTTCACTTCCTGCGGGAAAATCTCGGCCTTACCGGCACGCATGTCGGTTGCGACACCTCGCAATGCGGTGCCTGCGTCGTCCACGTCGATGGCAAGGCGGTCAAATCCTGTACGATGCTCGCGGTGCAGGCCTCCGGCTCCACCGTGTTGACGATCGAGGGCCTGGCCAATGGCGCCGACCTGCATCCGGTGCAGGCCGCCTTCAAGGAACATCACGGGCTGCAGTGCGGCTTCTGCACGCCGGGCATGATCATGACGGCGACCGACATGATCAGCCGCCACCCCGAAGGGCTCGACGAGGCGACGGTGCGCGCCGAGCTCGACGGCAACATCTGCCGCTGTACCGGCTACCACAACATCGTCAAGGCGATCCTCGCCGCATCGACGACGATGAAGGGGTCGAAGGGTAAGGCGAAACAAGCTGCTTAGGCAAGGGAATAAGGGAGTAGGGCAGTAGGGGAGTAGGGCAAAAAGGCCAACGCAACGAGGCCTCTTTTTCCCTACTCCCTTACTCCCCTACTGCCCTACTCCCATAAATTCCGGAGGAATTTCTGATGGGCATTGAAGGTGTTGGCGCTCGGGTCGCGCGCAAGGAAGACAAACGGTTCATCACGGGCGCCGGCCGCTATGTCGACGACATGGTGGTTCCCGGCATGAAGCACGCCGCGTTCGTGCGCAGTCCGCACGCGCATGCGCAGATCAAGAAGATCGATGTGAAGAAGGCCCAGGGCATGCCCGGGGTCATCGGCGTGCTGACCGGCAAGGAACTCAAGGCCGACGGCATCGGCAATCTCATCTGTGGCTGGATGATCCACTCCAAGGACGGCTCGCCGATGAAGATGGGGGCATGGTCGCCACTGGCGTTCGACCGGGTCCGTTATGTCGGCGACGCCGTCGTCATCGTCGTCGCCGAGACCAAGGGGCAGGCGCGTGATGCCGCCGAGGCGGTCGAGATCACCTACAAGGAGTTGAAGGCCGTCGTCGATGCCTCCAAGGCGATGGACAAGGGTGCGCCGCAGATCCACCCCGAAGCCGACAACAATCTGATCTTCGACTGGGACATCGGCAATGCCGACGACACCGCGGCGGCCTTCGGGAAGGCGGCCCATGTCGTCAAGATGGACATCATCAACAACCGGCTGGTGCCCAACGCCATGGAGCCGCGCGCCGCACTTGGCCATTACGACAAGGCCGAGGATCACTATACCTGCTGGACGACCTCGCAGAATCCGCATGTGGCGCGGCTGGTGATGAGCGCCTTCTACAATGTCGCGCCGGAAAACAAGCTGCGCGTGATCGCGCCCGATGTCGGCGGCGGCTTCGGCTCGAAGATCTACATCTATCCCGAAGAGATCGTCTGCCTGTGGGCGTCAAAGAAGACCGGCGTGCCGGTCAAATGGGTGGCCGACCGGACCGAAAGTTTTCTGACCGACGCGCATGGCCGCGACCATCACACCCATGCTGAAATGGCCTTCGACAAGGACCACAGGATCCTCGGCCTGAAGGTGGAAACCCAAGCCAATCTCGGCGCCTATATGTCGCTGTTTTCATCGGCGACGCCGACCTATCTCTATGCGACTCTGCTGTCGGGCCAGTACAACATCCCGGCCATCCACGCCAATGTGAAGGCGATCTACACCAACACCGCGCCCGTCGATGCCTATCGCGGGGCAGGGCGGCCGGAAGCGACCTTCGTCATGGAGCGCATGATGGAAACCGCGGCCCGCCAGTTCGGCGTCTCGCCGGCCGAACTGCGGCGCAAGAACTTCGTCACCTCGTTTCCGCATCAGACGCCGGTCATCATGTGCTATGACGCGGGCGACTATGCCGCTTCGCTCGATGCGGCAATGCAGGCGTCGGACTATTCCGGCTTCGCCAAGCGCAAGGCCGCCGCCGCCAACACGGGGTTGCTGCGCGGCATCGGCATGAGCTGCTACATCGAGGCCTGCGGCATCGCGCCGTCTGCGGCCGTCGGCTCGCTCGGTGCCGGTGTCGGCCTTTGGGAATCGGCGGAAGTGCGCGTCAACGCGGTCGGCACGATCGAGGTGCTGACCGGCTCTCACAGCCACGGCCAGGGCCATGAGACGACCTTCGCGCAACTGGTCAATGAGCGCTTCGGCGTGCCGCTCGATTCGGTCTCGATAGTGCATGGCGATACCGACAAGGTGCAGATGGGCATGGGCACCTATGGCTCGCGCTCGGGTGCGGTCGGGATGTCAGCCATCGTCAAGGCGCTCGACAAGGTAGAGGCCAAGGCCAAGAAGATCGCGGCGCACCTGCTCGAGGCCGACGAAGGCGACATCATCATCGAGAACGGCGCGCTGAAGGTGGCCGGCACCGACAAGAACGTGCCGTGGTTCCAGATGGCGCTGGCCGCCTACACTGCCCACAACCTGCCGGGCGGCATGGAGCCCGGGCTCAAGGAGACGGCGTTCTACGATCCGTCGAATTTCACCTTCCCGGCGGGCTGCTATATCTGCGAGGTCGAGGTCGACCCGGAAACCGGCGTGACCGAGATCGTCCAGTTCGTCGCCGCCGACGATTTCGGCAACATCATCAATCCGATGATCGTCGAGGGCCAGGTGCATGGCGGGCTGGCGCAAGGCATTGGCCAGGCACTGCTCGAAGGCGCCCATTACGACAACAGCGGACAATTGCTGACCGCGAGCTACATGGACTACACCATGCCGCGCGCCGGCGATCTGCCGTCGTTCAAGGTCTCGACCTCGAACACGCCTTGCCCGGGCAATCCGTTGGGGATCAAGGGTTGCGGCGAGGCCGGCGCGATCGGCTCGCCGCCGGCGGTGATCAACGCTATCACCGACGCCATCGGCAGCAACGATCTTGCCATGCCGGCTTCGCCGTCCACCGTGTGGGCTGCGATCCGCGCGACGAAACATTGAACGCGAATGGCGAATAGGGGTAGCGAATAGGGAAGAGAATGTTCGCTACTTCCTGCTCGCTCTTTCACCCAGGGGAGAAAGACAAATGTACGCAGTCAACTATCATCGCGCCGCCTCGGTCGCCGATGCCGCCAAGCTGATCAAGACCGGCGACGCCAAGCTGCTTTCGGGCGGTATGACGCTGATCCCGGCGATGAAGACGCGGCTTGCCGCGCCGTCCGACCTTGTCGACCTGTCGCGGATCACGGAGCTGCAGGGCGTCACGGTGTCGGGCAAGACCGTCGCCATCGGCGCCGCCACCACGCATAATGCTGTTGCCAATGACGAGAAGCTGAAGAAGGTCTGTCCGGCGCTTTCCCATCTGGCATCGCTGATCGGCGATCCGGCGGTGCGCCACAAGGGAACGATCGGCGGCTCGATCGCCAACAACGATCCGGCGGCCGATTATCCGGCGGCGCTGCTGGCGCTGGGCGCGACCATCGTCACCAACAAGCGCGAGATCGCTGCCGACAAGTTCTTCAAGGGCCTGTTCGAGACCTCGTTGAAGGATGGCGAGATCGTCACCGCCGTCACCTTCACCGCGCCGGCCAAGGCGGCCTATGAAAAATTCCGCAATCCGGCATCGCGCTACGCCATCGTCGGCGTGTTCGTGGCCAAGGGCAAGGATGGCGTCAGCGTCGCAGTCACCGGTGCCGGCGATGACGGCGTCTTCCGCTCGAAGGAGATCGAGGCAGCATTAGCCGGGAACTTCGCGGCCTCGGCACTCGAAGGGGTGAAAGTGCCGGCGAAGAATTTGATGACTGACATCCATGCCTCGGCCGACTACCGCGCCAATCTGATCGCGGTGATGGCCAAGCGCGCGGTGGCTGCCGCCAACGCCTGACACGATCCGTTGTGGACACGGAGAAGGGGTCATGCGGCCCCTTTTCCTTTTGTGGCGACCTGTAGTTGTCCAAACTTTTGATGGAATCGCCCTGCATCAATCGTTTGCCTGAGCAATTTCTTCCGCCGACACTTCACCTGGAACTGCACCGGCGGCAATCTCGCACTTGCACAAATCCATATTGCACTGCAATATGGATTTGGGCGGGAATGCGAGCCGGGTTCGAAATGTCGTGCCCTTTCGCATGCCTATTTGCGAGAGGATCGGCATGACCGACATTTCCGCGACGCATGTCGTTCCGTCCCGATCCGCCGCCGACAGATCAACCAGAACAAGACTGGCCTATCTCGACGGCTGGCGCGGGCTTTCGATCGCACTGGTGCTGATCGGCCATTTCTTTCCGGTTCCGGGAATCAATCTGGGTGTGCTGGGCGTCGAATTCTTCTTCGTGCTCAGCGGCCGGCTGATGGGCGAGATCCTGTTCATCGAACGCTACCCGCTGAAAAAATTCTTCAAACGCCGCTTCTCCCGCATCTATCCGGCTCTTTTGGTCTTCGTAGTCGTCGCGATGATTGCGCTGTCCGGCACATTCATCGCCTTCAAATGGAAGGCGGCGCTGACGGCGCTGACATTCACCTACAACTATGCCGGCATTCTCGTGACGCGGGCAGGGGCGCTCGACCATATCTGGTCGCTCTGCATCGAGGAGCACGCCTACATCATCCTGGCGCTGATCAGCGTCATCGTCTCAAGTCGCTCTCGCGTGGTCGTGCTGCTCCTGGCGCTGGCCTTGCTGGCCATGGCCAATGGCGCGGTTTCGTACTGGGTCTTCGGCATGGACTACGAAACCACTTATTGGCGCACCGACGTGCACATCGCGTCGATCCTGCTGTCGGCTTCGATCTGCCTGTTGAAGGCCGACGGCATGCTGCCGGCGTTTTTGAGAGGCAAGCATGTGGCCCTGGTGGCGACGATCTGCGCCGTTGTCCTGTTCCTGAATCAGGTGCCGACGCCGATCCACTATCTCTTCGCGGTGCCGCTGCTGGCGCTGGCCGTCAACGCACTCGATTTCAGCCCACGGTATTTTTCCGGATTGCTGTCCTCCTGGCCGATGGCGACGCTGGGCCTGTGGTCGTACTCGCTCTATCTGTGGCAGCAGCCGTTCTACAAATTCGTCTATGAACAAGGCAGCGCGCCGATCCCGATGCTGGCCGGCGTTTTTGCCTGCGCGCTCTGCAGCTACTACCTCATCGAGCGCCCGGCGCGCGAATGGCTCAACCGCAACTGGTGAATGCCGTCGTGCCCGGCCAGATGATCGCGAGTGCAGGTGGAGTGGATCGCGCTTCATAAGCAGACAATCAATTAATTATCTCTAATATAATTTTTTGGAAAGTAATGACCTGCTTTCGATATAGGCCAGTCTCATTAGACATTGGTCTTATGACGGGCATTCCTTATTGCCTCACCGGCTCACCCTCCTAGTTTGTTCGCAGGACACATCTGAGAAGATGGTTCGAAGACGCATCTGGGAGGATGGAATGGACACGACCGGGGAGAGGGCGGGCGGCTGGCTCGACCGCTCACGCACCGTCGCCGAACCTGGCTTCAGCAGGTGGATGGTGCCGCCAGCGGCGCTCTGCATACACCTTTGCATCGGCCAGGCCTATGCGTTCAGCGTTTTCAACCTGCCGATGTCGAAGTTGGTCGGCATCACCGACTCGGCGCCCGACGACTGGAAGCTGACCGGCCTTGGCTGGATTTTCTCGATCGCGATCCTGTTCCTGGGCATTGCGGCGGCGTTCGGCGGCGGCTGGCTGGATCGTGTCGGGCCGCGCAAAGCCATGGTCGCTTCTGCCTGCTGTTTCGGTGGCGGCTTCATTGTCTCGGCGCTCGGCGTCTATCTGCACCAGTTGTGGATCATCTATCTCGGCTACGGCGTGCTGGGCGGCATCGGTCTCGGCCTCGGCTACATCTCGCCGGTCAAGACGCTGATCACCTGGTTTCCGGACCGGCCGGGCATGGCAACCGGCATGGCGATCATGGGCTTCGGCGGCGGCGCCTTCATCGCCTCGCCGCTGTCGGTTTATCTGATGAAGCTGTTTTCGACGCCTGAGCATATCGGCGTCGCTGAAACCTTCCTCGTGCTGGGCATCGTCTATTTCGTCTTCATGCTGATTGGGGCTGTTATCGTCAGGGTGCCGCCGGAGGGCTGGCGGCCCGCCGGATGGGCGCCGCCAGCGGCACAGAATGCGATGGTGACGACGTCCAATGTCCATCTCGACGATGCGTTGAAGACGCCGCAGTTCTGGCTGCTATGGGGTGTGCTGTGCCTCAACGTGACGGCAGGCATCGGCGTGCTCGGGCAAGCCTCGGCCATGAGCCAGGAGATGTTCCCGGGACGCATCTCGCCGGCCGCTGCCGCCGGTTTCGTCGGCCTGTTGTCGATCTTTAACATGCTCGGCCGCTTCTTCTGGGCCTCGACCAGCGATTATATCGGCCGCAAGACAACCTATGCCATCTTCTTCGCGCTGGGCGTCGTCCTCTATGCGGCGGTGCCTTGGACCGGCCAGACCGGCAGCGTCTTCCTGTTCGTGCTGTTCTACGGGATCATCCTCAGCATGTATGGCGGCGGCTTCGCCACCATTCCCGCCTACCTGCGCGACGTCTTCGGCGTGCGTTACGTCGGCGCCATCCACGGCCGATTGCTGACCGCGTGGTCGGTGGCGGGCGTGCTTGGCCCGGTGCTGGTGAATTATATCAGGCAGTACCAGATCGACAGCGGCGTGGCGAAGGCCGACGCCTACACGGTCACCATGTACATCATGGCCGGCCTGCTGGTCATCGGCCTCCTGCTCAACCTGATGATGCGGCCGATCAATGCGCGCTTCCACATGAAGACCGAACCAGCGGTGGCTTAGAGCCAGTTCCATCCCGATAGAATCGGGATGGGCTCTATCGTATTGTTTGAGCATGATCTTTTCCGAAACCGGAGCCCAATTTCGGGATCATGCTCTGAGGAGACCGACCATGGCGCAAGACAACGGCAATTCGATCAAACTGACGCTGGCCTGGCTGCTGGTCGGCATCCCGTTGGTCTGGGGGTTCTGGATGACGCTGGTGAGTGCGACAGCCTTGTTCCAGTAGCCCTGTCTTCAGTTCGATCCGCCTGGCCTCAGACGGAGGTTCGTCTGATGTAATAGCGGACCGCTTTCTTGCCGCCATGGATGACGGCGTCGCCGGCCTCAGTGAAGCCAAGGGCGGCGTGAAAGGCATCCGAGGCGGGGTTCGGCGGGTCGGTGTTGACTTCGCAGGTGACCAGATTGTAGCCGGCGCGCTCAACATGGCCGAACAGATCCTGATAGAGGCGGCGGGCATGGCCGCGGCCGCGCGCATGCGCCGCCACGACGACGCGGTCGACATAGACGAACCGCTCATAGCGCTCGCGGAACCACAGGAAATTCGGGCTGTCGTAGCGGGCGTCCTGGTCGAAGGTCATGATGAAGGCTTCGAGATTGCCGATGCGGCGCGCATAGAATGCTTCGCCAAGCAGGAAGGACAGCCGCTCAGCCTCCAGCCACGACAGTTCGGCGGCATGCTCGTTGTTGAGCGCCAGGATCGCCGCTTCGTCTGCGGCCGCTACACGGGCTATCGGGACAGGGGTCGAGGTCATGCCTTCGCCGCCGCGATCGTTGCCGCCACCAGTGGTGTGTCGGTGAGCGTGTTACGATACTCGCGATCGAGATCGGAGCCACCCATGCCGACATGGGGATTGCGGTAGTCCATGGCACTCGGCACATCCTTGAGGGCGGCAAAATGCATTTCGGACAGGCCGGTCTTGCTGCGCACTTCGGCAATGTTGTGCAAATCCAGGCCGCCGCAGCCGAGAATGACGATGCGGTCACCGGCCTGCCGCACCAGATCCGCCAACAGCGGCAAGCCTTCGACGGCAGTGTCACGCTGGCCGCTGGTCAGCACGCGGCCGACCTTGCTGCGGATCAGCGATTCGAGCGCCTCGGCCGGATCGCGCGTCATGTCGAAGGCGCGATGGCAGGTGACGTTCAAGGGGCCAGCGGCTTGTGTCAGTTCGCTCATGCGCGCCTCATCCATGGTGCCATCGGCGTTCAGGCAGCCAAACACCACGCCGGGCACGCCGAGTTCGCGCAGTGCCGAGACATCGGCCAGCATCGAGGCGTATTCGGTCTCACTGTAGAGAAAATCGCCGCCGCGCGGCCGCACCATGACGTGAAACGGCACGCTTGCCTGCTCGATGGCGGCGCGGACCGTGCCGAGGCTCGGCGTGATGCCGCCTTCGATGAGGCTGGCGCATAATTCGACCCGGTCGGCGCCAGCGGCTTGCGCCGCGAGCAGGCCGTCAATGCCTTCGACACAGATTTCGATCAGCGGCAGGCGGAGAGCTTTGGTCAAGGGGCGATCCAGTCCATGATTTCCCGGCCAGCCCTAGCACCGGGCCGGCTGCTGCGAAAGCGCGAACAGCCTTCCGCCTTCGGGCACAGACTTCGCGGTTATTGGCGCAATTCCGTATTCTTGGCGCCTTGCTCGACCTGATCGATCACCAGAAGCTTCACCTCGACATCACCGATATTGGTGGCCTGATGCCACTGGCCGATCATTTCGATGATGAAATCGCCAGCCTTGTAGGTGTTGCTGATGCCGGTCTCGACATTGGTGACCTTCAGCGTGCCGGCCTGGACATAGGCGTAGCGCGGAAAGGGGTGCCTGTGGACCGGCAAGGTCGCGCCCGACGCGATGTCGTAGCTCGAGACCAGCACCTGCACGTTCTTCTGCGGCAGCGTGATCGGCTGGCCGGACGCGGTCGTCGTGCGCGACGCAAGAGGGGTCACGACGACAGGCGTGCCGCTGCTGTCCAGCGCGTGGGCCGGGTTCGCGGAAAAGGCCACCGCGAGCAGCAGTCCGGACATCAAAATTTTTCGCATGATTCGCTCCACCCCGCCGCCAACATCGCGCAGTGACCGCCAGCACGCAAGGCAGCGCCTTGGGCACCCGCTTCAGCGGACCTCGTACGGTGTGGCGGAATTCCCCGCCGAAGAGCATGGCTCGCTGGATCTGCCTGCCGGCCAGAAAATTTTTTACGCCCCTCTTGACGGAAAAAAACACGATTACCAGATCGTTTTCCGTCGAGGCTTCGGCTCGACATATTGGCGTCGCAGCGGCGCTGCGACAGCCTCGTAACCCATGTTGCTTCACGGAGGATATGGCTATGAGAAGCTTTGATTATACCCCTCTTTACCGCACAACGGTCGGCTTCGACCGTCTCTTCGATATGCTCGAGAAAAGCGGGCGCTCCGACTGGCCTCCCTACAATATCGAGAAGATTGGCGAGAACGACTATCGCATTACGATGGCTATCGCCGGCTTCGCTCTCGATGAAGTCGAACTCATACAGAACGGCCCCGAATTGTCTGTCATCGGCCAAAGGAAACCCGACCAGGAAAATCGGGAGGTCCTTCATCGCGGCTTGGCGACGAGCAACTTCAAGCAGGTGTTCAAACTTGCCGATCACGTAAAGGTCAAGGCGGCCAACCTCGAGAATGGCTTGCTGTCGGTGGACCTGATCCGCGAAGTGCCCAAGGAACTCAAGCCTCGGCGCATTGAGATAGGGTCCGAAGCCAAGGCGGTTTCGCTCGAGCAACCCGGCAAGAAGCAGTTGATCGATTCCGATGCGGAGCCTCAGCGCGAGGTCGCCTGATTCCCTGGAACCTAGATCTACGGTCCGCCTCCCGGTTCGGCCGGGAGGCACAGCTCGCGGAGAATGGAGATGAGAACCGAAGCTTACAGTTTTTACCAACCCGAACCGAAAAATCTTGCCGCGGAATCCGCTGAGTTGCGGACGCCAGATGACGTCCTGAACGAGGAGACGATGACAATCGGCGCAAAGCGGGCTTTGCTCGCTTTCTGGGCTTCCGACGTTCATGCGGTTCCTGACAATCCCGCGTTGCGGCAATTGGACAACGGCGCCATCGTGGAAGTCAGCGACATACTTCGCGCCCTCCACCTCCTGGACGAATCCGGGCGGGAACCGCGTATTTCAAAGATGCCGGGCACCGTCAGCCCGTCTTTCGACCGGCGCCGCAGGAAGAGCCGCCTCGGTTGGATGCGGCACCCCTGGCGAGATGACGACGATGATCCGCCGCCAATCCCGGCCATTGCAACGGTACCGCCTGGGCGTGGAGGTGGCGGCATGTTGGCCGAGCCGGAGCATGCAATCGCATGATGACCCGAACCAGCAACAACCCACCGTGCCGAATGGAGGATTACATGAGTGACAGGACGTTCGACCAACCGGTCCTGGTCAAGAATGGCGAGTTCATTCAAGAAATAGGGTGCCTCGACGACGCCTTTGACTTCTTTGACGAGTGGCCAAGGGAAAGGCGGGGTCCGATTTTCGAAACGGCCTTTCGAGCCTGCCAGCGTGCTTACGACGGCCAGGTTCCGCTGACGGTGGCGCGCGATGCCGTCGCCGGCTTCGCAAGATCCGTCAAGATCCTGCAGGACCCGCTTGCTCAGTTCCCTTGGATGGACACAAGGTCAGGTCGCGGTGGGATTACCGCTTAGCCTTGATAAAAGGGGCGGCGCTACCAGGACGGCTGGGCCTGCATCGTCGTTTTCACATCGCTGCAAGGTGAGCTGCCCTACCAGTTCACCTTGTAGCGGGGCGGCTCGATCTTTTGTTCGAACTCCCTGGTGCGGTTTTTGGCGACTGGCTAGGTCAGCCTCGCAACAGTCAACGCTAATATAATGTTCGAAGCGTCGCCACAGGAGGTTCAATGGTTTCCGCTATCGTAAGTCAACATCCGCATGTCCCGGAAAAACAAACGGCAGTGGGGAAGCCGCAAACCTGGGAAGGATTTTCGCCGGGCCGCAGCGCGGACGCCGTGGGACATCTGGCCAAAATCATGGTTGCCGCAGGCGGCGATATGGATGCTGGCGCGCAAGGCCGCGCGGCATCCAAGATCGCCAGGATGGACATCACGGTTCTGGCCGCACCACCCGTAGAAACACCAACAGAGTAAAATATGCTCGTTAGGGCGCCTCCGCGCCGTCATCAGCGGCATGCGCGGCTCTCGCAGATTACGCCACGGCTCTCAGCGGAGGCTCCGCCATCGTCCCCAGGCCGTCGCATTCCGCGCAGGCGCCCGTCTTTCCAGGGCAGCCACCCCGATGGGTTCCCTGCGGGCAGCAGTGCCCGTTTGACGCATACCACTTGGAGCAGTCGAAAACCCTGCCGCTGCCATGACAGCGCGGGCATTCCATATTCGATGAAATCATACTAATTCTTGCCCAACCCAAACGCACTCGCCCTACGTCGCAAGTAACAGGAATCATTGTGCTTTCAAGCACATTGCCCTGACTTAAATTGGGGGGATCGACGGATGGCCGGCATCGATGGCGAGCTATTGTTGCGCCGTAATTACGTTCCTCGTGAAGACCTTGCTCGCCACAAGCCGCGTTGGACATTGGCCGGCAACAATAGGTTGCGCCGCCTTGTCCCGTTCGTTCTCAATGGTGACGGCGACTGCGTCGCCGGGCTTCGCGTCGGCGGCCTGTGTGGCCGTGGACGCGAAGAGGACCGTCTGGGTGATGAGAGCCGAAAACGCGGCAACCTGGACCAGCACGGCGGCGAGGGCGATCTTCTTCAGCATGCGAGAAAACGCTCTTCGATGTTCCCGGTTCCCCACGCATTCAGGTTTTCTGCTCGCTACGGAACAAGAGACCGGCAGGGCGGTTAACTCGATTATGCCGAGCAAGATCAAAGAGCCACCATCGAAGCCCGCACCGGAGAAGATACCTGTGCAACGCCGGGACAAAGAAGTCCCGCCAGAGCTTAAGCATGTCGACCCGCCACCGCGAGATGTGCGAGAGGCACCGGCACCCAACCCGAACGGCGACAAGAGATGAGATCGCCGAGATCGAAGCAAGGCCTTATGCCTGCTCCCGCGAACCGTCCCGATGCCGCGGCGTCATCGACGGCGCTGGACAGCGGGGCCAGGTCAAGTTGAGAATCAACCTGCTGACCGCGATTTTGCAGACATGCCATAGATCAGCCCCTATGGGCGACCTGACCGTCTCAAGGCTTTGAAAAGATTGGCTCCCCGGGCCGGATTCGAACCAGCGACCAACCGGTTAACAGAGGGTTTCATATATTCATGTCAGGTTTTTCACTCGTTTTCAGGTGCCCCATATCAGTCAGAAAATAAAGAGGAATTTCTTGTCACCTCTTTCGATACCTGTCATATCTTCCGCCTAAGGGCTTGCGTCCGTACCCACAGGGTACGTTTTCGGGTACGGGCACAGCGGCCAACCGTGGGGAAACCGGTATGCCGAAGATGACCATGACGGACAGGTGGGTGGCGGCCGCTAAGAGCGGTTCAGAGGGCCGTACAGACTACTTCGACAGCCATGCAACCGGCCTGTGCTTGCGGGTATCTGAAGAGCACAAATCATGGAATTTCTGCTTCACGCTTCAGAGCAAGCGGGCTCGCATGCTGCTTGGCTCCTATCCTGCCCTGAGCCTCGCAGACGCCCGCGGGAAAGCGATCGAAATGCGCGGCTATCTGGAACAAGGAAAAGACCCTCGCATAGTCGACAACGAGATTCGCACACGGGAAACGGCATCCGTCATGACGGTAGCCGAGCTGGTAGAGAATTACCTGACGCGGCGGGCATCCACGAAACGGTCGGCAGATGAGATCGCGAGGCGGCTCAGAAAGAACGTGTCTGGCAAGGACGCGAATGGAAAGAGGATCGAGGGTGCTTCGTCCGGCTGCATCGGTAACGTGCGGCTGCCTGATTTGCATCGGCGCGACATCACCAAGGCCATCGATGCTGTGAAGGATAGGGGCGCCGCCACCGAGGCGAACCGCGTCTTTGAAGACGTCCGGGCTATGGTGCGATGGGCGCGTGGTCGTGGCGACCTGGATAACAATCTTGTCGAGGGCATGGCCAAGCCTACCGAGACAATCGAGCGCGACCGCGTGCTCTCCGCCGACGAGATCAAGACCATGTGGGCGGCTCTGCCGGGTGCCGACATGAGGGAATCGACCCGACGCGTTCTTCGCCTTTGCCTTGTCACCGGGCAACGTGTCGGAGAGATTGCGGGCATGGCGCGCAAAGAATTGGACCTCGAGAAGCGCAAGTGGATCATCCCGGCGGCGCGATCAAAGAACAAGCGAGAGCACGCCGTGCCGCTGTCCGACATGGCCGTCGAGATCATCCGCGAACAGATTGAAGCCGTCGCCGCTCTTGATGAGAGAAAAGGGCGGGCTGCCACCTCGTTCATCTTTCCCGGACCCGGAAGTCGATCGGCGGTCACCAGCGCGTCGATACCCAAGGCCGTTAAGCGAGAGCAAGTCACAAAGCGGGGCAGCACGACTATCATGGGAATCGCGCCCTTTACGCCCCACGACCTTCGCAGATCTGCCGCGACCGGCATGGAAGAAATCGGCATATCCCCTTTCATCGTCGGGCATGTGCTGAACCACGTGTCCGCAACCAAGAGCACTATCACGAGCCGTGTCTATGCTCGCTACGACTATGAGCGAGAGAAGCGGGAGGCGCTGGAGTTATGGGCAGATCGGCTCAGCGGGATTGTCGCGGGCGGCGCCGATGTCATTTCGTTATCTGATGCAAAAAAACGCACTTGAAAAGACTGGTGTGAAACAATAGATACCGGGTGCTTGAATGTATTTGACTGGTTTTTGAAGGTAACGCACCCTCATGGCGGGTGCACGGCACTTAGTCCAACGCCGGCTTAGGTCCGGCTCACTGATATAAGCGCACCCGTCGAATGACGGCCGCGTGAAGAGTGGACGGCGACCGCATAGAGTGATCGAGACTGCGACCCTGCAGGCGATCTCTCAATGACCGGAGTCGCTGTATCTATTCTGTGTGGTGGCTCCCCCCAAACATAGGAGCTACTATTGATCACACTTCCAAAAGCCTCAGACCTCCTTTCTATCTCCGATGTCAAAAAGCTGGTCGGCTTGTCCGAATCCGCGATCTATCGCGGGGTAGGGGCCAGGACTTTTCCGCGGCCTGTGAAGTTCGGGCCGAAAATGAACCGCTGGATCAAAGCGGAAATTGAACAATGGTTCACTGACCGCATTGCCGAGCGGGACGTCGCCTGATGACCAGCGCCAACGACGAACTCAGCCGCCTTCGTAGACAAGCCGCTGACGCCCAAGCATGCTTGAACGGGCTTGTGGAGCGGCGCGAAGCCTCGCTAGACGGGTGCGGCTGGTCACCGTCGCCGGCTGATATCGACCGCGCCAGAGACCGTGTGGAGGCGGCGCAACGGCTTCTCGAGGCGCATATGCGCATGGCGGTGCGTGCGTGATCGATCCCGAGACCGAAGCCGAGCTTAGCAAGATCATGCGTGAACACGGCAGATATCTCGCAGAGAACTTCTTTCTGGTGGATCCGCGCGATCACGTCGACGCGGAAACCCATCAAATTTTCCTCAGCCAGTTCGAGGATGGTGCCAAGGAACTCATTAGATCCTTCATTGAACGCCTCCAGGCGGGAGGACGCTGGCAGCAAGAGGCTATCGACCTTGCCGAAACATACGCCTTCGAAGGTTTTCGGCAGCGGTACGACGTTTTGCTAGCCGGATCAGGGCATGGGTCCGCATGAGCGAGCGCACAAACGAAGCATCCGACGCAAAATCATCCAGCTTCTTCCGGCCAGAATGTGACACCCCCGTATATTTTGAGGGCGCCGGGAAACGTAAGGACCACGCGCGAGTAGAATCGCGTCCCGTTCGATGGCCGAACAATCGAATTGAAGCGATGAAGCAGTTTGAGGTTTGGCACACCGTCGCAATGCAGATTGCCAACGCAGCGGGTTGCAGCTTTCGAACTCTCGGGGTGTTCTTCAAGTTTGTGAACTGGTCTACCGGCACGCTATGGCCGATGGACGAAACCCTTGCCGAACATGCCGGCAATTGCTCTCCCAAGACCGTTTCCCGCGACCTGGGCGCCTACAAAGCGGCCGGTATTATCGACGTGAAAAGCGTCTATGACCCCAAGGAAAAGAGAAAGCGTAGGGTCATAAGGCTCACCTATCCGGTTCGATTGCCAGACGGAATAATCCTGACTGAAGACGTCGACCAAATGGACATGGGTGGTCCATTTGGTGAGCACGACCAAATGGACACGGGTGGTCCACACCATACGGACACGGGTGGTCCCAATACCTTTGACTCTACCGCTGAAGGTAAACCCTCATGACGCAGCTTAATCTTTTCAACGATTACAAGCTTGCCCAAAAGCCTTTGCTGATCGCATTCCCGCTATGCCGCCGCAGGGATCTGATTGCCGAGACCGCTCGCGGCCTTGCTACTCGCAATCAATCTGAAGGCAGAAAGTTTTGGAACCGGCAAGTCAAAGCAATCCGCCGCGACATGAAAGCCAACGGGATCCCTAAGGTTGAAATCGACCGACAGGTTTCGGAGTTCATTCGTGTCATCAACGTCGAATTGGACTATCGCGCCGGTCATTGGTCATCCCGCCAGTGACAGCCTGGTGGGTTTCAAGAAAGAAAGACCGGGGACGATGATCGCCCCCGGACCCCCGCTTTCCCTTCGGGAATAGCCGTCGCCGTCGTTGGCGCCACATCGCAGCCGTCGCTTTTTTCAGGATTAGAAAGAAACTGCCGATACCCCTTGGAACGACGGGGCTTACCGCAGCCACTAAATATAGTTTTAACAGAAAAGATTCATCTAGGGGTGGTGTAAGCGACAAATGCGAGTCAGACTCACCGCCGAAACTTCAATTTACATCATCGGCCGAATCAGTCCGTCCCTGCCACCTTGCAGCGGCGGGTTTTCTGTTGGCCCGGAATAGGCTGGCGCGCCAAATGAAAGACCGCGCGCATCACGATGCCAAGCGCCGGGCTTCGCAGCCGTGGCGGCAGTGGTATCTGACCAGGGAATGGTTTGTCATCCGAGCTCGCCAGTTGAGGCGTGAGCCGTTCTGTGCGTTCTGCGTCCGGGCTGGTGTCCGGACAAAGGCCAGCATCTGCGACCACGTCGAACGCCATAGAGGCAACCGGTTCCGGTTCTTTGCGGGACCGTTTCAGAGCCTGTGCAAGGCCTGCCACGACAGCACTAAGCAATCAGAAGAGCGCAACGGCTATAGTAGCGACGTCGGCGCCGACGGGCTTCCGCTGGACGCCAGACACCCGTTCAACGTTTGACGATCCTGAAGGCATTTCTGAGGTCTTCGCTCATCGGGACGTTCTTCGGCGGATAAAGGCCATTGGCGCGCAACGCCTCAACGGTATTGCGATGGCGAGCCGCGCGCGCATCGTCATACAGAATCTCTTCATCGGGAGAAGCGTCGATCCAGCCAATGAAGCTCTTGGCCGCTTCCCGACCATGCGCGGCCGTAAGGCCGCTGGCGATCTGGCTGGCGATCTGGTTGATCTCGTCGCGGTCCATTTTGCCGCCTTGGGCAACGCATTGGTCGGAGGCGATCCGACGTAGGCGGACAAAGGACGTGCGAATGGCTATCGCCGCCTCAGTCTCGGCAAAGTCCATACCGTCAGCGCGGCACTGTTCCCGGAACTTTTGCAGCGCTTCCTCTGGGCCGCTGGGAATGAAGTGGATAGCCAGAGCGATGGCGATCAGAGCGAGCAAGATCATCGGGCCATATTCGAGCATGGGACTTTCTCCCCTGAGAAGTCCGACTATGGCAGATTTGCGCTCTATATTAAATATGTGAAATGCATTTCGCATTTTATTCTTGCAGAAAGCACCCAGCATACATCAAGGCAAAGAAAAAGCCGCCCCGGTTTAAGGGGACGGCTTGGCCATCTCGCCACAATTGGCAGCCTAGTTTATTTCAGTCAGTCGCGCGCGCCACAATTGGCTGCGGCTGACTCCAGCAAAGATCAGGCACGCCATGCCATCAGGGTGACGGCTTGCATACGGCCTCGAGAGCCCTTGAAATGTTCGACGTCCCACTGCGGAAAGGCTGGATTCCTTTCGCGTAGTAGCTTGGCGGCCTCGGCTAGATGATACTCAAGCGGGTCTTTCGTGGGTCCAGCCAATGTGACGGTGCCGGCTGCAGTCGACAAGGCCGCCAGGCCAGTCAGCACTGCACGGCGGTGCAAATTCGTGGTAATGGGCAAGTCGGACATTAGAAGCTTCCTTTCAAGCTCTGGTGTCAAGCGCATCGATTGGGATTCCCGTCTCAATCGATGCGCGATCATGCATCAATCTAATGCTGATCGCAAGTCCTTCCGACAAATAACTCCAACACATCGGCAAGCAACCAATGGCTAAGACATCAGTCTTATCCAGTGGAACGCGCACGTTCATCGCGCCGTTGCTGACTATCTGGAGGCAGGGGCGGGTAAAAAGTCGCCAGCTTTTTTGCCGCTTAGACCGGCGTGCCTCTTCAACGCAGAGTTAGTTTCCGATTTTCGTTGTTTTCCGCATTGGAGCGCCAGTCTCCTTTGAGGCCTCTGAGATCAGGCCGACAACGGGAAGTCCGCCTCCCCTGGCGCTTCACTCGCTCGCGAGAAAAGGGGTCAAGGCGACACGATCGAGGCGGACGGTCGGCGCGATCGTCCGCCGCTTATTTCAATGAGGTTTCGGCATGGGGCTCCGCGGACCGGGCGCGGCTCGCCAGCGCCTTGCAAAAGAGCAGGCTGCAGAAACCAAGCGGCGCCTGCCTTGGAAAAAGAAGGGCCTGTCCCGCGCGAAGCGGATGATCGCTTTCCTTCAGTGGCTCCCGGTCACGAAGGGCATCCGCCGCGGCAAGAAAATGAGGCTCCTGCCGTCACAACGGGAATTCGTTGAGAACGTTTTTGCGACCGACAAGGCCGGCAGACGCAAGGTCTCACTTGCCATTCTCAGCCAGCCGAAAGGCAACGGCAAAACTGGTTTGATTGCTGGGATCTGCCTGGCGGCGCTTCTTGGTCCGGAGTCGGAAGAGCGCGGCGCCGTGTTTTCGGCGTCGATCGACCGCGGCAAGGCGGGCCTGATTTTCGATGAAATGAAGGCGACGATCCTTCGCGTCCCGGAATTTGCGGCTAGGACGAACATTGTCGACTTTCACAAAAAGATTCACGTGCTCGAGGGTGACGGCGTCGATTCCGTATTTGAGGCACTCAGTGCAGATGCGAGACGCAGCCAGGGGTTGAGCCCCACGTGCTGGGCTTATGACGAGCTCGGTGAGGCACCGGACGGCGCGCTGCTCAGCGTTCTGATGGAATCGGAGGGCAAGCGCGACGAGACGCTTGGTCTCGTCTTGAGCACCCAAAGCGCAGACGACGACCACGCGCTTTCCCGCCTGATCGATGACGCGCTGACAGGTGCGGACCCTTCCACATATCTCCAGCTTCACGCCGCGCCGGATGACGCGGATCCCTTCAGCGATGAGACACTGAAGGCCTGCAATCCTGCTTACGGCCATTTCCTCGACCTCAAAGCGCTTCAGAAATCCCGCGACCGCGCCCGACGCATGCCGGCGTTCGAAAGCTCATATCGGCGCCTACGCCTTAACCAGCGCGCCGACGCCAATCCGGAAAGCCGGATCGTAACGATAGGTGTTTGGAAACAGAACGGCGGCCCGGTCGATCGTGCCGCATTGCACGGCCGCCCCTGTTTCGGTGGGCTCGACCTCAGCGGCAAGAACGACCTCACCGCCTTGGTGCTGGTCTTCCCGTCAGACGATCCGGATCCGACATTCGACGTCTTGCCCATTTTTTGGACGCCGCAGGGCCAGCTTGAAGCCCGCCGTCCCGCCGAACAGGAGCGGTTTCGGCGGTGGATCGGCGAAGGCCACATGCTTGCCACGCCTGGCCCGACAGTCCGCTACAACTTCGTTGCGGCGGAAATGGCGAAACTGTCGAGGGAATTCGACATCAGGTCGATCGCCTTCGATACCTATCGAATCGAGGATCTGAAGACCGAGCTTGACGATATCGCCTGCGAAATACCGCTGGAGCCGTACCGTCAGGGCTTTGTCACGATTGGCCCCTGTGTAGAGCGTTTCGCGGAACTCGCACTGTCCGGGAAGCTGAGGCACGGAGGGCACCCCGTCTTAACCGCCGCTGTAGCCGGCGCAATCACAGTCGGCGACGCCGCCGGAAACTTGAAAATCGACAAGGACAAATCGAACGGCCGCGGCCCGGTTCGCGTGGACGGCGCCGTTGCGCTGGCCATGGCGTTGCAGGTCGCCAATCGCTTCGAACCTCCACCGGTGAAGCCTTCGCTGAAGGGCTTCCTGAAAAACCCCGTCATGGTGATCTAATGAATTTCAAATCTTGGATTGGCCGGACTTTCGGCCTCACCGACACGGCGCCGTGGTCGTACTTCTACGGCGGCGCCAGCGCTGCCGGGAAGGCCGTCACCGACAATACAGCGATGCAACTGGCAACTGTGTGGTCTTGCGTCAGGCTCAACTCTGAGGCCGCCTCCTGCCTGCCGCTGCAGGTTTTCGAAAAGGACGGTCGCGGCGGCCGCAATCCTGTCGACCATCCGTTGGCGGAGATCATAGGCGAGAGCCCGAACGCCGATCAGACCGCATTTGAGTTTTGGGGCGCCATGGTCGCTTGGCTGCTGGTGAGGGGTAATAGCTATGCCGAGATCGTCAAACTTGGTGATCGTGTTACGGCGCTGAATCTGCTGCCGGCCGACCAGGTGAATGTGACCCGAGAGGCGGGCGAGCTCCGATATAAATTTACAGATCGCGGCAAGCCGGTCGATCTTCCGGCTGAATCCATTTTGCACGTCAGAGGCTTTGGATTTGGCGGTGATCTTGGCCTTTCACCAATCAGGTTCGGCGTTCAGACATTCGGGAGCGCGATCGCCGCCGACGAAGCGGCCGGGAAAATCTTGGGATCCGGCTTAATGCCGTCGGGCATCCTCACTACTGCAGCCGAAATCTCAGACGAACAACGTCCTCAGCTTGAATCGATCATGGCGAAGTACGCCGGCTCCACCAACGCCGGCAAACTCATGATTCTGGAAGCAGGGTTGAAATTCGAACAACTGTCCTTGGCTCCTGAAGACATGCAGCTGTTAGAGACCCGCCGCTTCAACGTCGAAGAGATCTGCAGATGGTTCGGCGTGCCGCCCGTTGTGATCGGCCATGCTGCGCAGGGCGTGACCGCTTGGGGGACGGGTATCGAGCAACTGCTTTTGCAGTGGCTGACGACCGGACTTAACCCCGTCCTTACGCGCATCGAAAAGCGCATCTCCAAACAACTGATCGGACCTGGCGAGCGCCGCCGCATTTACCCGGAGTTCAACCGCGAGGCGTTGCTGCAGGTCGATAGCGTGGCCAAGGCGTCGTTCCTGTCGACCATGACGCAGAACGGCCTCATGACCCGAAACGAAGGACGCGCGAAGCTCAATCTGCCTCACGCCGGCACGGCCGCCGATGCTCTGACCGCGCAAACCAATCTGGCGCCACTGGACAGGCTTGGAGGCGACAACACCGCCGCGGCGAAGGCCGCTTTTCGGTCCTGGCTTGGCATCGAGGAAAACAAGAATGTCGATTAAGATTCGCGACTTCGACCTGTCCATTAAAGCCGTCAAAGATGACGGTTTTTTTTCTGGCTACGGTTCCGTGTTCGGCGTCGTGGACACCTACAATGAAGTCGTTGCGCCTGGTGCGTTCGTCGCCACGCTAACGGACCGCAAAGCGCGCAACCGACCAGTCCCGATCCTTTGGCAGCACCGATCAGACTCCCCGCTCGGAACGTATTCCAAAGTCGAGGAAGACGACAAAGGCCTTTACGTCGAGGGTCGGTTACTGACCGCCGACGTTGTCAAAGCCAGGGAAGCCCATGCCCTTATGAAGGCGGGCGCCGTCACCGGACTGTCCATCGGCTTTTGGCTTCGGGAGTCCTCCTACGACGAAAAGACCGGCGTTCGCACGCTGACCCGGGTCGACCTCGAGGAGGTGTCTATCGTTACGATGCCGGCGCTCGACGATGCTCGAATTGACGCCATCAAGATGAAGCTCGCGCACGGCGGGCTTCCGTCCCTTCCTGAGTTCGAACGGTTCCTGAGAGAGTCAGGCTTTTCGCGCTCGCAAGCCGCCGTCATCACCACACGCGGTTTGAGACACCTCCTGACGGATGTCGGAGACCCGGTGAATTCAATGGCCGCCAGCGACCTGTTGCAGGCGCTTTCCGGCTTCAATCTTCCAAAAATTTGAGGATATCAACATGACAATGCATTCCCGCGAATTCAGGCGGAAGGCCGCCGGCGATCGCCTTGACGACCAGGCGGAGTTCAAGAGCGTGATGGACGCGCTCAAGGCTCGCGACACTGAAATCCAGACCTTTGCCACCAAGGCGAGCGAGGAAATCAAGACGCACGGTAAGGTGCTGGACGAAACCAAGTCAGCGCTCACCAAGCTTTCGACCGACGGCGCCAGCCTTCAGGATCGTCTTCTCCAGGTCGAACAAAAGCTGTCTCGTCGCAGCTTCGGCGACACTCCTGCAAAGTCGATCGGCGAACAACTGACCGAGACGGACGACTTCAAGACGCTGCAGAGCAAGGGACGCGGCACCGCGCGCCTGAATCTGAAGGCAGCCACGATCACCTCTGCGACGACCGATGCCGCTGGCTCCGCCGGCGATCTCATCAGGCCGGAGCGTGCACCAGGCATCATCACGCCGGCCGTGCGCGAACTGACGATCCGGGATCTTCTCCTGCCGGGTCGCACGTCTTCGAACGCTATCGAGTTCATGCAGGAAACCGGCTTCACCAACAATGCGGCGCCGGTAGCGGAAGGGGCGACCAAGCCTCAGTCCGATCTGAAATTTGAGCTCGTCACGACCAATGTCAGAACAATTGCGCATTGGTTCGCAGCCTCAAAGCAGGTTCTGTCTGACGTCCCTATGTTGATGTCCTACATCAACGGCCGGGCGACCTTCGGCCTGAAATACGTGGAGGAGAACCAGCTGCTTGCCGGCGACGGCACGGGGCAGAATCTTCATGGCATCATTCCGCAGGCGACGGACTTCAGCCAGTCGACGCTCAGCAACGGGGCGACTGACACACGGATTGACACGATCCGCCGCGCCAGTCTTCAGGTGCGAAACGCGGAATACCGTCCGACTTTCGTTGTGCTCAACCCGAACGACTGGGCTGCGATCGAACTGACGAAAGACGACGATCAGCGCTACATCTGGATCCAGGTCCAGACGGGCGGCACCATGCAACTGTGGCGTCTTGCCGTTGTCGAAACGACCGCCATCACCTCCGGTGAATTCCTGGTCGGCGCCACCATGGGCGCGCAGGTGTTCGACAGGGAAGACGCCGCGGTGGAGGTCTCCACCGATCACGACGATTTCTTTGTCCGGAACCTCGTCGCCATTCGTGCCGAAGAGCGGCTCGCCCTGGCGGTGAACCGGCCGGAGTCGTTCGTGCACGGCTATTTCGACTTGGGCGCGTCTCCGTCCCTCAACGCCTAATAAGGCGCACCATTGACCTAAAGGGCGGCTTCAGAGCCGCCCTTTCCACTTAGCGAGAGTCGACATGAACCTTGTGCTCGAAACCCCGCCGGAATCGCTCGCCGACCTGATTTTGCGGCAGGTATGCGATCACCTTCGCGTCGAATTTGGCGGCTCCCTACCGACCGACAAGGCGTACATTCTGTCGTGCATCCGCGCGGCAGTCTCGCGCCTGGACGGGAACCAGGGACGGCTTGGGCGCTGCCTGCTTACGCAAGAGTGGACGCTCTACCTCGATTGCTTTCCAACATGCATCGAACTCCCACTTCCGCCACTGCAGGAAGTCATTCACATCAAATACCTTGATAGCGACGGCGTTCTGCAAGCGCTCGATCCGTCGGCATATCGCGTTTCTGGCGCCGGTTCCTGGCGACCTGAAATCGCCCCAGTCTATGGCGAGACCTGGCCGGATACCCGCTATGTTGCCGACGCCGTGCAGGTTCGCTTTCGCGCCGGCTATGGCGACGATGAAGAGGGCGTTCCGCCGCCGATCCTGCAGGCGATCAGCGTCATGGCTGCCCACTTCTACGAGCAACGGCAGCCAATAGCATTCGCCACGCCGCACGAAATTCCGCTCATGGCATGCGATCTGATCGCGCCATTTCGCATCTATCGGTGAGCCCCATGCGCATCGGCACCATGAACCGGCGCCTTCTCATCGTTAGGCGCGTTGAGACCGGCACTGATTTGCTGAACTCGCCTGTGTTTGAGTGGCAAACCTGGCGCACTGTTTGGGCAGAGAAAATCCACAAAAAAGAGAACGAGCAGTTTTCACCTGATCTGCACCAGCGCTACGCCGTGCGCCTGGTGATCTTCCGCATCCGCTATCTCGCCGACATCTCCGAAGTGGACCGCGTCGAGTGCGAGGGAGTGACTTACGACATCAAGGGACTGCGCGAACTCGGCTTCCGCGATGGAACTGAGATCACGGCGGAATCCCAGTCTTAAACACACATGGCGCAGGACATGCTCGCCATAACGCTCAGCTTTCGAGCGACGAAGAAGCTTGCAAAGCACCCGATCTTCGGGGCTGACAAGCGACGCCACATCGTCAACCAGATGATGGATGTGTTGGCGGACTGGCGGCTTAGCCCGTTCGAGTATGAGGGTGCCTGCCGCGCGGGACTTCGGTCCGCACTGTGCCTTGATGGCTATTCTTGGCAACGGGCTGACGATGAAGCCGTCTCGATCATCGAAACATGCCTGAAAGCTCACCGGCGTCCGACATGGCTGCAGGGCCAACCCGAAGGCGTCGATAGAGAGAATTGTCTCGGCTGTGGCCAGTTGCTCGACACGTCAGATCGCCAGATGCGGCGCGTTTCATGGTGCAGCGAACTCTGCCGACTGGCCACCAAAGTCCGGCGTGAACAGGCGGATGATTACCAGGGCAAGGAAGTCACGAAGCGAGCATTCTACCTCGCCAAAAAGCAACAGCTCCGCAAGCGGACCTGTGAGTTCTGCAGCACGTCGTTTCGGCCTTCCGTGGAGGACTCCCGCTTCTGCTCGTCATCGTGCGCACGACATGCCCGCGGTGACATCCTCGAGCAAAAAGAGTGCGCGACGTGCGCGAAGACATTCCGGCCGCTGAGCCGCAGCAAAGCCGGTCTCTATTGCTCGCCGGTGTGCGCATCGACTGGCAGGACCACGAAGCCGGAGCGTCCGTGCGCCCATTGCCAGAGCTTGTTCAAGCCGCACAGGCATACCCAGAATTGGTGCTCGATCGAGTGCAGGGCAGCGGGCCAGAAGGCTACGCCCCGCAAGTGCGATCAGTGCGGCGACATGTTTCAGCCCGGGAGTCCAGCGGCTCGCTACTGTTGCGCAGAATGCCGGAATCGATCGGCTCACGATCGCAAGACAAAATGACCGCAAGCCGCAGCCTTCGGGCGGCGGCTTTTTCTTTTCTCTGAAAAAAGGGGCCGGCTGATGCCTAGTCCTCAACAGCGCCCGCTCGGCCGCAAGAACAATTTCTCCGGCTATGACTATACGCCCGGCGAGCTTTATGGAGGGCTCGGGTAATGGCCTATCGAGGCGGGCTTGGTACAAAGCAATATATTGGGACCTATTATTTTCCGCCTGAGCCCCCCCGCGTCGACAACGTCTCAACCAAGCGCACCGGCGTCGGCACACCTGGTGCCCTTGGACGTCCGAAGGCAGCTGTCATCGGAACTGGAAGGGTCGAGGGCATCCCTGTTTATGGTCAGACGAAAGTCGTAACCACGACTTATAGGGGGGAGCGCATAGGGTCTGAATTTGAACTTACCTATCCGGAGCCAACCTCAGTCGCGACAATCGATGTCGGCTATCTACTTTGCAGGGACTACTTCGGCCGCGGCTACGACATCATTCGAATCGAGGCAAACGATGAGGTCGTGTTTGACGCAGAGAATGGCGCAATCCCGAAGATTGCTTTTCGTTTCTATAACGGGCTTCAGACCACGGTCGACCCGCTCGTCAGGACAATTGTAGGAGCTAATGCTGGCGCGCACACGGGCGATGTCCTGCTCTTCCTACCGGACTTTCCGAGTCTGACCGCGCCTACGATCAATGTCGTAATTTCCAACGCGGCGACGGACACGGGCGGAACGCAAGAGATCACTTGGACCGGCGAAGAGCCCGTCAATCTGAACAACACCCAAAGGAGCGCATACGATCCGGTTGACGGCTTGATCTATCAGGTTTTGACGACTGCCGAGATTCCCTCGCTGACGACCTGTTACCTTTCGGTCTTGGACGTCGACACGGAAACAGAACTCTACCGAGTTCCGCTCGAGGACTCGTCAACGTATGTCAACAACGCCGCTTTCATCATAGCCCTTCGCGGTTCTGGTCATGTCGTCATTCGCCTGTCCGTGCCGGCGGAAACAACTTCTCCGTCGCGGGTCTACAACGCTTCAACGGGCCGTATCGTAGCCGAATGGCGCGAAGAGACTGACGAGTCGATTTACTGGATGATGAGCCAGCCGTTTGACGAAAACTGGTTGCTGCTTGGCGCCGATGTCGATGGAAGCGGCGGTCTCGGAACCCTTATGGCGGTGATCGACATTGCATCCGGCTCATTCGACGTCACGCGCAATGATGTAGCACTAGGGTCGGTCTACTTCTCACTCGGCCGACACTTGGCCGGCTCTGCGTCCTTCTTCGTGCATAGCAGCTCAACTTGCACCGAAGTCACCTATGGGGAGACGTGGTCGACGACGTCCGCTTATTCGTCTGTCGGCGTCGTTACTGGCATCCACTACGATCCACTGACTGAGTATCTGCTTGTGCTTGAGGAGTTTCCGTCCGGAACTCACAACGTACAGCTTGTCACGCCAGACACGGGCGCCATCGCTGATGCCTTCACTGTCTCATCAATCCTGTTTCCGCTTGTCGACAACCTGACTTGCGACAGAGCTTTTCCAAAGCCTGGGTTTGCCCTGTTCCGAACGTCATCATCAGAGGAATTGTGGGCGATCGACATCAATGCAAAAACAGCGACGCTGCTTGACGATGTCGATGCGCAAACTGGCGAGGAAGCAAGATGGGGTCTCTACGATCAAGCCCGCCTGTCCTACTTCATGGCGTCGGGCGATACGGTCTGGACGAAATACACCTTGCCCGGCACGCAACCCGGAGAGATCACTCTTGAAAGCCATATCAGCGACCTTCTGACCGGCCTTGGCCCTTACACAATCGACCAGATCGAGTTTTCCGGATTCGAAGATCTGTCGGATTGGGGAGATGTGATCGACAAGGACGGCACGAACATTCGAACCATTCTGCGCTCCTACCAGGATCCGCTCGGCTTCGTATGGACCGATATCGGAAGCAAAATCTTCTTCCGAAAGACGCCGACGGACGGCTCGTTCACTGCAGACGTAACGGTCAATGATTCGGATCTGGTGTTCAAGAAAGGCGGATCGATCGGCTCCAATGACCGAGGCGACATTACCCGGATCGCCAAGGTCTCGCTGGAATACATTTCAAGGGACGACAACTACCAATCCCGCACGGTCACGGCCGACACATACGGCGCCCTCTACGAGGTCACGCGGTCGACCCGGGAGGCGCAATATCAGACGTCGCTCACCTTGTCGGACGCGGATGGGGAACGGCTCGTCAACGAGATCCTTTGGAACCTTCAGGCCAAAGACCGGACGCACGCGTTCTCCGCATATGGTGAATTTGCCAGGATGATTCCGGGCGATGTCATTTCGGTTGCATCCGGCGACA
Source organism: Mesorhizobium sp. M0239 (assembly GCF_040321815.1). NCBI lineage: Bacteria > Pseudomonadati > Pseudomonadota > Alphaproteobacteria > Hyphomicrobiales > Phyllobacteriaceae > Mesorhizobium > Mesorhizobium sp. M0239. Next base: position 181,503 of record NZ_JAMYSG010000002.1, read on the forward strand.
TCTCCTACACGGTCGAACTAACCAAGGTGAATATCAGGGAAAACCTGGTCGTTGACCTCGAGGCGAGAGACTTTCAAACCTCGCTCTCCGCAGACGTCGCCTCAGTCACCAACGCCGGCTTCTCAGGCATTTCGACGGTCACACCGCAGTCGCAGTACATCCATCTGGACATTCCACTACTGCGCTATTCCGACGACGCCGGCGGCGCCTGGATTGTCCAGTACGGCGTGGTTGCATCAAGGGGGCAACCCAATTGGGGCGGCGGCAGTCTCTACAGCGGTGCCACCGCGGGTGATCTCTCGGTCGAATACGATCAAGCGGCGCACGGCGGCGTCATCGGTATTTGCATCGATGCTCTTGGCAACCCAGTCGATCCATTTGCTACCACCGATGACTCAACGGTGACCTTCCGAAAGATCTCCGGTGACGCAACGCTATTGGTCGACAAGACGGAAGACGAAGTCCTTGCTGGAAAGAACCTCGCATTCGTGGGCTTTGCGGGCCGCTGGGAGGGGGTTGGCTACAAGACTGTCACCGACAACGGCGACGGCACCTACACGCTCTCTGGCTTCACAGTGAGGGGCTATCGCGGCACAGAAGTCTTCGCGCCCTTCCACCAGGCCGGCGACCTGTTCGTAATGGCCAGCGCGGCTTGGATAGAGCCGGTTCTGCATCCGGCCGCCGGCCTCAACGGGACCAGATTCTATAAGGCCGTTGGTTTTGGTCAGAGTCCCGCCGCTGCAATTGTCGGATCTCACGTCCTGCGGGGCGCGGCGGAGACGCCATACGCGCCAGTCAACCTCAACGCGGCGCTTGGTAGCCCGGACGGCATCGACCTGTCCTGTGACTACCGCTCAAGGCTCGCCAGTGGATTGAATCCGGCAAACTTCGGCGAAACCGCACTGGCGTTCGAATGGGACATTATGGACGGGTCTACCGTCGTGCGGACGCTCGAGAGTTCGGCCGGCGCCGTTCACTACGACGATGCTGACATCATCACTGACTTTGGCACCTACCCGGCGGCGATCGCTTTTCGGGTCTACATGGTCAGCGCGGTTGTCGGTCGAGGATATCGAGCACAGGCGAGCATCGCTCTGACCTATACGCTTACCGCAGATACGACCGTCATCCGGGCTGACAGCACCTACTTCACAGCGGATCAGGAATAGGAAAATGGCACAACAGACCATCGGCATTGGTGCGACCGGGAACGACGGAACCGGCGACGAACTGCGAACGGCATTCGACAAAATCAACGACATGATGACGGAGCTTTACAGCGCCTTTGGCAAGCGGCCGCTGAACGCCCAGGTAGGCACAAGCTACACCTTCGTGCTGACCGATGCAGGGAAGCTCTGCACCTTCGACAATGCCTCGCCCGTTGCCGTGACACTGCCTGAAAACTCGGATGTCGATTTTGACGTTGAGGCGGCGATCGACGTTTTCGTGAAAGGTGCCGGAACGGTCACTATCACTGCGGACGGGGCCGCGACGATCAACGGCGCCAGTTCGATCGTTCTGGACGGACAATACGCCGGTGCGTCACTGACACAGGAGACAGATGACGTCTGGATTGCAGTGGGGAGACTGGCATGATCCCGATCGGCATCATGGCTTCACAAGCCAGTGGTGGCGGCGGGTCACCGCCGGAACTGCCCGATGGCGCGACGGCATTCCTCGATTTCGTCAACGGCTTCTACTATGCCGGCGGTTCAACACAGGCGATATCGGCCCTGCTCGGTGGCGGCTTCAATAGTGGGGCAATCTCCGGCTCTGGCATGCGGATCACGCCGTCCAACGGCAATGCGCCAAAGGCAACCGGCGATTTCCTGGCTGATCTGACTGCAGGACTCGCGGCCGGCTGCACGATCCTGTTTGCTCTCAACTGCAACAACTCGCCGGGCGGCTTCCTGGCATTCATCGCGGATGGCGCGAATTACGATGTAGCTGACAATGCGATCATCGCGAGCGTGGGCGGTTATATCGAGGATTACAACGAGTTGGGCTTTGGTGACAGCGTGACCGGATCCGGGCTCCACAAAGAAGCCATGACGCTCAACCGCGATGCCGGCGGAGGCGACTATGAATATGCCTGGTCGAAAGACGGTGGCGCGGCGGTGACACAGACGGTGACCTATACACCATTCGCCGTCGATACCGTCCTGATCGGTCATGATGGTGTCGGCACCGGCAACACGCTGAACGATGTCTATGTCCAGTCGATCACGCTCTATCCGGCAAAGCTGCCTACCGATCTGCCGGCGCTGACATAGAGACGGTCGACTATTTGGCTGAATCCCCGAGCACGTCCCGAAGCGCTGCTTTTGTTCGCTCGTCTTGAAAATGGGCCTGTGCCTGCCGGTACTCAGCAAAGAACCAAACCTCTTTTGCCGCGAGATAGACCCATCTTTACTGAAGTGTGTGATGGCAACACCGATCGTCAAAGCGCCGCCTGTCGCAGCGACAATAGTCAGTGTCCCTCCGTCACTGTGAATCGGTATATCCCGCTGTTGTGGCACTTTCGCCTCTCCCTTCGTCCGGCAGGCCACTATGCGGGGCAGGGGATAGAAGAGCAATCGCTGGAGATTCTAGTGAACGCGCGGGCTCTTCCGTACCCATGGCGTACCCAAGGGAGATTTCTGGAGGAAATTGCGTTCAGCTAAGTACTTGAAAAGATTTGGCTCCCCGGGCCGGATTCGAACCAGCGACCAACCGGTTAACAGCCGGTTGCTCTACCACTGAGCTACCGGGGAACGGATGCTCTTATGTGAGTGGCGCAGCCTATAGCTGCCCTTTTCGGCTTTGCAAAGAAGCTTTTCACATTTTTCCGAGGCTTTTTCGCGCAGGCGTTTCTCGCAATCGTCGAAGGAAGCCCTCATATTAGCCGTCTTGGCGGGGATATGGAACCGAAAGCGCGGCGGCTGCTTTGGTTCAAGCATGCTTGCGAACAATCAAACGGGTCAATCTTTCGAGACGATGACAGCACAAGACAACCAGATGCCGGCGCGGAAAATCTCCGTTTTCGGGCGCGAGTTCAAAATGCCGCGCTCGCGCGGGCTCAGAATCACGATCGGCATCCTGCTGACCGTTGGCGGCGTCCTCGGTTTCCTGCCGATCCTCGGCTTCTGGATGGTTCCGCTCGGATTGCTGGTGCTGTCCTATGAATTCGCCATGGTTCGCCGTCACCGGCGTCGCTTTGTCGTCTGGTGGGAACGGCGTCGCCGGCCCGATTGACCGCCGATAGCGCAAGGCGGGTGTTCAGCGGGCGGCGTGCTCTTCCAGCGCCTCACGGATCTGCTTGAGAATCGCCGCGGCCGAGGCAAGCCTTGCCCTGTCATGCGGCGACAGGCTGTCCGCACCTTCGATGGACAGACGGTCGATTGCGTAATGCAGAGGCTCTCCGCATTGTGGCAGGGACAGGCCGGACGAGGCACTTGTATTTGCTGCCACTGTCCGGTGCATGGCTCTTCCTCCTGCCATGTCCAACGCACGGCCGCCGATGAGTTTCTTCTCCGGGCAGGCTATGCTTAATTGTCCGCTAATGGAGCGGTCAGGCCCGATCCGACGATTTGCCGGGTGCCGTCCGGACTGACGCGAGGAAACCGTTCGGAATGCACGGTGGCCGCTTGACGTCATTTTCGCCGCAACCTATTGGAACCGGGTGGAACGCCGGGAGCAATGAGGCCTCGTGGCGGAGTGGTTACGCAGAGGACTGCAAATCCTTGCACCCCGGTTCGATTCCGGGCGAGGCCTCCAATGCCCGGGCCCCCGCGCGGCAGCGCAGGGGCCTGAAGTTCCTGACACAATGGACCGCGGTTCTGGCGCGGCAAGCGGATTGGTTGGGACATGAGCGCTGATTTCTCCGAACTACGCGTCAAGATGGTCGACGGCCAGGTCCGCACCACCGATGTGACCAGCGCGCCGCTGCTCGATGCAATGCTTGTCGTCCCAAGAGAGATGTTTGTCGGCGCCGCCCAGCGCGATCTGGCCTATATCGACGAGGACATCCGCATTGCCGCCGGCGCGGACGGCGCGCGCTACCTGATGGAAGCATCGCCGTTGGCCAAGCTTATCCAGCTGGCGGAGATCAACCCGACCGATTCGGCGCTCGATGTCGGTTGCGGAACCGGCTACGCCTCAGCCATCCTGTCGCGACTGGCTAGGTCCGTGGTGGCGCTCGAAAGTGATTCGGCGCTGGCGGAAACCGCCAGATCGACGCTTTCGTCGCTGGGCTGCGGCAATGTGACCGTCGTCCAGGGCGCGTTGCCGCAGGGGCATGCCGCTAAGGCGCCTTATAACGTCATCTTCGTCGGTGGCAGCGTCGCGGAAGTGCCGGTGGCGCTTCTGGACCAACTCGCCGAAGGCGGCCGCCTTGTCGCCGTCGAAGGGCAGGGCAATTCCGGCGTGGCCCGTCTCTTTTTCAAGGCCGGGGGGGTTGTAACCGGAAGACGTGCATTTAATGCGGCAATTAAGCCACTACCGGGGTTTGAACGCATTCGTGCTTTCGAATTCTGAATGATTTGGCCTTGCAGGAGAGGCTGTGTCATGGTCGCTTGCATTTGAACGATCGCTGCGGATCCCAGACTGGGGGCACTTTGGGGTGAGCAGCAGGGAACATCGAACACGCGGCGCCGGCTGATCTATGAGAGAAGCAGGCGCGGCGCGGTTCCCATGGAAAACGAATGAGGGTTTAACCGTGCCGTCTTTACGCAAGTCACTTTTCACCGCCGTCCTCGTTTCGGCGACCATGCTGTCCCCACTGGCGGCTTCAGCCGAAAGCATCTCCGGCGCGCTTGCAAAGGCCTATCAGTACAATTCTTCGCTGAATGCATCCCGCGCCGGCGTTCGTGTCACCGACGAGGGTGTCGCCATCGCCAAGTCGGGCTACCGCCCGATTGTCACCGGCTCGGCGGATATTGATTATTCGAGCAGCCATCTCAATGGCACCAATTCAAGCGTGAGGCTGACCACCGGAAATTTTGGCGTCCAGATAAACCAGATGCTGTTCGATGGCTTTCAGACCAGGAACAATGTCGCTGCCGCCGAAGCGCAGGTCCGCGCTTCCGTCGAAAGCCTGCGCAACACCGAAGAGGGTATCCTGTTCAGCGCGGCCCAAGCCTATATGAACGTGATTCGCGACCGGCAGGTCGCCGTGCTGACTGAGCAGAACCTTCAGTTCCTGACCGAAACGGCGCGCGCGGCGCGTTCGCGTTTCGAAGTTGGCGAAGGCACGCGCACCGATGTCGCCCAGGCCGATGCTTCGCGGGCCGCCGCCGTGGCATCGCTGAGTGCCGCCCGGGCGCAGGCGCTGGCAAGTGCGGCGATCTACCGCCAGATCGTCGGCGACGAGCCGGGCAAGCTCAAGGGCGCTTCGCCGGTGGCAAAGCTGTTGCCGTCGAGCCTCGCCGCCGCCGTCGGGGTGGCCTCGAACGAGCATCCGGCCATCCTTGCCACGCAGCATCTGGTCGACGCGGCCGCGTTTTCGGTGAAGTCGGCCGAAGGCGCGCTGTTGCCGCAGCTGTCGGCTTCCGCCGGCGTTTCGAGCGCCTATCGCAATACCTCGCCTTTGCCGGGCGTCGGTTCGCAGGATGGCACGACCAATTCGGCCAGTGTCGGGGCAACGCTGACCATCCCGATCTATTCGGGTGGCCGCACCTCGGCGATCGTGCGCCAGGACAAGGAATCGCTCAGCCAGGCCCGCATCCAGGTCGACGTCAGCCGCGACCAGGTGCGCCAGGCCGTCACCGCCGCCTGGACCGAGTACACCGCCGCGCAGCAGCAGCTGACGGCCAACAGGCAGGTGATCGAGGCCGCGAAGCTGGCACTGAACGGTGTCATCGAAGAGCGCAATGTCGGCCAGCGCACCACGCTCGACGTCCTCAACGCGCAGGCGACGGTCATCACCGCCCAGATCAACCAGGCCGGTTACGAACATGATGTGGTGGTGGCGAGCTACGCCATCCTGCAGGCGACCGGCCGTCTGTCCGTCGACCGCCTTGGCTTGCAGGTAGCGAAATACAAGCCTGAAGAGCATTACAACGCGGTCAAGGACAAGTGGTACGGCCTGCGCACGCCGGACGGCCGCTGAAGCGTTCGGCCAGGACTGGCCGTGCTCCTCGTTTGAGCAGGATCTTTCGTACTGCGCTCTCGGGTTCAGATCGCGCTAATCTGTTGAAATCCCACAAGTCCCCAGATTGGGGATTCTCGTGCGGCGATCCGTCGGTTACGCTGTCGCCATGATTCGATCCGGCTCTGCCGGATCGGAAAACCCAACAGGGGTCACAAGGGCGGCGGATGTGACGATGGCAACGGCAAGCAGCGCACAGCGCGAACCTTCCATGGAAGAGATACTGGCTTCCATCAGGCGGATCATCGAGGACAGCGACGGCGGCCGCAAGCAGCCGGGCGACGCCGATGAGTTGAGCCAGGATCTGGAGCGCGCGTCGAGCGCCTATGCAGCCCCCGACGTGGAAGCATTCCGTGCCGACCTGCATGCCGCCCCCGACGGCAGGAAGCCGGTCACGCTGGCGGAAGTCCAGGCACAGTTGCCGGCGGCCGAGCCGGTGGCCGCACGCATGGAAACGCCGGTGCGCCCTGATCCCGGCCCGGCAAAGCCATCGATGACACTTGCCGAGGTCAGCGCCCGCGTCGCCGCCGAGCCAATCACGGTTGAAGCGCCGGGATCGCGTCCTGTCGCCGACGCTTCCATCGCCGATTGGCGTCGCGAGATCGCCGCGGTCGGTGAGCAGGCGAGGGCGGTGTCGGACCGGAGCGAAGCCCCCAAGACCGCTGCCCAGCCGTCCGTGGAGACTCCAAGTGACGAACCGACCGCGAAAGCAGCCGTCGAGCCGTCTCGTCCGGATGCAAGCGTGGTGCGACCGGTGGCGGCCAGCGACGCGCCGCGTCCGGCGATCGTTTCCGAGCACACCGGCCGGCAGGTCGCGGCTGCCTTTGGCGAGCTTTCCGACGCGTTTGCCAGCCGCAGCAAGAAGACATTCGACGAAATGGCCGAAGAGATGCTGCGGCCGATGCTGCAGGATTGGCTCGACAACAATCTGCCGACACTGGTCGAAAGGCTGGTGCGCGAGGAGATCGAGCGCGTGGCGCGCGGGGCGCAGTAGTTCCCCATGCCGATCACCAAAGGAAGCGGCGCCCTCGTGGCGCCGTTTCCTTTGGTGAGGTCAGCTTGTTGGCAGGACGACGGATCGCTTTCCGTTGAAATGACCAAGGCCGCGCCTATCTGGTTGTGAGGGTCCGAGACAGCCCTTGCGGTTGACTTGGTCAAAGCCTTCCGATTTACAGCGGACCAGCAAAACTCCCGACAGCGCGGACCATTTTCCCATGCTTGAAAAGACCTACGACGCCAAAACCGTCGAGCCGAAGATCGCCAAAGTCTGGGAAGAGGCCGACGCGTTTCGCGCCGGTGCCGGGGCCGAGGAGGGGGCGGAAGCCTTCACCATCGTCATCCCGCCGCCGAACGTCACCGGCTCGCTGCATATGGGACACGCGCTCAACAACACGCTGCAGGATATACTGGTGCGCTTCGAGCGCATGCGCGGCAAGAATGTCCTGTGGCAGCCGGGCATGGACCATGCCGGTATCGCCACGCAGATGGTGGTCGAGCGGCAGCTGATGGAAAAGCAGATCCATCGCCGCGACCTGACCCGCGAGCAGTTCATCGAGAAAGTGTGGGAGTGGAAGGCCGAATCCGGCGGCGCGATCTTCAACCAGTTAAAGCGGCTCGGCGCCTCGGCCGATTGGTCACGCGAACGCTTCACCATGGACGAAGGCCTGTCCAAGGCCGTGCTCGAAGTGTTCGTCACGCTCTACAAGGAAGGGCTGATCTACAAGGATAAGCGCCTTGTGAACTGGGATCCCAAGCTGCTCACCGCGATCTCCGATCTCGAGGTCGAGCAGCAGGAGGTCAACGGCAATCTCTGGCACTTCCGCTACCCCGTAGAGGGCCAGGTCTTCGACCCGGAAAACCCAACAACCTTCATCACCGTGGCGACGACGCGCCCGGAGACGATGCTGGGCGATACGGCCGTCGCCGTGCACCCTGACGACGAGCGCTTCCGGCATCTGGTCGGCAAGAACATCGTCCTGCCGATCGTCGGTCGCAGGATTCCTGTGGTGGCGGACGAGTACTCCGATCCGGAAAAGGGTTCGGGCGCGGTCAAGATCACGCCCGCGCACGATTTCAATGACTTCGAGGTCGGCAAGCGCCACAAGCTGCCGGCGATCAGCATCCTGACCACGGAGGCGGCGGTAAGTCTCAGGGATAATGAGGATTTCCTTGCCGGCCTCGAGGTGACGCCGGAGCGCCAAATTGTCTGGGACGAACTCGACGGCCTCGACCGCTTCGTCGCGCGCAAGAAGATCGTCGAGCTGATGGAAGAGGGCGGCTTCCTCGAAAAGGTCGAGCCGCATCGCCACGCCGTCCCGCATGGCGATCGCGGGGGCGTGCCGATCGAGCCGTTCCTGACCGAGCAATGGTATGCCAATGCGGCGGAACTGGCCAAGCCAGCGATCGCTTCGGTGCGCGAGGGGCGCACCAAGATCATACCCGGGAATTGGGAAAAGACTTATTTCCAGTGGATGGAAAATATCGAACCCTGGTGCATCTCACGCCAACTGTGGTGGGGTCATCAGATCCCGGCATGGTACGGGCCGGATGGGCGCGTCTTCGTCGAGAAGACCGAGGAAGAGGCGCTCGGCGCCGCGATCGAATACTACCTGGCTCTGGAAGGACCCTGGAAGGGCTGGGTCGAGGACAAGTTGGAGAATTTCCAGCCGGGCGAGATCCTGACCCGCGACGAGGATGTACTCGACACCTGGTTTTCGTCGGCGCTGTGGCCGTTCTCGACATTGGGATGGCCTGATGAGACGCCGGAGCTGAAGACCTACTACCAGACCGACGTGCTGGTGACCGGCTTCGACCTCATCTTCTTCTGGGTTGCCCGTATGATGATGATGGGCCTGCACTTCATGGACGAGGAGCCGTTCCACACCGTCTACATGCACGCGTTGGTGCGCGACAAGAACGGGCAGAAGATGTCGAAGTCGAAAGGCAACGTCGTCGACCCCCTCGACCTGATCGACGAATACGGGGCCGATGCGCTGCGCTTCACCCTGACGGTGATGGCGGCGCAAGGCCGCGACGTGAAGCTCGACCCGGCGCGCATCGCCGGCTATCGCAATTTCGGCACCAAGCTGTGGAACGCCACGCGCTTCGCCGAAATGAACGAGGTCGCGCGCAATGACGAGTTCTGGCTGAATGACGCGAAGCTGGCGGTCAACCGCTGGATCCTGACCGAACTGACGCGCGCGGCGCGCGAAATCACGGACGGCATCACCTCATACCGCTTCAACGAGGCGGCGGGTGCCGCCTACCGCTTCGTCTGGAACCTGTTCTGCGACTGGTATCTGGAATTGCTGAAGCCGGTGTTCATGGGCGCCGACGAGGCGGCCAAGGCCGAAAGCCGCGCCTGCGTCGCCTTCGTGCTGGATGAGATCTATAAGCTGCTGCACCCGATGATGCCGTTCATGACCGAAGAACTGTGGGCGCAGACCGCTGGCGAAGGCAAGCAACGCCTCTCGCTGCTGTGTCATGCGGCTTGGCCGTCACCGGATTTCGAAGACGCCGAGGCCGCAGCGGACATCAATTGGCTGGTCGAACTCGTCTCCGGCATTCGCTCCGTGCGTTCGGAGATGAACGTGCCGCCGGCAGCCATTGCACCGCTCGTCGTGGTCGGCGCCAATAATGTGACACGCGAGCGCCTCGTTCGCGAGGATTCGGCGATCAAGCGGCTGGCGCGGGTCGGCGACATCTCGCTTGCCGATGTCGCGCCCAAGGGCTCGGCGCAGATCGTGCTCAATGAGGCGACGGTCTGCCTGCCGCTTGGCAGCCTGATCGACCTCGCCGCCGAGGCGGCACGGCTGCAGAAGGAACTGGCCAAGGTGACCGAGGAGATCGCGCGCCTGCACAAGAAACTGTCGAACGAAAGGTTCGTCGCCAGCGCGCCGGCCGAGATCGTCGATGCCGAGCGTGAAAAGCTCGCCGAATACCGCGATGCGCAGGGCAAGCTGTCAGTCGCGTTGGCCAGGGTTCGCGACGCCGGCTAAGGATAGATTCGCGAGACTTTAGCCCTCTCTAAACTGCTGGTTTTCCGCCTCGAAAATCAGCATGCCGTTGCGTTAATTTTGACGTAAACGGAAGTTTTAGCCCCATTGTTGCCATAATGTAACAATGGGGCTCCCGGACCGCAAAAAACGCTGTTTTCGAACCTTTTTGGATGGGTTTCCTCTGTTTTTTGGAAGCAGATCCGCCATCACGGACCGTTTTCGGCCTTGCCGCATCCGGTTGCATTTCCTCGAAAATGCGCCTGGCGAATGTGTACATGTACGCTCTTGAATTCGTTGTTGCACCGTTAACCCGAATTGGTTCTAGCTTGATGCACTCGAATTCGGGGAGGACATTTCATGACTATTCTGCGACTGAAAGCGCTGCTTGGGGCGGGCTGCTTTTCGCTGGCTTTGATCGGGACGGCGATGAACCCGGCACATGCCGGCGGCCTGGAGCGTGCTGGCTACGATATCGACCTGTTGTTTGATCCGGCTCCGTTCGCGACCGAAGCGGAAGCGACCTATGTGATGCCGGACCGCAAGTACAAGAATGCGCGCGGCCCGGGCGGAGCCGATCTCGGTTTGGGCACCTCGGCCGACGGAGCCGAGGGCTATTGGGTTCCACGCATTGGAGCCAAGGTCCAGGTCGTGCAAGGCGTGGATTGCATGGTCGATTATTCGCAGCCCTGGGGTGCACATACCGCGCCGGGAAATGCGTGGAACGGCGCGTTTTCGAATATCGAAACCGACATCAAGAGCGACAACTACGCGGCTACCTGCTCCTACAAGATGGACGCCGGCAAAGGCCAGCTTCGGTTCATAGGCGGTGTTTTCTACCAGAAGATCTATGGCTTCAAGGAGAACTACACAGATATTGGCTTCGGCACGATGGTCGGTCGTGTCGATCTGGAGGCCGATGGCTGGGGCTGGCGTGCGGGCGTCGCTTATGAAATTCCAGATATCGCGCTGCGCGCCAGCCTTGTCTACAATTCGCAAGTGAAGCTCGACAATATCTCTGGTACTCTGAACATCGGCGGCGTCGTCTCTGTACCGATTTATGGTGCGACGGAGTCAATGCCGGATTCGCTCGAATTGAAACTGCAGTCGGGCATCGCACCTGGCTGGCTCGCTTTCGGTTCGATCAAGTGGGTCAATTGGAGCGTCCTGCAAAGCGTTCCGATCTGTGCCCAGGGTACACCCTCCTCATTCTGCGTCACGAATGGTCTGGGCCAACTAACTTCACTCGACCTGATGTATCGTGATGGCTGGACTGTCACGGGCGGTATCGGTCACAAGTTCAATGATCAGTGGAGTGCCGCTGGGCAGCTTTCCTGGGATCGTGGCACGTCGCATGGCTATGGTGCACAGACCGATACCTGGACGCTGGGTGGTGGCGTTGCCTATACGCCCAGGCCGAATATCGAGGTTCGTCTGGCAGGTGCGGTCGGTGTGCTGACCAGCGGCCATTCAGGGGAGTTGGCTGGCGAGAACGGCTATATCGCGGGCACCGATGACAGCTATGACTTCGGCAACGATCTGGTCACGGCAATTTCCGGCGGTATCAAGATCAAGTTCTAAGCAACTGAAAATTCTAAGCAAAAGGCCGGGCGTTGCTCGGCCTTTTTCGTTTGAGCCGGCATCGCCCGTGCGCCCCGTATCCAAGCTGCGTTGCATATTAGCCGCACCTCTTTCGCCCCGTGCGATTGTGACGTTTTGGCAACACTTTCTGAACAACCCCTGCGCTGGAAGCCGGGCTGAGGAAATTGCCCATTTCCCGCCATAAACCCGGCGCACCTCGATCTTGTCTCGGGACACGCGCCAAAAGGCTCGGCGAGGGGGCAGGCCGCTCCGCCCCATTTGCAGGGAAGATGGGGCAAGGAAGAGTATGGACGCCAAAGTCATCTCCAAGGCTAAGCTCCCCAGCCGCCATGTGACCGTCGGTCCGGCGCGTGCGCCGCATCGTTCCTATCTCTATGCGATGGGTTTGTCGGCGGCCGAGATTGCGCAGCCGCTGGTCGGGGTCGCCTCCTGCTGGAACGAGGCGGCGCCCTGCAACATCTCGCTGATGCGCCAGGCGCAGGTGGTCAAGAAGGGCGTCGCTGCGGCCAGCGGCACGCCGCGCGAATTCTGCACCATCACCGTCACCGACGGCATCGCCATGGGTCACCAGGGCATGAAGTCATCGCTGGTGTCGCGCGAGGTCATCGCCGATTCGGTCGAACTCACCATGCGCGGCCATTGCTACGACGCGCTGGTCGGGCTGGCCGGCTGCGACAAGTCGCTGCCCGGCATGATGATGGCCATGGTGCGGCTCAACGTGCCGTCGATCTTCATCTATGGCGGTTCGATCCTGCCCGGCAGCTATCGCGGCCGCCAGATCACCGTGCAGGATGTTTTCGAGGCGGTCGGCCAGCACTCGGTCGGCACGATCAGCGACGACGAACTGCTTGAGATCGAGCAGGTCGCGTGTCCCTCGGCCGGTTCCTGCGGCGCCCAGTTCACCGCCAACACCATGGCCACCGTCGCCGAGGCGATCGGCCTGGCGCTGCCCTACTCCTGCGGCGCGCCTGCCCCTTACGAAATGCGCGACCGGTTCAATTTCGCCTCCGGCGAAAAGATCATGGAGCTGATCGCCAGAAATATCCGGCCGCGCGACATCGTCACGCTGAAGGCGCTGGAGAATGCGGCGACCGTGGTCTCGGCCACCGGCGGTTCGACCAACGCGGCACTGCATCTGCCGGCGATCGCCCACGAGGCCGGCATCAAGTTCGACCTGTTCGACGTGGCCAAGATCTTCGAGAAGACGCCTTACATCGCCGACCTCAAGCCGGGCGGCAAATATGTCGCCAAGGACATGTTCGAGGCCGGCGGCATTCCGCTGCTGATGAAGACGCTGCTCGACCACGGCTATCTGCATGGCGACTGCATGACCGTGACTGGCCGCACTTTGGCCGAAAACATGCAGCACGTTGTCTGGAATGAGCATCAGGACGTGGTCCGCCCGGCCAACACACCCATTACCCAAACCGGCGGTGTCGTGGGCTTGAAGGGAAACCTTGCCCCCGAAGGCGCGATCGTGAAGGTCGCGGGCATGGCGGAGTTGAAGTTCTCCGGCCCGGCACGCTGCTTCGATTCGGAAGAGGAATGTTTCGAGGCGGTGACGCAGCGCAACTACAGGGAAGGCGAAGTTCTCGTCATCCGCTACGAGGGGCCGCGCGGCGGCCCCGGCATGCGCGAGATGCTGTCGACGACGGCAGCACTTTACGGCCAGGGCATGGGCGGCAAGGTGGCGCTGATCACCGACGGGCGCTTCTCGGGCGCGACGCGCGGTTTCTGCATCGGCCATGTCGGCCCCGAAGCAGCCGTAGGCGGCCCGATCGGACTGCTCAGGGATGGTGACGTGATCTCGATCGACGCGGTGAACGGCACGATCGACGTGGCGTTGTCCGATAGCGAACTGGCGGCGAGGGCAAAGACATGGAAGGCGCGCGCGACCGATTATCAGTCGGGCGCGATATGGAAATATGCACAGACGGTAGGGCCGGCGCGCGATGGCGCGGTGACTCATCCGGGCGGTGCGAAAGAAACACACTGTCATGCGGACATCTGAGTTGTTGAAGTCAACACCAGAGTTGTTGAGGTCGTCTGTCTTTTCGGCACTGGTCGTGATCGCCACTTTTGGCGCGACCTTTGGCGCCGTGGGCCAGGCCATGGCCTTCGACGACAAGGTGTTCGACGACAAGACCGGGGTGAAGCCGCAATCCAGCCCATGGGCGGTCTTCCAGTTCGGCTTCTCCGCCTACAAGAACGGCCACAAGGAACAGGCTGCCGAGGCCTACAAATACGCCGCCGAAAACGGCCAGATCGGCGCCACCTGGAAGCTTGCCCGCATGTATGCCGAGGGCGACGGCGTGGCGCGTGACGACTACGAGGCGTTCAAGTTCTTCTCCGAGATCGTCGATCAGGACGTCGAGCCCGGCTCGCCTGAGGAAAGCTATGTCTCCGACGCGCTGGTGGCGCTTGGCGACTATTTGCGCACGGGCATTCCCGGCAGCCCGGTCGCCGAGAACGAGGTGGCGGCCCAGGAATATTACATGCGCGCCGCCGCCAACTACCGCAATCCGAACGCGCAGTTCGAAATGGGGCAGATGTTCCTGAAGGGCGAGGGCGGCGTGAAGGCCAGCGTCAAGCAGGCCGGGCGCTGGTTCCAACTCGCCGCCGAGAAAGGCCATGCCGGCGCACAGGCGACACTGGGCCATTTGTTGTTCCAGAGCGGCAAGATCGTTCGTGGCCTGGCGATGATGACGGCAGCGCTCGAACGCGCTTCGCCGGCTGACCAGCCCTGGATCCGCGGCATGCAGGAAGAGGCATTTGCCACCGCCGGCGAGGCCGACCGCCGCACCGCCATCTCGCTGGCCGATGATATCCTCACCAAGGGCAACAACGCGGATCAGTAATCTCGCGGCCGCGTCAGCTTCACCAGCAGCACTCGATTTTCGATCGTGATCAGTTCTCGATCGGCTCCGTCGGCACCATGCTGGGCGCCGGCGTCGAGATCGGCGTGACATGGGGTGGCGCCAGCGTGTTTTCCGGGCAGCTATCCCCGATCTTCGTCCACGATGTGTTGTTGAGCACCATGTCGCAGCGAGCCAGATGGCTCCGGTCGGCAAGCGTCAGGCAGGCGACCTGGCCAAGCTGGTAGGATTTTCCATTGGCCAGGCATTCCTGGTCGGCAAATGCCGCACCGGGAGCGGCCATGGCAAATGCCAGGCCGATCGGACAAAGATGAAATCGTGTGCTCATGGAACCCCAGCCGCCATGCTGGCCCGCAATGAGCGGCGCGAAATGTGGCGATATGAGGTCCAGCGCAGACGTGCCCGGCGAGGGTTCTCTCAGGCCGGCTGAAGTGCGAGATCGATCGCCACCGGCACGTGATCGGACGGTTTTTCCCAGGCGCGCACGTGCTTTTCGATCGACGCGGAAGAAAACCGGTTGGCGGCTTCCGGCGACAAGAGCAGGTGGTCGATGCGGATGCCGTTGTTCTTCTGCCACGCGCCGGCTTGATAGTCCCAGAATGTGTAGGTGTCGGGTGCGTCGGTGACCGCGCGCACCGCCTCGGTGAAACCAAGGTTGAGCAGCCGCCGGAAGGATTGTCGCGTCTGCGGCTGGAACAGCGCGTCGCCCAGCCAGTTCTCCGGAAACCGCGCGTCGATCCGCTCGGGAATCACGTTGTAGTCGCCGGCGAGCACCAGAGCCTCCTCCAGTCTCAGCCGTTCTTCGGCCCAGCGCTCCAGCCGCGCCATCCAGGACAGCTTGTAAGGAAACTTCTTCTCGTCATCGATCGGATTGCCGTTCGGCAGATAGAGCGAGGCGACGCGCAGCGCGCCCTCGTCAGTCGAGAAAACCCCTTCGATGAAACGCGCCTGTTCATCGGCATCGTCGCCGGGCAGGCCTCGGATCACCTCGTCGAAGCGCAGCTTCGACAGCAGGGCGACGCCGTTGAAACCCTTTTGGCCGTGGGTTTCGACATTGTAGCCAAGCGCCTCGATCTCGGCGCGCGGGAATTGCTCGTCGACCGACTTGATCTCCTGCAGGCAGACGATGTCGGGTGCGCTCTCGGTCAGCCAATGGGTGAGGTTGCCAATGCGGGCGCGGACACCGTTGATGTTCCAGGTGACGATTTTCATGGCGGTCTCGATGCTGTTCAGTTGGATTCTTGCGGCGGATGGCGTTCGACGAGGCCAATCGTATTGCCAGCCGGGTCCTTTAGGAAGGCCATCCATTCGCTTTCCCCCGCTGGACCGAACTGGCCCTCTGTGTCGCGATGGACAAGTGTTGGCGGCGCGGTGAAGGGTACGCCTGCCGCGACCGCAGAGGCATGGAAGTCATCGAGGCCCGATATGTCGAGATAGACGGTTCCGGCCGGTATGCCGTCGGTGAACAGCAGCCTGATATCGCCGGCCATGATGAAGGCGATGCCCGGCGGGTCGAAGCGCGCATGAACCGCCATGCCGAGCACGTCGCGCCAGAAAGCCAGCGTGGCGTCGAGATCACGGCCAGCCGACAGCGCGATCTGACGGACCGCACCGATAGCAGGCATTCTATATGGAGAAACTCGTGCCGCAGCCGCAGGAGGCGACGGCGTTCGGATTGCGGATCTGGAACGACTGGCCCATCAGATCGTCGACGAAATCGATCACAGAGCCGCCCATATAGACCAGCGACAGATCGTCGATCAGCACGGTGGCACCGTCCTTCTCGATGGCGACGTCGTCGTCATTGCGCGTATCGACCAGATCGAACTTGTAGGAGAAGCCCGAGCAGCCGCCGCCTTCGACCGACACGCGCAGCGCCGTCTTGCCGGCCTCGTTCGAGACAATCCTGGCGATCCGCTTGGCGGCGGCCTCGGTCATATCGACTTTCATGGCAGTCTTGGCATCAGCGCCCATGGGCGTCACCTTGCTTTCGGTTTCACATGATAGGTATGAAGCGCGAGGGGCCAAGTCAACCTGGCTAAGTCAAACGCGGCAGCATCAGCCATGACCAATGAGTTGGGCGACATCGGATTCGGCTATCGGCCGCGCGCCGCCTATGCCTGCGACCCGGCAAAGTCGCGCGGACGGCTGTTCGACGAGGTGGAAAGCCCGACCCGCACGCCATTCCAGCGTGACCGTGACCGCATCATCCATTCGACGGCCTTCCGGCGCCTGAAGCACAAGACGCAGGTCTTCATCGCGCATGAAGGCGACCACTATCGCACCCGGCTGACCCATTCGATCGAAGTGGCGCAGATCGCGCGCGCCTTGGCACGGGCGCTGCGCGGCGACGAGGATCTCGCTGAGGCGGTGGCGCTGGTGCATGATTTCGGCCACACGCCCTTCGGCCACACCGGCGAGGACGCACTGAACGAGAAGATGGCCGCCTGGGGCGGCTTCGACCACAACGCGCAATCGCTGCGCATCGTGACGAGGCTGGAGGCGCGCTACGCCGAGTTCGATGGGCTCAACCTGACCTGGGAAACGCTGGAAGGCCTGGTCAAGCACAATGGGCCGCTGACGGACGCCAACGGCAAGGGTCTGAAAGGGCCGGTGCCGCAGGCGATCCGTGATTACTCTGAACTGCACGATCTCGAACTCGACCG
The DNA here is from genome assembly GCF_040321815.1 of Mesorhizobium sp. M0239. Lineage (NCBI taxonomy): Bacteria > Pseudomonadati > Pseudomonadota > Alphaproteobacteria > Hyphomicrobiales > Phyllobacteriaceae > Mesorhizobium > Mesorhizobium sp. M0239. Next base: position 198,769 of record NZ_JAMYSG010000002.1, read on the forward strand.
GTTCGCCGGCATCGAGGCGCAATGCGCGGCGATCGCCGACGATATAGCCTACAACACGCATGACATCGATGACGGTTTGAGGGCAGGGCTACTGACACTGGACATGCTGGAGACGGTTTCGCTGCCGGGAACGATCCTGAAAGGCGTTCGCTCACGCTATCCCTCCCTCGATGATGTGCGCACCGGCCACGAGCTGATGCGGCGGCAGATAACCGCCATGGTCGAGGACGTGATCAAGTCGACGACCGCCAATCTCGATCGCATCAGGCCGCGGAGCGCCGATACAGTGAGGGCAGCTGGCGAGACGATGGTGGTTTTCTCGGCCGAAATGGCTGCCTTGGAGAAAGAACTGAAGGCCTTCCTGTACAAGCACCTCTACCGGCATGCGGAGGTTATGCGGGTGCGCGCGGACGCCGAGCAGATCGTCAAAAATCTGTTCGACGCCTATTTCGCCGATCCGCGCGCCATGCCGGATGGCTGGCGCGAGGGGCTGGATCGGGCCGACGACCGCATCAAGGCGCGCAGCGTCGCCGACTTCCTGGCGGGTATGACCGACACCTACGCGCTCAAGGAACACCGGCGTTTGTTTGACCATACGCCTGAATTGGGCTAGGGCGGGCTCGATTTTGCCGGCCAACGAGCCGGATTCGCTGCAAAGCCGCCAGAGCCAGACCCCAGAGTCACACAAATGAACATCTTCGCCGATTTCACCGCGCGAATCATAAAAGCCGTCGAAGCGCTTGATCTGAAAGACAAAGACGGCGTTTCGGCTGACCTGTCGCGCATTGCCGTCGAGCCGCCGCGCGACGCCAGCCACGGCGACCTGGCGACCAATGCGGCGATGGTGCTGGCCAAGCCGACCGGCCAGAACCCGCGCGCGCTGGCCGAAAGACTGGCGCAGGCGCTGCGTGACGACAAGGATGTCGCGGCGACGGAAGTGGCAGGGCCCGGTTTCGTCAATCTCAGGCTCAAGGACGGCTTCTGGCAGACACATCTGACCGCACTGCTCGGCGAGGGCCGCAACTATGGCCGCTCGACGGTTGGCGGCGGCAGGAAGACCAATGTCGAATATGTCTCGGCCAATCCGACCGGGCCGATGCATGTCGGCCATTGCCGGGGTGCTGTCGTCGGCGACGCGCTTGCCAATCTGATGGCCTTCGCCGGCTACGACGTGACCAAGGAATATGTCATCAACGATGCCGGCTCGCAGATCGACGTGCTCGGCCGTTCCGCATTCCTGCGCTACCGCGAAGCGCTGGGCGACGATATCGGCGAAATACCCGCCGGTCTCTATCCCGGCGATTACCTGGTGCCCGTCGGCCAGGCGCTGGTCGCGGAATTCGGCCGCTCGCTTCTGCAGATGCCTGATGACGAGGCGCTCGCCATCGTCAAGGATCGCACCATCGATGCGATGATGGCGATGATCCGCGAGGACCTGGCGATGCTCAACGTGCATCACGACGTGTTCTTCTCCGAGCGCACGCTGCATGCCGACAATGCCAGAAAGATCCGCTCGGCGATCAACGATCTGACGCTGAAGGGCCATATCTACAAGGGCAAGCTGCCGCCGCCCAAGGGCGAGAAGCCAGACGATTGGGAGGATCGCGAGCAGACGCTGTTCCGCTCGACCGCGGTCGGCGACGACATGGACCGGGCGCTGGTCAAGTCCGATGGCTCGTTCACCTATTTCGCCGCCGACGTCGCCTATCTCAAGGACAAGGTCGATCGCGGCTTCGTCGACCTGATCTATGTGCTCGGCGCCGACCATGGCGGCTACGTAAAGCGGCTGGAGGCCTTGGCGCGGGCGATTGCCGGCGACGAGGTGAAGCTCACTGTCCTGCTGTGCAATCTGGTCAAGCTGTTTCGCGAGGGCGAACCGGTGCGCATGTCGAAGCGGTCGGGCGATTTCGTGACGCTGCGCGAAGTGGTGGAGGAGGTCGGCCGCGACGCGATCCGCTTCATGATGCTCTACCGCAAGAACGATGCGCCGCTGGATTTCGATTTCGTCAAGGTGACCGAGCAGTCCAAGGACAATCCGGTGTTCTATGTCCAGTACGCCTCGGCGCGCTGTCATTCGGTGTTCCGGCAGGCGAGCGAGCAACTGGGCGAAGCCAATTTCGACCGCAACAGCCTGGCGTCGGCCGCGGCATTGCTGACCGATGAGGGCGAGATCGGCCTGATCCGCAAGCTCGCCGAATACCCGCGGCTGATCGAGTCCGCCGCCCTTGCGCTCGAGCCGCATCGGCTGGCATTTTACCTCTATGATCTGGCTTCCAGCTTCCACGGACACTGGAACCGTGGCACGGATAATCCGGACTTACGTTTTGTTAAGGTTAACGACCGACAATTGACGCATGCCAGACTAGGGCTGGTGCAGGCTGTTTCGGACGTTTTGACGTCCGGCCTGACGTTGATCGGGGCCGCCGCGCCCACCGAAATGCGTTAGGTTTGACTAAATAACCTGTCACCTTTTGCCCACATTGCGCTGGTAAGGGCCAACCCTACGCGACGTCCATGGCGTCCGAATGAGTGCGAGTTCGGGAACAATAATGGCAGACAGAACCCAGCTGAGAGTAGCCGACAACAACGACATCGCTGACGATGATCCGTTCGCGGAACTGACCAGGATCATGGGATTCGACCCGCGCCAGCCGGTCAGGCCGCAATCGCCCGCCCAGCCGCAGGCCCCAGCCGCCGATCGCGGGCTCGAAGAGGGCGATTTCGATATCGATCTCGAGAAAGAAATGATGGGCGAGTTCGGCGCTGACGACAGCGACGCCGCTCCGGTTGTCCGGGCTCATGAGCCGACCTTCGAGCATGAGCCGGCATTCCAAGCGGCTGACGCCAGCGCGATGGACGACGAGCTTTCGGTGTCGCTCGACGACGATTTCCAACTGGACATGGCTGAGATCGACGGCCACGTCGCCGGCACCAGCCATGCGGTCGCAGCTGAAGCCGCGCCGTCCGTCGAGCCGGCTTTCGCGTCTGATTTTGACGATGCCGTCGCCGGTTCGCTTGAGGACGTCTCCCCCTTCGAGGACGATCAGTCGATGGCGGACGAGCTTGCCACTTCGCTCGACCAGGACCTCCGGATCGATGAGGAAGCCGAAGAGGCCCAATACGCCGTTGCCGACACGCACGCTTCTGTCGAGCCAGTTGCCTCAGATGACGAATTCGACGATGCGGTGGCAGTCTCGCTTGAAGACGAGCTGGTGCTCGACGACCATTCGGCGGCCGAACAGTCATTCGTGGTCGCCGAGCCCGTCGAGTATCCCATGCCGGAGCAAGCGGCGGCGCGTGACGGCCATGCAATCTCCGATGAAAGCTTTGCCGGCCATTTCGACGACGCCATGGCTGATGTCGACATGGATTTCGACGTTCGCGCGGATGAGCCGAATGCCTTCGACGAGCCGCCAACGCATGATGCGTTTGCCGATGTCGCTGACGCGAAGGGCGAGCTTCCCAGCCCTGAGAGCGTGCCGGACGATGCTTTTGACCTGAATTTGGACGACGCGTTTGCCGAAACGGTCGAAGAGCCGGTCACAGAGGTTGCCGCCGTTGCCGCCCAGCCGGCGGCGCCGGAAGCCTACATCGCAGCCGCGGTGCATGCCCCGACCGCGGACGAACGGAGCCTGGAAGACGAGTTGAATGCGCTGCTGGGTGCCATGACGGCGCGCACAGTGCCGGTGGCCAGTGAGCCCGTCACGGCTCAGCCGGCTGTCGCTGCCCTGCCGCCTGTTGCCGAGCCCGCCGAGGAACCGGCCGACCTTGTCGGCGACCTCGACTGGGATCTTGACGAACCCGCGCCTGAGCAGGACCGGCATGTTGGCACGGCCCAAGCGGCCGATGCGGATATTGACGACCTTATGCTTGATGAACTCCAGGATACGACCTGGAACACGGTTGGCGATGTCGATTTCGACGATGATGCGTTCGACGCGGCTTTGCCCAAGGATCTTGATCCGCGTGACGAAGCCGCTGACCGGGACAATTCGGCGGATTCTCTCGATTGGCTTGCGGAGCGTTCCCAACCGGCAGAGCCGCCGCGTTCGTGGAGCCGCGTGACGCCGGTTCCGCAGCAGCCGTCATTCAGCGCTCAGCCTGCGTTTGGTGCTCAGCCGGCCGCTTCGGTGGCATCCGTGGCCGCCGGGCCGGCAGTCGCCGCCATGACATCCTACCGTTCGTCCGAGCCGGTCGAGGCCGTGGCTCCCGCTGCCCCGGTATCGGCGCCGCAATCGCGCCAGCCGGCGCATTACGAAGACATGCCCGACGTCGAAACGGTCGATGTACCCGAGCGTGTCGTCGCGCTGGCGGACGATCTCGATATTCCCGAACTGCACTTCGAGGAAGACCAGCCAGCGTCGCCTGGCTACGACGATCTCGATGCGGAGTTCTCCAGCCTTCTCTCCGAGATGAACGCGGTGGAGGTCGCTGCCGCTCCCACAGGCAATTTGGCCGGCGCGTCTTACGATGATGACTCCTATGCCGCGGGCTTCAAGCCGGGCTATGACAGCCTCAAGCCGGCATATGACGGGGTCAAGCCGGGCTATGATGGGATCAAGCCGGGCTATGAGCCGGAAGCGCGGACCTATGCCGCGCGGCCGATGGACATGTCCGCCCGCGCGGCGGCGCCCACGGGTTATGCCGACGCCTCTGGTTTCGACCTTGACAGTCTGCCAGGGAGCCAGCCGGTTTCCCAAGCCGATGATTTCACCGTCGATGAACTCGACTACGATCCCGAACTCGACGAGGCTATGGCTGTCCCGGGGCTCGGCGAGCGTGAGGCCGCGAGGCCGTCGCGCGGACGCGGCCTGTTCATCGCCGCGATTGTCGGCGCGGTCGCCGTCGCGGGCGGTCTCGGTGCCTTTGCGCTGTCCTTTGGCGGCAAGGGCGGCAGCGAAGCGCCTGTCATCGTCAAGGCCGACAACGCGCCGATCAAGGTTAAGCCGGAGAATCCGGGCGGCGCCGTGGTGCCCAACCAGGACAACAAGGTCTACGACGCGGTCAGGGGCGCAAAGCCAGCCGAGCCGGTCCAGGAAAAGCTGGTCACCAACGTCGAAGAGCCGGTTGACGTGCAGGCGAAGGACCCGGCCCGCGCCATCGATCTTTCGCCGGACCAGAATGCAGCCGCCGCTGGAACCGATGTCGGCAATGCCGCGCCGATGTCCGGCGCCGCTTCGGCCGACAACGCTTCTGCCGATAGCACTGCGCCGGCGCCCAAGTCCGAGGATCGCATCGCGCAGGTGCTGCAGGATGCCGACAAGGGCACCAATGCCGATGTCGTCGCCGTTGCGCCGCGCAAGGTGAGGACCATGGTGGTCAAGTCGGACGGTTCGCTGGTGCCGCGTGAAGATCCGGCAGCGCCCGCCGCTCCGCAAATGGCCGCTACCGAGCCGGTCGATCCGGCGCCGCAGCATGTCGCCCCGGCGGCGCAAGCCGATGCGGACCAGACCGGCACCGTGGCGCCTGCCGCCGCCCAGGCGGACGACGAGCCGGCCCTCAAGCCGGTCGCCAAGCCGAAAGCCGAGGCCCAATCGGCGAACACGCCGGCAAAGGTTCCGCTCGCGCCGCAGCGTCCGTCCGACCAGCCGGTCGATGTTGTCGGCGAGGTCAAGCCCGATCAGGTTGCGTCCATAGATCCGGCATCGACCGCGGCCGGCGGTGGCTCGTGGTCGATGCAGATCGCCTCGCAGCCGACCGTCGAAAGCGCCCAGTCCAGCTATCAGGATCTGCAGCGCCGCTATGGCAGCGTGCTTGCCGGGCGTACCGCCAACATCGTCAAGGCCGAGATCGCCGGCAAAGGCACGTTCTACCGCGTGCGCGTTCCGGCCCAGTCACGCAATGACGCGATCAGTTTGTGCACCAGTTACAAGGCCGCCGGCGGCAACTGCTTCGTCTCGCGCTAAAGCCGGAGCCAACCATCAAAAGCCGGCGCGGTCCACCGCGCCGGCTTTTTCATGGGGAAAGCAGATCCGGCATTGTCCCGGATGAATCCCTGGCGATTCCCTTTGATCGCACAAAGCCCTAAACTGCCGACATGACCGAATCAAAATCCATGATCCTCGGCTGTGCCGGGAAATCGCTTACCCGCGAAGAAATCAATTTCTATCGCAATGAATGCCCGTGGGCCTTCATCCTGTTTGCGCGCAACATTGGCGAGACCGAACAGATCCGCGATCTGGTCGCCGAGATGCGGGACTGCCTAGGGCGTCCGGACGCGCTGGTGTTCATCGATCAGGAAGGCGGCCGCGTGCAGCGCTTGCGACCGCCGCTGGCACCGAACTATCCCGCCGGCGGCGCGCTCGGCGCGCTGTGGCGCGACGATCATGATGCCGGCGCCCGAGCGGCCTGGCTGATGGCGCGGCTGCATGCCTTCGACCTGCTGCGCTACGGCATCACAGCCGATTGCCTGCCGGTGCTCGATGTGCCGATCGAAGGCGCCAGCGATGTCATCGGCGCGCGGGCCTATGGCAAGGATCCGCGACCGGTGATCGAGCTCGGCCGCGCAGCCGCGGAAGGGCTGATGTCGGGCGGCGTGCTGCCGGTCATGAAGCATATTCCGGGTCATGGACGTGCCTTTGCCGACACGCATTTCGAACTGCCGGTGGTCAATGCCTCGCTCAGCGATCTGCAGCGGCATGATTTCGCCCCGTTCAAGGAGCTTAGCCATCTGCCGATGGCGATGACAGCCCATGTCGTCTACAGCGCGATCGACCCCAACAATCCGGCGACCACCTCCGGCAAGGTCATCGACGAGATCATCCGGCGCGAAATCGGCTTCGACGGACTGCTGATGAGCGACGACACCTCGATGAAGGCACTTTCTGGGGATTTCCCGACAAAGGCGGCCTCGATCCTTGCGGCGGGCTGCGATCTGGTCCTTCACTGCAACGGCGTTTTTGAGGAGATGGCCGGCATCGCATCGCGCACCATGGGGCTTGAGGGCACGTCGCTGGAGCGCGCAAAGCGGGCGCTGACCTATATAAAGAACCGTGACACGGTTGAAGAAACCGAAATACGTGCCGAATTCGCCACCTACTTCGATGCGGTGGCATAGCAAAGGGAAAGCGACAGGCAGTGGCGGAAACATTGGAAAGCAAGGCCGCGAAGGCCGCACCGATGGACCGTCTGTGGGCCGAGAATGACGATTCACGCGTTACCGGCGACCCGTCGCTGGTCGTCGACGTGGCCGGCTTCGAAGGTCCGCTCGATCTTCTGCTGCATCTTGCCCGCACCCAGAAGGTCGATCTGGCTCGCATTTCGATCCTGGCGCTGGTCGAGCAATATCTGACCTTTGTCGAGACGGCGAGGGCGCTCAGGCTGGAGCTTGCCGCCGACTATCTGGTGATGGCGGCGTGGCTGGCCTTCCTCAAGTCCAAGCTCCTGATCCCCAAGCAGCCCGGCGACGAGGGCGAAAGCGGCGAGGAACTGGCGGCGGTGCTGCAGTTCCGCCTGAAGCGGCTGGAAGCCATGCGCGACGCCTCGGCGCGTCTGGTCAACCGCAACCGGCTCGGCCGAGACGTGTTTGCGCGCGGCATGCCGGAAATGGTCATCGTCGAAAAGCGTAACGCATATTCGGCCTCGCTCTACGATCTCTTGACCGCCTATGCCCAGCAGCGCCAGAAGCAGGCGATCAACAATGTGACCATCGCCAGGCGCGGTGTCTGGTCGCTCAAGGACGCGCGCGACATCCTGACCCGCCTGGTCGGGGCTGCAAGCGACTGGACGGCGCTGGAGAGTTTTCTGATCGCATACATGACCAGTCCCGAGGAGCGGCGCACGGCGATCGCCAGTTCGTTTGCGGCCACGCTGGAGCTGGTGCGCGACGGCACGATGGACGTGCGGCAGGATCAGACGTTCGCGCCGATCTACCTGCGCGGCCGCACGCAGGCAATCAAGGCAGTCGAGGTGGCATCATGAGCGAACGCTTCAACGCTTCGGTTGTCCCGTTCAAGGTCGGCGATGAACCCGAAGAGGAGTTGCTTTCCCAGGATCCGGCCGAGCAGCAGCTACAGAACCCGGCCGAACGGCTGCATCTGGCCGAGGCCGTGCGCATGGCCGAGGCGATCGTGTTCGCCAGCGCTGAACCCGTCAGCGAAAAGCAGCTTGCGGCCCGCCTCCCTGACGGCATCAACATTGCCCTGGCCATGGCCGAGCTGCAGCAGATCTATGCGCGGCGCGGCGTCAATCTGGTGCGTGTGGGCGACGCCTGGGCGTTCCGCACCGCCGGCGACCTGGCTTTCCTGATGAGCCGCGATACCGTCCAGCAAAGGAAGCTCTCCCGCGCGGCTCTCGAAGTGCTGGCGATCATTGCCTATCACCAGCCGGTGACGCGTGCCGAGATCGAGGACATCAGGGGCGTGGAGACCTCAAAAGGTACGCTCGACACGCTGCTGGAAACGGAATGGGTGCGCATGCGCGGCCGGCGAAAGACGCCCGGACGCCCTGTGACCTACGGCACGACGGAGACCTTCCTCGACCATTTCGCGCTGGAAGAGATTCGCGATCTTCCTGGCATGGAGGAACTGAAGGGGGCCGGACTGCTTTCGGGCCGCATGCCGTCGAATTTCTCCATTCCGCAGCCGCCGGCCGATCCCGACGCATTGACCGACGACGAGGATGCGCTGACCGATATCGATCTCGAGGAACTCGGCCTGCTGACGCCGCGCGTCACGGAAGATTGACTGGCATTGGCGGCGAACTTGATGAGGATGCGCGGATTCGTAGCGGGCGTTCCCGTCGAAAATGCGTGACATCCGTCACCCTTTCATAAACTCTGTCGCAGTTGTGTTTGAATCCCAACGCGAAAACGCATAGATCATCGCCAGGGAAAACATTCGAGAGAGATTTGCTATGGGTTCATTTTCGATTTGGCATTGGCTGATCGTGCTGGTGATCGTGCTTTTGGTGTTTGGCCGCGGCAAGATTCCCGAGCTGATGGGCGATATGGCCAAGGGCATCAAGAGCTTCAAGAAGGGCATGGCCGACGACGAGGTTGCCGAAGACAAGCGCACCGTCGAACACCGTGCCGACGAGACCGTTGCGGCCGCGAAGGAAAAAGCCAGCAAGAGCTGAGCCAAAGGTTCTAGTCGGAACAGAGTGCCATGTTTGAAGTCGGCTGGACCGAAATGCTGGTCATCGCGATCGTCATGATCGTGGTCGTAGGACCCAAGGATTTGCCCAATATGCTGCGCACCTTCGGCCGCACGACGGCGAAGCTGCGCGCCATGGCGTCCGATTTCCAGAAACAGTTCAACGAGGCGCTGAAGGAAGCCGAGCTCGACGACGTCAAGAAGTCAGTCGACGAGCTCAGGGGTCTCAGCCCGATGGCCGAGATCAGGAAGCAGCTCAATCCGTTCGAACAGGCCGCGGCCGATGTTCGCTCCGGCGTCGATGCGGCGATGAAGCCGAAGCCGGCCGATCCGGCAAGCTCTGTCGCTTCGATCCCGCAGGCGGCCGAGCCGTTGAAGAACGGTGCAACGACCATGCCTGGCGTCAACGGACCGGAAGCAGCGCCAGCAGCGCCGATTTTCCCGGCGATGACCGACGAATCGGTGGTGACGACGTCAGTACCGGCGGCACCTGTCGTGGCGCCGAAGGCATCCGCGGCGAAGAAACTAACCAAGCCTGCACCGGCAAAAGCGACGCCGGCTGCAAAAGCTTCGGCAAATGGTGCAAAGGTTGCCGCGAAGGCAGCGTCTGCGTCCAAGACGCCGGCGAAGGCCGTGACGACGGCACAGCCTGAAACGCTCAGGGCCAAGACGCCCGCTGCGGCCAAGGCTATCGCGGCCAAGACTGTAGCGACCAAGACGGGGGCGAAAGCCGAACCGAAGCTTGCAGCGGTGAAGAAGCCGGTGGCCAAGAAGACGGCTGGAGCCGCCAAGTGAGCGTTTCGGACACCGAAAAGGACGAGATCGAGAAATCGTCGGCGCCGCTGATGGAGCATCTGATCGAGTTGCGCCGGCGGCTGATCTGGTCGCTGGGCGGCTTCTTCGTTGCCTTCCTGGTCTGTTTCTTCTTCGCCAAGAAACTGTTCAACCTCCTGGTCGTGCCGTTCAAATGGGCGACGCAATGGGCAGGGCTCGATCCGCACAAGGTCGAGCTGATCTACACGGCGCCGCAGGAATTCTTCTTCACTCAGGTCAAGCTCGCCATGTTCGGCGGCATGGTGATCGCCTTTCCGCTGATTGCCACGCAGATCTACAAGTTCATCGCGCCCGGCCTGTACAAGAACGAGCGGAATGCCTTCCTGCCGTTCCTGATCGCGTCGCCGATCCTGTTCCTGATGGGTGCGTCGCTGGTCTATTTCTTCTTCACGCCGATGGTGATGTGGTTCTTCCTCGCCATGCAGCAGGCCGGCACCGACGATCAGGTGCAGATTTCGCTGCTGCCGAAAGTGTCGGAATATCTCAGCCTGATCATGACGCTGATCTTTTCCTTCGGCCTGGTGTTCCAGCTGCCGGTGGTGACCAGCCTGATGACACGGGTCGGCATGCTGTCGTCCAAGGGACTGGCCGAGAAGCGCAAATGGGCGATCGTCATTGCCTTCGTCGTCGCGGCGATACTGACGCCGCCCGATCCGATGAGTCAGATCGGCCTGGCCATCCCGACCATCCTTCTCTACGAGGTCTCCATCTGGGCTGCCCGGCTGATCGAGCGCGATCGGGAAAAGCAGCGCGTGGCACGCGAGAAGCAGGATGCGGCGGACGAGGTGGCGGACAAAGCACCGGACGAGCCCCCGGCACCTGCCTCCTCATAGGCAACAGAGTGGCTGCAGCGGCGGAAAAACATAGTCGTCGCCCCGCCCATCTTGCATCGATCTCGGATGCGGTTTACGCCCTCTGGCTGAAACGCATCGCGCTCAAAGCGATGCGTTTCAGTTTGTTTTGAGCATGTCGTTGTCCCAAAATCGCTGTGCACTTTTGGGCGACATGCTACCCAGGAGCGTTCAAACCATGCTTGACATCAAATGGATTCGCGACAACCCGAAGGCCCTTGTCGAGGCGCTGGTGAAGCGCTCGTGGTCGGCCGGTGAGGCGCAGTCCATGGTCGACGGACTGATCGCCTCGGACGAGGCGCGGCGCGAGCACGTTACCGAACTGCAGACCAAGCAGGAGCGCCGCAATGCCGCGTCGAAGGAGATCGGCAACGCCATGCGTTCGGGCGATGCCGCCTTGGCCGAGAAGCTGAAAGCCGAAGTCGGCGAGATCAAGGTCTTCATCCAGAACGGCGAGGCGCGCGAACGCGAGCTCGACAAGGCGCTGACCGATGCGCTGGCAGTGCTTCCCAACGTGCCGTTCGACGACGTGCCTGTCGGCAAGGACGAGCACGACAATGTCGTCAAGCACCTCGTCGGCAAGGTGCCGACGCGGCCGAACTGGGTGAAGGAGCACTTTGAGATCGGCGAAGCGCTCGGCATGATGGATTTCGAGCGCGCGGCAAAGCTGTCGGGCTCGCGCTTTACGGTGCTGAAAAGCGGACTGGCCCGGATGGAACGTGCGCTCGGCCAGTTCATGCTGGACCTGCATACGACCGAACACGGCTACGAAGAAGTCATCCCGCCGTTGATGGTCAAGGACGATGTTCTGTTCGGCACCAACCAATTGCCTAAGTTCGAGGAAGATCTGTTCTTCACGCCGCACGGGGAGGGCAGGCTTGGCCTGATCCCGACCGCCGAGGTCCCACTCACCAACCTTGTGCGTGAAGAAATCACCGCGCATGAAAAACTGCCGCTGCGCTACACCGCGCTGACGCCGTGCTTCCGTTCGGAAGCGGGTTCGGCCGGGCGCGACACGCGCGGCATGCTGCGCCAGCATCAGTTCTACAAGGTCGAGCTGGTGTCGATCACCGATCAGGAATCGTCGCTTGCCGAGCACGAGCGGATGACGCAATGCGCCGAGGAAGTGCTGAAGCGGCTCGGCCTGCCGTTCCGCACCATGACGCTGTGCACCGGTGACATGGGGTTTGGTGCGCGTAAGACCTACGACATCGAGGTCTGGCTGCCCGGCCAGAACGCCTATCGCGAGATCTCGTCCTGCTCGGTGTGCGGCGATTTCCAGGCGCGCCGCATGGACGCGCGCTACAAGGACAGGGACGGCAAGGGCAACCGCTTCGTGCACACGCTCAACGGCTCGGGCACAGCCGTTGGCCGCGCGCTCATCGCTGTCATCGAAAACTACCAGAATGAAGATGGCAGCGTAACCATTCCTGAAGTGCTGCGGCCTTACATGGGCGGTCTGGAAAAGATCGAAGCGAAATAATGCGCATTCTCCTGACCAATGACGACGGCATTCATGCCGAGGGACTGGCGTCGCTCGAACGCGTCGCACGTACGCTGTCCGACGATGTCTGGGTGGTGGCGCCCGAGCAGGACCAGTCCGGCTATGCGCATTCGCTGTCGATCTCGGAGCCGCTGCGGCTGCGCAAGATTGGCGAGAAGCATTTTGCCGTGCGCGGCACGCCGACGGATTGCGTCATCATGGGCGTCAAGAAGATCCTGCCTGGCGCACCCGACCTGATCCTGTCCGGCATCAATTCGGGCGCCAACATCGCCGACGATGTCACCTATTCCGGCACCGTCGCCGGCGCCATGGAGGGTGCGCTGCTCGGCATCCGCTCGATCGCGCTCAGCCAGGGCTACAGCTATGTCGGCGAAGATCGCGTCGTGCCCTACGAGACGACAGAAGTGCTGGCGCCGGCGCTGCTGAAGAAACTTGTCGCGACGCCGTTGCCGGACGGCGTGCTGCTCAACGTCAATTTTCCCAACTGCACGCCCGAAGAGGTCGCGGGCACGGTGGTCACCACGCAAGGCAAGCTCGTGCACTCCCTGTGGGTCGACGAGCGCCGCGACGGGCGCGGCCTGCCTTACTACTGGCTGCGCTTCGGCGGCGAGCCGGTCGAGGGCAAGCAAGGCACCGATCTCTACGCGTTGCGCAACAGGCTGGTGTCGGTGACGCCGCTGCAGCTCGACCTGACCGCGCATGAAATCCGTGACCAATTGAGCAAGGCGCTTGCATGAACCAAGGCCTCCCGATCGATGACCGCGAAGGTTTTGCTGCCTTTCTGCTGCGCCTGCGCGGCCGGGGGACTGTGCCGAAGGCGCTGATCGCGGCCTTCGAGGCGACGCCGCGGCGCGGCTTCCTGGCGGCCCAGTTCCATCAGATCGCCTGGTCGGACCGTATGCTGCCGATCGAATGCGGCGAGGCGATCGAAGGTGCCGACATGCAGGCGGCGGTGATCGCGGCGCTCGCTATCGAGCAGGGCAACCGCGTGCTCGAGATCGGCACCGGCTCGGGCTACACTTCGGCGGTGATGTCGCGGCTGGCGGCGCGGGTCATCACCACCGATCGCTACAAGACGCTCGCCGAGCAGGCGCGGCAGCGCTTCGAGGCGCTCGGCATCGGCAATGTGATCGTGCGCCACGCCGATGGTTCCGGCGGGCTGCCGAATGAAGGGCCATTTGACCGTATCGTCGCCTGGGCTGCCTTCGACAGCCTGCCGCGCTTCCTGCTCGACCAGTTGTCGAGCGGCGGTATCGTCATCGCTCCGATCGGCCCCGAAGAGGGCGAACAGGTGCTGGCCAAGCTGACCAAGGTCGGCAGCCGCTTCGAGCGTGAAGACATCGGCCTCGTTCGCCTGCAGCCGATCCTGCGCGGTGTCGCCGCTGTCATCTAGCGCGTATGTCGATGTTCAGGCCGCGCCGCGTCGGGTGCGCGCGCCGTCTTCGACCCCGGCCGGCATGACCTGAAAATCTCCCCTGGGCTCGCTCTCTAATATTTTAAGAAAAATTGCGTCGGATTCCATGGGGTTAACCGTCGAGTAACATTAACGCGCTTTAATCATGCCTAGTTTGTACCGGGTATGTGCGGGTTAGTGCGATGCAACTCAGTGTTTTGAAGACAAACGGTCGCAATCTGGCGCGAGGCTGCGCCATACTGATGGTCGCGGGTGCCGCTGCGGGGTGCAGTTCCCAAGTTTCGCGGTTCAATGGCGTCGACGATGTCTTTACATCCTCGACCAACAATCAGCGCGCCATCATCAACAAGCAGGATGCCGTACAGCAGCCCTATCCGGGCGATGTCGCCGCCGCTCCGATCGATGGCAGCCATACACAGTCGGTCAGCCGCTCCAGCCTCGATCCGGTCTCGACGCGGCCGCTGCCGCCGCCGGTTGCCCAGGCTTCCGAAGTGGCGCCGGTGTCAAAGCCGGTACGCACCGCATTGGCCCCGGCACCGCATGTCGACAGGACCACGACCGGCACCGTCGCCCCAGTGGCGTCGCCTTTCAAGGTTTCGCAACCTGACGAACCCCGCGTGGCTGCTTCCGGCACTCCGCATGCAACCGAGATCGTCGTCAGGGACGGCGAAACGATCGGCGGCCTGGCGCAGCGCTACAAGGTGCCGTCCGACGTGATCATGAAGGTCAACGGGTTGAGCGCGACCAAGGGGCTGAAGACCGGCCAGAAGCTGGTCATCCCGGCCTACGCCTATTCGAGCAAGAGCGAGCCGAAGCTCGCGGATGCCAAGCCGGCGAAAGACACCAAGCACAACCTGCCGGCCACCGCGCCCGACAAGGTGGCCGTCCTGCCGCAGCAGCCGAAGCCTAGGGAGGGCAAGTCCGCCGCTCCGGTCGACACGTCGGCCGCCGCGAGCCAGCCCAAGGAGCCCAAGCCGCAGGTAGCTGCGGCCAAGGCGACCAATGCAGCTGGCACCTATACGGTTCAGTCAGGCGACACGCTTTCCTCGATTGCCAGGAAGACCGGTGTCGGTGTCGTTGCCATCAAGCAGGCCAACGGCATGCAGGATGGCTTGCTCAAGATCGGCCAGACCCTGAAGGTGCCTGCCGGTGGAACCGCGATCGTCGCCGCCGCCAAGCCGGCCAAGGTCGATCCGGTGACGACGGCCACGACGCAGCCCGCGGCAAAGACCACGCCGTCGGAAGCGCTGGCGTCCTACACGCCGCCGAAGAAGGATTCGAAGGTCATCCAGCAGGCCGAGGCCGACGACGCCGTCGCGCCAGACGCCACCGGCATCGGCAAGATGCGCTGGCCGGTGCGCGGCCGCGTGATTTCCGGTTTCGGCTCCGGCAAAGACGGCGTTGACATCGCCGTACCCTCTGGCACACCGGTCAAGGCAGCCGAAAACGGTGTCGTCATCTATGCCGGCGACGGCCTCAAGGAATTCGGTAACACGGTGCTGGTGCGCCACGAGAATGGCCTGGTCACCGTCTACGGCCACGCCAGCTCGATCGAGGTCCAGCGCGGCCAGAAGGTCAAGCGCGGCCAGGAAATCGCGCTGTCGGGCATGAGCGGCACGACGGACTCGCCGAAGCTGCACTTCGAAGTGCGCAAGAACTCCGCCCCGGTCGATCCGTCCGGCTATCTCGAATAGTCGAGGCTATCTCGAATAGAAGAAAAAAAGCAATTTTGCGGGCCGTCTGACCTCCAGTCCGGCCCGCCGGCTCAGCCCGTTCCGAAAGGAGCGGGCTTTTTCAGCTTCAACGCGACGCGCCAGTCTTCAAGCTTCAAAGATGATCACGCAGGGTGTCGGCGATCATGACGCCAAGGCTGCTGGCCTTGATGCCGAGAAGCGTCTCCGCGTCGGAGGAATCGACCAGCAAGGGATTGTCGAAGAGGTAGCTCATTTCGATGAGCTCATGCATGCCCGATGCCTCCATTTCGGGGATGGAATAGGAACGTGTCTCTGGAATTTCACGGTGAAGCATTGCCGCCGTCGTTAGGATGAGTTCCCGGGGTGAGGCGTGTTGCGATGGAACATGGAATGCTCGTCCCCATTCGCCCGTGTAGCGGGAAGCGGCGACCAGTGTCCTGGCCACGTCCTTCGTGAAGGACCAGGCATGAGTCGCGTCGAGGTTTCCAATGAAAGCAGTCGGCCTCCCCTCGATTATGGAGGGCAGCGCGACCAGTGAGAAAGAGCTGATCGCGCCATGTCCAAGATAATCGCTGGACCGCACTTCGACTGCCGGCACGTCCGCACGGACCGCGCGCTGCCACATGATCGTCCGGGCGGTTCCTTTCTTCGAAGTCGGATCCAGAGACAGGTCGGAGTGAAGCGGACTATCGGCATGTTCGCCATAGCCATAGAGGTTTCCGAGTATCACAAGCTTCGCGCCGACCGCTTCCGCGGCCCGCACGGTGCCGTCGATGATTGGGAAAAAGTCGGTCGGCCACCGGTGATAGGCGGCCATGGCACACATGAAAACGGCGTCGGCGTTTCGGCAGATACGCGCCAGTTCAACGCCATCGGTGGCATCGGCCTGCACCGCCCGGACGTTCCGCAACCCGTTTGAGCCGACACTCCGGCTCGTGAGAACGACATCATGTCCTTCTTCTCCCAGAAGGCGCGCGGTCTCGTGCCCGACCGGGCCTGCTCCGACAACTACATAAAAACCCATGGCAACCTCTCGTCCAAACTCTATGGAGAGGCGTAGGTACATGTCCCCGGCATTGAAAATCGCGCGGAAATTGCCAATTCTTGGACAGGTTTTGCCATGAAGTGAGAAAGCATGCATTCGCAGTCTGTTCCGGCTCGATTTCCGCCCGACGTCACAATGGCCTTCTGGCATATCGAAGCGGGCGTCCATCGTCTCTCCAAAGCGGCCCATCATCGCATCATGGTGCATGCAAGCGCGGCGACGCGTTCCTACTGCAATGAGGTTGGTCGATATTTCGTGAGGCGCGCCGGCGATATTGACCTGGTGCCCGCTGGCCAAGAGGGCGGTTTCGAGACTGAAACCCCGTTCGACACGATCGAGATCGCGTTACAACCAGCCCTGATGGAAAGGGTGGCGGCTGAGCTTGGCGGCAAGGCGCGCGCATTGCCGCTCGACACACGTCACCTGCTTCGTGATCAGCGCATCCAACATCTCGCCCGAGCACTCGAGAGCGATGTCAACGCAAACTCACCGAGTGGACCTTTGTTTGCCGACAGCATTGGCGCAGCTCTTGCGGTGAGGCTGCTCGGTCTTGACAATCTCGATGTCGACCGAAGAAACCGGTTGTCAGATGCCCAGCTCAAGCGTGTGTTGGAGCATATTGAGGCTGGCCTGCACGAGCCCCTTTCGATCCTCCGACTGAGCCGATTTGCCGGGGCGAGCAGCTCGCACTTGCGGGCTTGGTTCAAGGCGGCGACAGGCTTCACCCTGCACCGGTACGTGTTGCGACGCCGGGTCGAACGCGCACGCGTCCTGCTCCGGCGCGGGGATCTCAGCACAAGCGAGGTTGCGGAATTGACGGGCTTTGCGCACCAGTCACACCTGGCGCATTGGATGCGTCGTGAGATCGGCCAAACGCCGCGTGACTTGCGGCGGTCGCAGCCCAAATGATCTTGTCATTGGATGGCGTTGGCGACGCCACCCAACGTATCAGTCCCTCAGTGGCTTGCCGAGCCGGCCAGCCAGGTCCTGGGTGAACTGCCAGGCGACGCGACCTGAGCGGCTGCCGCGGGTGGTCGCCCATTCCAGTGCTTCGGCGCGCAGTTGCTCGGGATCCACGACAAGGCCATGGTGCCTGACATAGCCGTCGATCATGTCGAGATACTCGTCCTGCGAACATTTGTGGAAGCCGAGCCACAGCCCGAACCGGTCGGACAGCGACACTTTTTCCTCGACCGCCTCGGACGGGTTGATGGCGGTCGAGCGCTCGTTGTCGATCATGTCGCGGGGCAAAAGATGCCGGCGGTTCGAGGTGGCGTAGAAGATGACATTGGCCGGGCGGCCCTCGACGCCGCCTTCGAGCGCTGCCTTGAGCGATTTGTAGGAGGTGTCGTCATGGTCGAAGGAGAGGTCGTCGCAAAACAGGATGAAGCGGAAGGGCGCCGCCTTGAGCAATCCCATCAACTTCGGCAGCGTGTCGATGTCCTCGCGGTGGATTTCGATCAGCTTCAACGGCAGGTCGGACTTGGTCCTGGCGTTGATCTGGGCATGCACGGCCTTGACCAGCGACGATTTGCCCATGCCGCGCGCGCCCCACAACAATACGTTGTTGGCCGGATAGCCGCCAGCGAAGCGTTCGGTGTTGTCGACAAGGATGTCGCGGACGCGGTCGACGCCACGGATCAGGCCGATGTCGACGCGGTTAACCCTGCGCACCGGTTCCAGATAGCCCGGATCGGCCTGCCAGACGAAGCAATCGGCCGCGCCGAGGTCCGTTTGGGGCACCGGCGGCGGGGCGAGGCGGCTCACCGCTTCGATCAGCCGGTCGAGTTTCTGGTTCAGGGCTTCACTGCTGCTGTCGGTCATGGCTGTCTTTTGTTTCGCGTTTTGACGTGTGGGGGCGTGAAGCTGGCCGATTCCGTCTGATACAAAACCGGCTGCAACCTTTTGTTCGAGCGTGATCTTTTCCAAAAACTGGCTCGCGCTTTTCGCGATCCTGCTCTAACACGGCTCAACAGGCCGGAAAAGCAGCCGATTTGGGCGGCCGCGCAGTTGCATTGACAACTTTACCGACTATATTCCGGCCAAATTTCAAGGGGCCGCCAGATTGGCGGCTGTTTTCAAAATTCAGGAGTACCTCGATGTTCGTGACACCGGCATACGCCCAAGGCGTCGGCGCTTCTCCAGACATGTTCATCAGCATTTTGCCGTTTGTCCTGATTTTCGTGATCATGTATTTTCTGATCATCAGGCCGCAGCGCACGCAGCTGAAGAAGCGCGGCGAGATGCTGGCCGCGGTCCGTCGCGGCGACACGGTCGTCACCGGCGGCGGCTTCGTCGGCAAGGTGACCAAGGTGATCGACGACAACGAGCTCGAGATCGACCTCGGCGGTGGCATGAAGGTGACGGCGCTGCGTTCCACGATCGCCGATGTGCGCGTCAAGGGCGAGCCGGTGGCGAACCAGAATGCCAAGAAATAACCGAATTTTAGGCGGAGCGATCCGCGGACACGCTCTGACGGACGACGCCATATGCTGTATTTTTCGCGCTTCAAGATGATCCTGATCTGGGTGGCCGTGGCCATCACAGTGATCCTCGCCGCGCCCAATCTCATCCCCGCAAGCACCTTGGCCAAGCTTCCCGACTGGGTGCCGAAGCGGCAGATGACGCTCGGCCTCGATCTGCAGGGCGGTTCGCACATCCTGCTGGAGATGAATCAGAACGATCTGATCAAGGACCGGCTGGAGACGACGCGCGACGAAATCCGCACACTGCTGCGCGACGCCAAGATCGGCTATACCGGCCTTGCCGGCACGGGGCGGACCTTGCAGGTCCGCATCACCGATCCCGCTCAACTCGATGCCGCCAAGGCAGCACTGAAGACGCTGACCGATCCGGTCGCTGCCGGCCTGTTCACCGGCGGCTCCATCCAGGAAATGACGCTGGACGATTCCGAGCCCGGCCTGCTCAAGTTCAACGTCACCGACGCCGGCATCAAATATCGCACATCGACGGCGCTGACGCAGTCGATCGAGGTGGTCGAGCGCCGCGTCAACGAACTCGGCACGACCGAACCTATCGTGCAGCGGCAAGGCGACGACCGTATCCTCGTCCAGGTGCCGGGTCTTCAGGATCCGCAAAGGCTGAAGGAAATCCTCGGCCAGACCGCCAAGCTGACCTTCCAGATGGTCGACCAGTCGATGCCGGTGCAGGACGCGCTGAACGCCCGCCCGCCCGCCGGCTCGTCGGTGCTGTACTCGCAGGACGATCCGCCGGTTCCGTATCTGATCGAAAATCGCGTCATCGTCTCGGGCGAAAACCTCGTCGATGCGCAGGCGACATACAATTCGCAGAACAACGAGCCGGTGGTTTCGTTCCGCTTCGATTCGAAGGGTGCCGCGCGTTTCGGCCAGGCGACCTCACAGAATGTCGGCAAGCTGTTCGCCATCATCCTCGACAATCAGGTGATCTCGGCGCCGCAGATTCGTGAGCCGATCCTTGGCGGTACCGGCCAGATTTCCGGCAATTTCACCGCCCAGAGCGCCAACGACCTCGCCGTGCTGCTGCGCGCCGGCGCCTTGCCCGCGACGCTGACGGTGATCGAAGAGCGTACCGTTGGTCCGGGTCTCGGCCAGGATTCGATCCATGCCGGCAAGGTGGCCGGAATCATCGGCTCGATCCTCGTCGTTGCCTTCATGTTCGTGGCCTACGGCTTCCTCGGCTTCCTCGCCAACATCGCGCTGGCGGTGCACGTGGCGATGATCGTCGGACTGTTGTCGCTGCTCGGCGCGACGCTGACCTTGCCTGGTATCGCCGGCATCGTGCTGACCATCGGCATGGCGGTCGATTCCAACGTGCTGATCTACGAACGTATCCGCGAGGAGCGACGAAACGGCCGCTCGGTGATCCAGGCGATCGATACCGGTTTCACCAAGGCGCTGGCGACCATCGTCGATTCCAACGTCACCTCGCTGATCGCAACGGTGGTGCTGTTCTATCTCGGTACCGGGCCGGTGAAGGGCTTTGCCATCACCTTCGCCATCGGCATCCTGACCACGGTCTTCACCGCCTTCACCTTCACCCGTCTGCTGGTCTCGATCTGGCTGCGCCGGGCCCGCCCGAAGGAGTTGCCGAAGGCGCCGGTGACGTTCATTCCGCCCGGCACGAAGATCCCCTTCATGGGCATCCGCCGCTGGACCTTCGCGCTGTCGAGCATCCTTTCGGTGCTCTCGGTCGTGCTGTTCATGACCGTCGACATCAATTACGGCATCGACTTCAAGGGCGGCTCGCTGATCGAGGTGAAGGCCAAGACCGGCAACGCCGACATCGCCGATATCCGCGCGCGGCTGACCGAACTCAACATCGGCGAAGTCCAGGTGCAGCAGTTCGGCGATCCGAACGACGTGCTGATCCGCGTCGGCTCGCAGGATGGCGGCGAGAATGCCGAGCAGACCGTCATCGACAAGGTGCGCGGCGAACTGCAGGACAATTATGACTTCCGCCGCGTGGAAGTGGTGGGACCGACAGTCTCCGGAGAACTCGCCAAGCAAGGCACCATCGCCATGCTGATCGCGCTGCTCGGCATCCTGGTCTATGTCTGGTTCCGCTTCGAATGGCAGTTCGCGGTCGGCGCCATCGTGGCGACGGTGCACGATGTGGTCATGACACTTGGCTTCTTCGTCATCACCGGGCTGGAGTTCAACCAGTCGTCACTGGCGGCGATCCTGACCATCATCGGCTATTCGCTGAATGACACGATCGTGGTCTATGACCGTGTTCGCGAGGATCTGCGAAAATACAAGCGGATGCCGCTGCCGCAACTGTTGAACAACGCCATCAACGAGACTCTGTCGAGGACGACACTGACATCGGTGACGACGATCCTGGCGCTGCTGGCGCTGGTGCTGTTCGGCGGCGAGGTGATCCGCTCGTTCACCATGGCCATGCTGTTCGGCGTCGTCTTCGGCACCTATTCCTCGATCTTTATCGCCGCACCGCTGCTGATCCTGTTCAAGTTGCGGCCGCAGGCAACTGCCGACGAGGAGAAGCCGGTCAATGGCGGCAAGGCGGTCGCGACCTGACGCGCCGCCCCGAAGGGATGACAGAACGATGACCAGCAAAGGCATCGTCATCCGCGAGGCGCATTTTCCGGGCCGCGCGCCGATCGAAGCCTACGGCAATGGCGGGTTCCGCTTTGCCGACATGTCGCATCGCGGCTCGCTGCTCTGCCTGCCATCCGGCATCCATGGCTGGGAGCCGGCGGATCCTCTGGCGCTGACGGTGGCGGATTTCGACAAGCTGCTGGCAGAAGCCGACAGGGTCGAGATCCTGCTGGTCGGCATGGGCAGGGAACTCAGGCCATTGCCCGCCGCACTGCGGGCCGCGTTGAAGGCGGCCGGAATTGCGTCCGACCCGATGTCGACCGGTGCCGCGGTACGGACCTACAATGTCCTTCTGGCGGAAGAGCGCGCCGTGGCCGCCGCGCTCATCGCTGTCGACTGAGATGTCCCAGAATGCCAAAATCGTCATGGACGCGGTGCGCGTCGCCGACCATGATCGCTATCTGACCGCGCTCTACGCGCCCGACGACAAGCGCGACGCGCTGTTTTCGCTCTACGCCTTCAATGCCGAGATCGCAGGCATCCGCGATCGCATCCATGAAGCGTTGCCGGGCGAGGTGAGGCTGCAATGGTGGCGCGATGTCATTGCCGCCGGCGGCGAGGCCGGCGCCGGCCATCCCACTGCCGAAGCCTTGAACGCCACGATAGCGACGTTCGGCCTCCCGGAGCCGGCCTTCGAGAACATGCTCGATGCGCGCATCTTCGACCTCTACGACGACCCGATGCCGTCGCGCACCGATCTGGAAGGCTATTGCGGCGAGACGGCCGCAGCACTCATCCAGCTTGCGGCGATGGTGCTCGATCCCGTCGAGGCGCCGCGCTTTGCCGATCTGGCGGGCAGGGCAGGCTGTGCGCAGGCGATGACCGGCCTGCTGCTGCTGTTGCCGCTGCATCGCCGGCGCGGACAGTGTTTTGTCCCGGCCGATATCCTTGCAGCGGCCGGCTCTTCGCCGCAGGAGTTCGTTGCCGGTGATGGCGGACCCGGCGCCAAACGCGCGGTGGCGGCGATGATGGCGCTGGCACGGGAACATCTTTCCGCCTTCGAGCGAGGCGCTCCGGCTCTGCCTGTATCGCTGCGTCCGGCATTCCTGCCGCTCGCCCTGTCACGTGCCTATCTCGGCAAGATGGAGAATGGTTCGCCGCTCGAAGGCGTGGCGCGGCTGTCGGCCTTGCGCCGGCATTGGCTGCTGCTGCGTCGCGCGAGCAAGGGCTGGCCTGCGCTTTGACGTAAACGTCAATCATGTTAAGACGTCCCCGCGCCAAACTGTTGCTGAAGACAACAGGCCGGCCCGGAGGAGATGAATGAGCTTACCCATATTGGTAGCGATCGTTACCTTCGGCATCGCGCTGTCGGTTGCGGCGGTGCATTTCACCGGCGGCAGCAAGACGGCGACGCTCAGCAGTGTCGATCGCGCAGTGAGCCGATTCACTGAGGATTTTCCCGACGAGATCGCGACGGTGGTCCGCCTGACAGCGGATGCCAAGACGGCGTTTCTGGATATCGGGCGAGGGCGCATCGGCATCGTTCACAGCATCGGCGATCGCTTTTTGACCCGCATCGTCTCGCCTCAGAATGTCGCGGTTTTGAACGCCGGAGATGCGAACACGGTTTCGCTGCGGCTCGCCGATTTCACCTGGAAGGGCGGCCGCTTCCGCTTTGCCAGCTCAACGGATGCACAGGGCGTGCTGAAAGCGCTTGAGCCGCAAGGTTCAAATTCCACTGGGCAGGCCGCGTGATGGACAGCTACAATTTCCCGCAAGTCACCCAACTGGCCATCCCGTTCTTCGTGGTCGCGATCCTGATCGAGCTTTGGTTGGTGCGCACCGGCCGCGCCAGGGATTCGTTCGAGACGCGCGACACCTTGACCAGCCTGATGATGGGCACCGGCAATGTCGTTGCCGGGCTGCTGCTTGGCGTCGTGTCCTACTGGGCACTGCTGTGGCTGTGGCAATTCCGCGTCTTCAATCTCGGCCTGTCGGTCTGGGTGTTCCTGGCCGCCTTCCTGCTCGATGATCTGCGCTACTACGTCTATCATCGCATCGCGCACCGGGTGCGCTGGGTGTGGGCCGAACACGTAAACCACCATTCCAGCCAGCACTACAATCTGTCGACGGCGCTCAGGCAAAGCTGGACCGGTCTGTTCACCTTCATGTTCATTTTGCAGGCGCCGCTGGTGCTGCTCGGCTTCCACCCGGCGGTGATTGCCTTCACCTTCGGCTTCAACCTTGTCTGGCAGTTCTGGATCCACACCGAGACGATCGGCAAGATGTGGAGCTGGTTCGAGTTCGTCTTCAACACGCCGTCACACCACCGCGTCCATCACGCCACCAATCCGCGCTACCTCGACGCCAACTATGCCGGCACGCTGATCATCTGGGATCGCGTGTTCGGCACCTTCGTCGGAGAACTGGAAGAAGACCGGCCGCGCTACGGCATCGTCAGGAATGTCGGCACCTTCAATCCGCTGAAAGTGGCGTTCCATGAATGGATCGGCATGTTCAGGGATGCCTTTGCGCCCGGTCTGACGTTGAGCGACCGCCTGAACTATCTGATCAAGCCGCCGGGCTGGAGCCATGACGGCTCGCGCGAAACTTCCGAGACATTGAAAGCTGCCTATGTCAGGCGAAATCCTGATGAGGCGGGCAAGCCGGGGTTGCCGGCGGCTGGTGTCGAGCCAGCCGAATAACCATCGCCTCAGGATGGTTCGCTCGACCCGCCCTCGCGCATCAGCGTTTCATAGTCGCGACCGCCATGGAAGATGTTGACGATGCGGACGAAGTTATCGTCGATGATGTAAGCGATGACTGCAGAGTGCTCGAACGGAACTGTTCGCAATCTTGGCAGGATGTCGTCGCGGGAACGACCGCCGCGAGGCGCGTTGCCGATGCTCTGGCACCGGTCTTCGATGCGCAGAACGAACTTCAGCGCGACGTCAGGACTTCCATTGGCTTCGACTATATGTCTGAAAATGTTGGCCAGATCATTTCTGGCATCTTCACGATACTCGACCTCAAGCCGCCGAATCATCGGCACGGCTCGAATACTGGGCGAAGAGTCCCCGGAGGTGAGTGCGAACCTCTTCTCCCGAATGGCCCGGCCTTGTATCCTCGATCGACGCCTTCACCCGGGCTCTGATCGACGCCATGCGCTCGGCATGCTCTTCCTCTTCGCGCTGGAAGGCGCGAAGGGCTGCACGGATGACTTCGCTGGCCGATCCGAAGGAGCCATCTTCGACCTTTTCGCGGATCATGCGCGCCATTGCGGGCGTGACGGTGACCGATAGTTTCTCGGCGGATTCCATGGCTGTCTCTCTTAGGCAAGAAGTGAGATAGTATCCTACTTGACGCCTATGGTCCAATCAGGGAGGAAGCTGGCTACTCTGCAGCTTCGGCCGTTTCCGTTTGCGCCGCCAATCCCAGCCATTGCCGGCAATCGGCGCGTGCGCGCGATGTGATGGCATGCCGCTTGGCGACGGTCTTGTCCTTGCCGCGCATGCGCTTGCCCTCGGTCTTCGGCGCTTCCACAGGCGGGAACAGGCCGAAATTGACATTCATCGGCTGGAAAGAGCGCTTTCCCGGCTCGTCATCCGAAACGATGTGGCCGCCTGTGATGTGGTTGAGCAGCGCGCCGAAGGCCGTAGTCAGCGGCGGCAGCGACGGCGCATGGCCGAGCCTTTCCGCGGCGGCGAAACGGCCGGCGAGCAGGCCGATCGCGGCACTCTCGACATAGCCCTCGCAGCCGGTGATCTGGCCGGCAAAACGCAGGCCGGGGCGCGACTTCAGCTGCAGCGAAGCGTCGAGCAAGGTCGGCGAGTTGATGTAGGTGTTGCGGTGCAGGCCGCCGAGGCGGGCGAAATCGGCGTTTTCGAGACCCGGTATGGTGCGGAACACGCGCACCTGCTCGGCGTGCTTCAGCTTGGTCTGGAAGCCGACCATGTTATAGAGCGTGCCCAGCGCATTGTCCTGCCGCAGCTGGACGACGGCATAGGCCTTCACCGTCGGATTGTGTGCATTGGTCAGCCCCATCGGCTTCATCGGGCCGTAACGGAGCGTCTCGACGCCGCGTTCGGCCATGATCTCAATCGGCAGGCAGCCGTCGAAGTAGGGCGTGCCTTCCCATTGCTTGAATTCGGTTTTCTGGCCGTCGACCAGCGCCTGAACGAAGGCAAGGTACTGGTCCTTGTCCATCGGGCAGTTGATGTAGTCCTTACCGGTGCCGCCGGGCCCGACCTTGTCGTAGCGCGACTGGAACCAGCAAATGTCCATGTCGATCGTGTCGAAGTGGACGATCGGCGCGATGGCGTCGAAGAAGGCTAGCGCATCGGCGCCGGTCGCTTCCGCGATCGACTGGGCAAGTGAGGGCGCGGTCAATGGACCCGTGGCGATGATCGCCTGGTCCCAATCCGCCGGCGGCAGGCCCGGCACTTCCTCGCGCTGGATTGATATCAGCGGGTGCGCTTCAAGCCTTTTCGTCACCGCGTCGGCAAATCCGTCGCGGTCGACGGCGAGCGCGCCGCCAGCAGGCACCTGGTTGGCGTCGCCGGCGCTCATGATCAGCGAGCCGGCCAGCCGCATTTCGGCATGCAACAGGCCGACGGCATTGTTGTCGGCGTCGTCGGAGCGGAAGGAGTTCGAACAGACCAGCTCGGCCAGGCTGTCGGTCTTGTGCGCATCGGTGCCGCGAACGGGCCGCATTTCATGCAGGATGACGGGCACGCCGGCCTCGGCTGCCTGCCATGCGGCTTCGGAACCGGCGAGGCCGCCGCCGATGATGTGGATTGGGTTTTTGCTCATGAACGCCGGAATAATCGCTTGGTGCGGCGATTGCAATTGCCGTGCGCGGTGCGGAGCAAACAGCTGCTGATCGGAGCGCCCCTGAAAACAACAACACCCGCCGGGGGAGGAGGTCCGGCGGGTGTCGTTTTTGGGGTCGACCCTCGGGAGGAGGTGAAGGCCGACCATATTCGTCATCGCCGGGGAGGAGGTCGGCTTTGACGAAAACTCTTTCGCTAATTTTGAAAGGGGCGAAACCCTTCTGGGGCCGGGAAACAGCGCCCGCCGCGGGAGGAGGTGCGGCGGGCGCCGTTTTGGTGGCCAACCTTCGGGAGGAGGTGAAGGTCGGACCTATTCGTCATTGCCGGGGAGGAGGTCGGCTTTGACGAAATCTCTTTCGCTAATTTTGAAAGGGGCGAAACCCTTCTGGGCAAATTTGATTTGCCCCGGGGAAACAGCGCCCGCCGCGGGAGGAGGTGCGGCGGGCGCCGTTTTTGTGGTCAACCCTTGGGAGGAGGTAAGGGGTGACCGTATTCGTCAAGGTCGGGGAGGAGGTCGACCCTGCCGAAATTCTGTCTAGATCGCCTGGCGGGCGATGATCTTGATTTCGTCGCGGACGATACCGAGATCATGCAGCTGGCGGTTGGAAAGGCGACCCAGCTCGGTAACCGTCTCGCGATAAACGCGCCAGTTACGATAGTTGCGGATCAGGTTCATTGTCGTTCTCTTTTTCAAAACTGGTTCGGACCATTCGCGGTCCGAAGAATTAGACCGCCTTGCGAGCGACGTAAGGAATGTCGCTGCGGCTGATGCCGAGGTCGGTCAGTTCACGGTTGCTTAGGCGGCTCAGCTCGGACACGGTGTCCCTGTAGCGGCGCCAGTTGCGGTAGTTGCGGATCAGGTTCATGGTAGTTCTCGTTTCGTCTTTCTTGCGGATCATTCCGTTTGTGTACGAACTATAAATAGGCGGACCCATATCGATTTAAAAGCGCTATGGCTGCATGGCAGCAATGCAAATTGTGCAATGCAGCATTAACGGGCGTTCACGGACCTGACACAAAGAAACCCGAATCGGAAAATGCCGCCGCGTCAACGATTTGACCGGATCGGCTGAAAAAAGACCAAACGTGGGGGAGACACAGCATGGCGAGCTATTCGTCGCGGGTCAGGGCGGATATCGCGCGCTGGCTGCAGGCCGGGCTGATCGACGCCGCCACAGCCGATTCGCTTTCGTGCAATGTCGAGGCCAACGCGCGCGAGTCGCTTAGCTTCGGCTCTATCCTGGCAATGATGGCCGCCTTGCTGTTCGGCGCCGCCATCCTGATTTTCGTCGCCGCCAACTGGGACGCGATCCCGCGCCTGGCACGCGTGGCGGCACTGTTTGCCGTCATCCTCGGCGGCTATGTCGGCGGCGCGGTGCTGAAGACCCGCGACCATCCGGCGCTCGGCGAAGCGCTGTGGATCGTGGCGGCCGCGGCTTTCGGCGGCTCGATCGCGCTGATCGGCCAGATGTATCATCTCTCGGGCGACGAGGCGTCTGCTCTGGTCACCTGGGGCGCCGGCACGGCGCTGGCGGCGGTTGCGCTGCGTTCGAATCCGCTGACGGTCGCTTCGGTCGGCATCGCCGATGCCTGGCTGTTCCTCAAAGGCTTCGACTACTACAGCCGCAGCGAATTTCCGCATGCCTTCGTGATCATGGCGATCGTGCTGTTTGCCGTATCGTTCTGGACCCGCAGCCAGGCGGCGCGCCACCTGATCATCCTGTCGGTTCTGTTCTATCTTGTGCTGCTCGTCACCAACCACGACACGCTGCAGGTGGCTATCCCGCTGGTCGTCGTCTCGGCGCTGCTGTTCGCGGCCTCGGTCTTCGCGCCGGATCCGGTCGACCGGGTCGTGCAGCTCGGCGGCCGCTTGCCCTTGCACGCACTGCTCGGCTTCCTCACCGGCCTCGCAATGATCCAGTTCGAACTCGCCGACGAGAGCACCTACAACAGCGGTTTTGCCCTCGCTTCGGTGATCGCGCTTGCCGGCATTGTCGCCGCAATCGTGCTGGCAGGACGGGAAAGCCGTGGGCTGCGCTGGTTTGCCTATCTTGGCTTCGCCTTCGAACTCGCCATCATCTATGTGGTGACCTTGCAATCGATGCTCGATACAGCCGGCTTCTTCCTGGCCGCCGCAGTGCTGCTCGGCATCCTTGCGATCGTCATCATCCGCGTGGAAAAGCGTATGAAAGGTCCAGATGCCAAAGGAGCCACGGCATGATCACCGGGAAAAGGCTTGTCATCTCGGCACTGCTGCTGGCGCTCGTTCAAATCGGCTTCCTGAGCTGGATCATCGCCGGTCGCGCGGCCATCCTGCGCAACGGCAAGGAAGTCTTGCTGAAGATCGAACCTGTCGATCCGCGCGACCTCCTGCGCGGCGATTATATTATCCTGGGCTACGATATTTCGCGCATACCGGTGAAAATGATCGCCAACATTCCGCCCGACAAGTTTTCCAGCGACGACACCTCGATTGTCGTGCGCCTGAAGAAGGGCTCCGACGGCTATTGGCAGCCGACGACAGCCTGGTTCGGCAAGGCGCCGAAGCCGGCCGCTGCGGACGAGGCCGATATTTTAGGCCACATCGCCGAGGGCTGGGATCTTCGCGGCGAAGGGATGACCATCGCGCCGGACTATGGCATCGAACGCTTCTATCTGCCGGAAGGCGAGGGGATGGCGATCCAGAACGACATGCGGGTGCGGCCATTCGGCATCCGTCTTGCGCTCGCCGGCGACGGCACCGCGCAGATCAAGGCGCTGGTGGACGGCGACAAGACGCTGTTCGAGGAACCACTCTACTAAGTCCCTTATTTGCAGTGGTGTGAAACATGCCAGTTAGCCTGTCGACGCGTGAGGACATCAACCTCGACACTGTTTTCCGCGTCGCCTGGAAGAAGGACACGGTGGACATCGACGAGAAGGCCTTGCAGCGCATCGCCGAATGCCGCGCCTCGTTTCTCAGGCTGATTGAATCCGATCCGCCACCGGTCATCTATGGCGTCACCACCGCCATGGGAGAGCTGGCGAGCCGCAAGCTCGAACTCGACGAGCGGGATCGCCATGCGCGCATCAAGGCGTTTGCCGCCGCCACCTCGTTCGGCGATCCCTTGCCGGATCGCGTGGTCAGGGCGATCGTGCTTGCCCGCCTGACGAACTTCATCGAGGGCAACGCCGCCACCTCGCCACGCATCGCGCTTGCCGTGGCCGCAATGCTCAATGGTGGGCCGATGCCAACAGTGCCGGCCTCGGGCCAGGGCGGCGCCGGCGAAATCCTGGCGCTCTATCCGCTGTTTGCCGAGCTTTCGACGCGCTTCGATCTCGAGGTCAAGGAACGCGGCTCGCTGATCAACGGCTCGCCCTGCGCTGCAGCCCTCGTAGCGGACGCGGCGCTCGCGGCGCGCCGCCGGATCCGCATGGCGCAAAAAGTGTTCGCGCTGTCGATCGAGGCGTTTCGCGCCCCGCTCGAACACTATGACGCCGCCCTCGATACGCTCTGGGGTGATGAGCATGAGGCCGCGGCCCTGCAGGGTTTGCGGGAATTTCTGGTTGGCGCCGGCGATGGGCGACGCAATTATCAGGCGCCGGTCAGCTACCGCATCGTGCCGCGCGTCCTCGGCCAGGCGCATCGTGCGCTGTCGTCGGCCGAGCGGGCAGCCAATGTGTCGCTGGCCTCTATATCGGACAATCCGGTCTATATCCCGCCCGAAGATGCACATCCGCTCGGCCGCTGCATCTCGACCGGCGGCTATCACAACGCCATGGCGACGCCGGCGCTGGATGATCTGGCGGCGATATGGGCCGACATCTGCCTGCTTTGTGATCGCCACGCCTCCAAGCTGCTCAACGGCAAGGTGTTGCTGCTGCCCGATCTTCTGATGACCGGACGACACTCGGCCGACAGCGATGGCCACGGCAATGTCGGCTACGTGCCGATGGCGATCACCGGCTATCTCGAGCAGGCCAAGCTGGCGGCGCAACGTACCTTCATTCCGGGCACGGAATCGGCCGGTGCGGGGCAGGACGACGTCGCCACGACGGCATTCTTCGCATGGACCAAGGAAGCGACCGCCGGCCGCTGCGTCGATGCCGCCATGGCGATGCTGGCGATGATCGCCTCGCAGGCGCTGCACGTCACCGAACGGACGCCGCCGCCGGCACTGCGCTCCTTCGTCGATCAAATCAGAGCTATCGTGCCGCCTGTCGGTGCCGATCGTGTGCTGGGGCCTGAGCTTGCCAGGCTGGCGGAATGGTTCACACAGAAAGTGTTCGAGGCGTAGAGATGCCAACAAGCCCTGGCTGGTGAAATTGGTGCGCCTGAACGGATGAAATTCGAACCGGTCCTCCTTGGCCAAGGCTTCGGAGGACGCTCCTTTGTCTAAGCGGTGTCGCGCCTTCAGGCGACCCGCTTCAGGTCTTTGTCTTTGTGCATGTCGCTCTCCCAAAACCGAGGTCACTTTGGGCGACATGCACTAACGAGCTTCAGGTGGCTCGCCACTCGAAGCTCGAAGAGCGAAGGCTGGTGCGGACGACGGGAATCGAACCCGTACGATCAGAGATCGAGGGATTTTAAGTCCCTTGCGTCTACCAATTCCGCCACGTCCGCAGGCCAGCCCTTTTCAGACGCCTGACACAGGCCGTCAAGTCATGTTGTTGAGCGTTCGACGAACGTGCAAACAGACGGGGCGACTTGATGATACTGGCGCGATCACGGAATTATCGGCGGGGCGGGTAATGGTAGGATGCGTGTGGTGGATTTGATCTGCCAAGGCCGGCGCCTCTCAGGCCCAACCCATTCCCCCCGCCCACTGGGAGCGTCGGCCACCCTTCCATGAAAGAGCCTTTGAGTGGTTGCCTGGTCCGGCAGCGTCGCGATTGTGGCCCTGCTCAGAACTTGTAGCTCAAATTGATGCCTACCGTGTTGAGCTTCACGTTCTGATCGCGATCGTTGAAGGGTTCCGCCACGTCGTAGTGCTCGGAGCCGAAATCATAGTAGCGATACTGTGCGCCGACGACGAACTTGTCGGTCAACGCGTAGTCGACGCCGGCACCCACGGTCCAGCCGACATTCGTGCGCGTGCTGGCGAACGCCGGACCCGCGACTTGCGATGTTTCGATGCCGGCAAAGGCGACGCCGCCAATGCCGTAGACCAGCAGGCGATCCATGGCGTAGCCGGCCTTGGCGTTGACCGACCCGAACCACTTGATGTCGGTGCCGAATGTGCTTCCCAGCGCCGATACCGTCGTGCCGCCGACCGAGGAATAGTTGAGGTCCGCCTCGGCGCCGAGCACCGCCTGGTTGAACTGCAACAGGCCTGCGACATGGCCGCCGACAAAACCGCCGTCAATGTCGGGCGCGATGGAAAACGGCGCGCCTTCTGTCACCGATATATCGGATTGGCCCCAGCCATAGCCGGCCTGCAGACCAGCGTAGTAGCCGGTCCAGTCGAAGCCGGGCGCGGTCATAGGCACGTCGACCGTTGGGTCGGCTGCAAAAGCCGGCACGGCCAGAACGGCGAGAAAACCGGCACTTGCGACTATCAGTCGACGCATCGAACTCCCCAAATGACGATTCAGAAAGATCCTCGCCAGAAGGATAACCGCATTCGCCGCAATCGCAATCCCCCTGTCGCCGCACAGAATCCTCTATTTGTCGTCGATGAAGTCCAGCACAGCCTGGTTATATTCATCCGGCGCTTGCAGCATGGCGAAATGACTGGCGTTGGGCAGGATAATCAGCTTCGCGCCCGGGATGGCGGAGGCGATATATTCGGTGTGTTCGCGCTTGATCGCTTCGTCATGGTCGCCGGCAACGATCGCCGTCGGCGTGGTTATCTCAGCGAGCTGCTCCTTGGTCCACGCCGGCTCGGTCTCCCACATATGGCTCATCTGCGCCACGAAGGCGTCATACTGGTCCGGTGTTTTCGACATCTTCTTGTAGTCGCGGCCGGAGCGGTCGATGTAGGCGGCAAAGGTCTTGTTGGTCATCACGCCCGGATCGACGCCGTCGGTGGTTACGTTGGCGGCTTGCGCAAACAGCCTTGTCAGCCGCTCCGGATGATGCAGCGCGATGTCGATACCGATGATGCCGCCGTCGCTCCAGCCGACGAGCGCGATCTTGTCGATCTTCAGGTAATCGAGCAGCGCCAGATAGTCCGACGCCATCAAGTCATAGCCATAGGGCTGCTCGGTGCGGGTGGAGCGGCCGTGGCCACGGCTGTCGGCGACGATCACCTTGTGCGTCTTGGAAAGCGTGGCCACCTGGCTGGCCCAGATGTCGGCGTGGCCGAGGCCGCCGTGAATGAGGAGCACCGGGTCGCCCGCGCCGAAAACGGCGTAGTACATCTGGATGCCGTTCACCGGCGCATATCCGCTCTGATCGGGTTTGGGCATGGCCGCAGGCTCCGGCAAGGTCTGCCAACGTTCCTCGGCGGCGGCAAAAGCGCTCGAGGCGGCGAACAAGATGACGATGGCGAACACTTTCCAAAAACGGGTCATGTTTTTTCCCTCATATGGTTCGGTCCGCGGTCAGCATCGCCTTCCAGCCGGATTAGTCAACAAGCCCGGCCTGCGCGGCGTGTCGGACCGACGGCTCTGGCGGCGCCCGCCGACATTTGCGAGACTGGCCGTAACCGAGGAATCGCCAATGACGAAAGCAACGCCCACAAAACCCAGACCGTGGACCGAGATGGCGACACATCTGGTCGATGTCGCCATGGGGCGGAAGCCCGCTGACCTGGTCGTGCGCAACGGCCGCTGGGTGAACGTCCATTCGGGCGAGATCATCGCCGGCACCGACATCGCCATTGCCGGCGGGCGCTTCGCTTATTGCGGGCCCAATGCCAGCCATGCCATCGGGCAGGGCACCACGGTGGTCGACGCCGGCGGGCGCTATCTGGTGCCCGGTCTCTGCGACGCGCACATGCATGTCGAAAGCGGCATGGTGACGGTGACCGAGTTCTGCCGTGCCGTCATTCCGCACGGCACCACCTCGATGTTCATCGACCCGCACGAGATCGCCAATGTTCTGGGTCTGCCCGGCGTGCGGCTGATGCATGACGAAGCGGTCGCCATGCCCATCAACGTGCATGTGCAGATGCCGTCCTGCGTGCCTTCGGCGCCGGGGCTGGAACATGCCGGCGCCGAGCTGACGGTCGCCGATGTCGAGGAGGCGATGACCTGGGAAAACATTATCGGCCTGGGCGAAGTGATGAATTTTCCCGGTGTCGCCGCCAATGATCCTGTCATGTCGGGCGAGATCGCGGCGACGGTTCATGCAGGCAAGACGGTCGGCGGCCACTATGCCTCGCGCGATCTCGGCCTGCCGTTCCATGGCTATGTCGCCGGCGGCCCCGAGGACGACCATGAGGGCACACGCGCCGAGGACGCCATTGCCCGGGTGCGCCAAGGCATGAAGGCGATGCTGCGGCTGGGCTCGGCCTGGTACGACGTCGCCTCGCAGATCAAGGCGGTGACGGAGAGCGGCATCGACCCGCGCAATTTCATCCTGTGCACCGACGACAGCCATTCCGGCACGCTGGTCCAGGAAGGCCATATGGACCGCGTGGTGCGCCACGCCATCAGCCAAGGCTTGAAGCCGGTGACGGCGATCCAGATGGCGACGCTCAACACCGCCCAGCATTTCAGACTGGAGCGCGAGATCGGTTCGATCGCGCCGGGCCGGCTGGCCGACCTGCTGATCGTCTCGGATCTCGCCGCAATGACCATCGACGAGGTCTATGCACGCGGCGTCAGGCTGGCCAAGGGCGGCAAGCTCGAAATCGATATTCCGGCCTATGATTACCCGAAGACGGCGAAGAACACCGTCAAGCTTGGCAAGAAGCTGAAGGGCGGCGACTTCGATATCGTTGCTCCCAAAGGCGCCAACGAGGTGCGGGTGCGCGTCATCGGCGTCATCGAGAACCAGGCGCCGACGCGCGCGCTGGAGGCCGATCTGGCGGTCGAGGACGGGCTGGTCGCCATGGACCGCCGCAACGACATCTGCCAGATCGCGCTGGTCGAGCGCCACCGGGGCACGGGCGGCGTCACCAACGCCTTCGTTTCCGGCTTCGGCTATATGGGCGACTGCGCCATGGCGTCCAGCGTCGCGCATGACGCCCATCACATCATCTGCGTCGGCACCAACAAGCAGGACATGGCGCTGGCGGTAAACCGCCTGGGCGAGGTCGGCGGCGGCGTCGTGCTGTTCTCCAAGGGCAAGGAATTGGCGCTGGTCGAAATGCCGATCGCCGGCCTGATGTCGGACGAGCGGGCCGAGATCGTCGCGGCCAAGGCGGAGAAGCTCACCGAGGCGATGCGCAAGATGGGCTGTTCGCTGAACAACGCCTACATGCAGCACTCGCTGCTGGCGCTGGTCGTCATTCCCGAACTCAGGATTTCCGATGTCGGCCTGATCGACGTGACGACATTCCAGAAGGTCGATCTGTTCGTCTAGGATTGTTGATATTCAGGCCATGCCGGCCTGCAAGTAGCGATTTTCTGCGCTTCCGGTGCTCACGTACTTAAGTACGCTCCGCTCCGGTTCTCGAAAACCACCACTTTCGGCTCGGCCTGACCCGAATCTCAACAATCCTAGGGCCAATGTCGCCCGCTGGCTCACCCGCCGGTGGCGATCGTGAGCACCTTGAACGGCGTGGTGATGACGATCTCGGCGACCGAGCCGACGGCCTTTCCGAGGCCCTGGCCGAGATTGTTGAGCTGAGTCGGGACGGGCTCGTCCGAGGCAAGACCGGCAGGCGCCCGCAGCCGGTCGCCGAGCAGTTGCACCAGCATCGGGTTGTCGGCGAATTTGGCGTGGTTGAGGCGGTCACCGCCCTTGGCCTGGGAAAGGTCGACCACCGACACGCCATAGCTGGCGAGGTCGGCCGCATCGCCGTAATCGCCGACGCGCGGCTTATCGCCTGAGATCAGGGAGGACAGCTTGAGAGCCCGGTCATCCGCCGAGAGCAGGATGGCGAATGGCTTGTCGGGTTTGCCGTAACGGATCATCTGTTTCTTGAACACGTCGACATCGATGTCGGGCGAGGCCAGGATGACGTAGCCGAGTTTGTCGTCGAGATCTCGATCGCCGGTGATGGCAAGCTGGCGCAGAGCCTCCATGGTCACCCAGGTCCCCATCGAATGGGCGATGATGTCGATGCTCTTGACCTTGGTCTTGGCCAGCATCCTGAGCGTCGCCTCGAGGTCGTCGCGCGCTGCGTTGGCGCTTTCTTTGTCGTATATGTAACCCGTGGTCTTGCCGCTCGAAGCCCACGAGAACAGCACCGGCGTGCCGGGATATTTCGTGTCGTGGGCGATCTGCGTCAGCCGGTAGATGCCGTCGTCAAAACCGTTGTTGAAGCCGTGCACGAAAACCAGCGCACGGTCGCCGCGCATGGAAATGTCGGCGCCGACCGCCTTGGCGAATTGCGGCGCGCTTTCATAGAAGGTGACGTCCTTGGCGGTGAAATCCTTGGCCGGATTGCTGTTCGCGGATCCCTTGGCCCGCTCGATGGCGCCGACCTGATGGTTTTTCGGGACGGTGACGTCGACACGGGCAAAGCTGGTGGTCAGCGAGCGATCGCCATCGTACACCTGTCGCGGATCCTTGGTTGCCCTCTGGCGGGTAGTGGCGACGAAGATTTCATGCGTGGCCGCGATGTCGGAAGCGGGCACCGAGACCGTCGTCCTGTTGAGCAGGTCGTGCGTTTTCCCGCCGGCGCAGCCGGTGACAGCGAGCGTCAATGCAACGACGAGATAACTCTTCGAACGCATGGTCATACGCCGGCTCCCGCAAAGGGGGACGTCAAACGCATGACGTCGCTGGCTATTCCGATAAGGCCGGAGACCGGCGCGGTCCAGTTCAAAGTGAATCGATACATCCGCAGTGGTGAACAGGCACGGCGAAAACCGCGGGACCGCATCTATTGTCCAAGCAGGCCGATACGATCGGTCACGTCACGGTCGCTGGCAAAGCCGTCATCCTCGCGCAGCCGCTGGCCGATCATCTTCACCAGCGTCGGATTGTCGGCGAACTTCGTATGGTTGAAGCTGTCCGATCCCTTGACCTTGGACAGGTCGACGACCGTCACGCCATAGGAGGCGAGATCGGCGGCATCCTTGTAGTCGCCGACGCGCGGCCGGGATCCGGCGATCAGGCCGGAGAGCCGCAGCGCGCGGTCGTCGTCCGACAACAGCAGGATGAACGGCTTGTCGGGCTTGCCATAGCGCCGCATCTGGCTCTTGAACACGTCGACATCGATGTCGGGCGAGGCCAGCACCACGTCGCCGAGCTTGCCGCCGAGATCGCGGTCGCCGGTGATGGCCATCTGCCGCAGCGTTTCCATGGTGACCCAGGTTCCGAGCGAATGCGCGACGATGTCGATGCGCCGCGCGCCGGACTGCTCCAGCATCCTGAGCGTCACCTCCAACTGGTCGCGGGCAGCGCTGGCGCTTTCCTTGTCATAGACGTAGTCGGTGGTCCTGGCGCCCGATGCCCAGGAAAACAGCACGGGCGTGCCGGGATAGCCGGAATCATGGACGATCTGGGTCAGGCGATAGACGGCGGCATCGAAGCCGGTGTTGTAGCCATGCACGAAGACCATGACGCGGCCGCCACGCGCCGCGATGTCGGCGTTGAGCGCGCTGGAGAATTTCGGCTGCGTGTCGTAGCCGACGACCTCGGAAGCCATGAAATATTTGGCCGGGTCGTCCGACTTGCCGCGCGAGCGGCGCTCGATCTGGCCGGTCTTGTGAAGCCCCGGAACGGTGACGTTGACGCGGGCATAGTTCAGCGTCGCCGAGCGTTCGCCGTCGAAAACCTTGTTGGGATCGTCGGATTTCTTGCGCGTCGTGGCGATGAAGATCGAGTGGTTGCCGGCAATCTCCGTCACCGGCGCGGACACCATGGCGCTGCCCAGCAATTCCTGTGTTTGCTGGCCGGCGCAGCCGGAGACGAACAAGGCCAGGACAACGGTAAAAATCTTCTTCAAAGGCACGCCTGAATTTCCAACTCCGGCCGAAAGGCCTGTCTATCCTCACGATACCTCCCGGACAGGCAGAGTGCGGCAGAACTAAGTCATGTCCAGTCGAAATGTGATCGGCGCCCCGCTGCGGGCATCGCAGTGTTGCGCGAAAGCCAAAATGGCGGAAAACGCCTGCGTGATCCGCGCAATAAGCGCCGTCGCCGCCGGCCTTCCAATTCCCGCAGAGATAGCGATTTCAAGCCGCCCGGTGCGAGGGGGCATTAGAATGCACCCGCAAGTAGCTGAAAGTATTCCGCAAAATTTCCGCCCGGAAGGACGCACATGATGGACGATGGCGCCGCGTAGCCGGATATGCAATACGCGGGCTCGCGCCGCACCTTGTCCGGGCGCTCAACAACCGACGTGCGCGACCCGATCAATGATAGAGGTCCGCGGACAGCGTGCAACGCAAGGCGGCTTTCCCAAGGGTGGTTTCCGATGAACAGTTTCTCTTCCCGTGTTGCTGCCGCTGCCGCCGCGATCCGCCAGATCTTCCCTGAAACGCCGCTGCAGGAAAACGATTATCTGTCGAAAAAGACCGGTGCGCGGGTGCTGTTGAAGCGCGAGGATCTGTCGCCGGTCCGCTCCTACAAGATCCGCGGCGCCTTCAATTTCTTCCGCAAGACACTGGCGGCCGGCAACGAGGCTGAACTGTTCGTCTGCGCGTCGGCCGGCAACCACGCGCAGGGTTTTGCTTTCGTCTGCCGCCATTTCGGCAGGCGAGGCGTTGTGTTCATGCCGGTGACGACGCCGCAGCAGAAGATCGACAAGACCAGGCTGTTCGGCGGCGATTTCATCGAGATCAGACTGGTCGGCGATTTCTTCGACGACTGCTATCGCGCGGCCCTGGAATTCACCGACAGTTCCGGCGCCCATATGGTGCCACCCTTCGATCACAAGGACATTATCGAGGGCCAGGCAACCGTCGCCTACGAGATCGCAGACCAGATGCCGGGCGCCCGCATGCCCGATATCGTCATGCTGCCGGTCGGCGGTGGCGGACTTGCCGCGGGCGTTACCCATTATTTCGCCGATCAGGGCAGGCAAGCACGGTTCGTCTTCTGCGAACCGGCCGGCGCGCCGAGCCTGCGCGAGAGCCTCGCGGCGGGGAAACGGCTCAAGCTCGCCAAGGTCGACAATTTCGTCGATGGCGCCGCGGTGGCCGAGATCGGCCGCGAGCCGTTGCGTCATCTCAAGGATTTTCCGGCCGACACGGTGCGGCTGATCCCGGAAAACCGGCTCTGCGCCACCATGATCGAAATGCTCAACGTCGAAGGCGTCGTGCTGGAGCCGGCCGGCGCGCTGGCGATCGATGGGCTCAAGGATTTCTCCAAGAAGGAGATCAGGGGCAAGACCATCGTCGCCGTGGTTTCGGGCGGCAATTTCGATTTCGAGCGGCTGCCGGACGTCAAGGAACGGGCGTTGCGCTTCGAGGGGCTGAAGAAATACTTCATCATCCGCTTTCCGCAGCGGCCCGGCGCGCTGCGAGACTTCCTCGAACTGCTCGGGCCCGACGACGACATCGCCCGTTTCGAATATCTGAAGAAATCGGCGCGCAATTTCGGTTCGGTGCTGATCGGCATCGAAACCAGGGACCGCCGCAATTTCGATCTGCTCAAGGCGAAGTTCGAGGCCGAGGGCGTCCAGTATCAGGACATC
Organism: Mesorhizobium sp. M0239; assembly: GCF_040321815.1. Taxonomy (NCBI): domain Bacteria; kingdom Pseudomonadati; phylum Pseudomonadota; class Alphaproteobacteria; order Hyphomicrobiales; family Phyllobacteriaceae; genus Mesorhizobium; species Mesorhizobium sp. M0239. The sequence continues at coordinate 237,775 of NZ_JAMYSG010000002.1, forward strand.
ACCGACAACGAGACACTGGCCGGGTTCATCATATGAGCGATCGGGATCAAATGATTGATCCGGGAAAAATCTTCGTCGCGCTGTTTTCCGGCATCAATGTCGGCGGCAATCGCATCGTCAAGATGGCGGAGCTGCGGTCGTTCTTCGAGGGGCTCGGCTTCTCCGATGTCGCCACCTATGTGCAGAGCGGCAATGCCGTGTTCCGGGCGAAAGAGGGCGAAGCGGTCACGTTGACGAAACAGATCGAAGCAGCCTTCGAGAAGAAATGGGGTTTTTATTCGCGCATCATGGTGCGTGATCTCTCGTGGTTCGAGCGGCTGGTGAACGAAAACCCTTACCCGGAAGTTGCCGGGGACCATACCAAGCTGCACGCCTATGTGCTGGAGCGCGAGCCGACAGCGGACGAGGTGGCGCGGCTGACCGAAAAGTGCACCGGCCCCGAACGCTTCGAGATCAAGGGCGATGTGCTCTACTTGCACGCACCGGACGGGCTGGGCAAATCGGTGTTTGCCGGGCTGATCCCGCGCACGCTGAAAGTGCCGGGTACCGCACGCAACTGGCGCTCGGTGCAGGCGCTGCTGGAGATGGCTGCTCAGGCCGGTGGGAAGTAAGTCGCCGCCTAAGCTGCCGGAGCGGGTTTCCAGTCGAAGGTCAGCTCTTCGCGGAAAGCAAAGCGCTTGATGTGATCGGCGACAACGCTTTCCAGGCGCTCGATCGATCCTGCTTCGTCGGTCGACACCGTGATATGCAGTGTCGCCGCATCGGCATCCATGACGGTACGGCCCATTGAGAGATCGATGGTGCCGTGGGTGGGATCGAACTCGACCGGGAATTTATGCGCCCAGTGCTTGCACAGCTGCTGCAGGTAGCGGCTGGCATGTTCGGTGGCGACGTCGGCATGGCTGGTCGGCATGGATTCTCCTGGGCAAGCGCCTGTTGTGTGGCCGGGGCACCGGCCCAAGCCTGGCGCCTCAGCCGGACAGATAGGCGCCGCCCCTGAAAAACCAAACGGTACCGGGCTCATCAGCCTGGTATTGTCCGCTCAAGACAGCGTGATCGGCTACCAGCTTCCGGTGTTCGCCATCGAAGCCCAAGGCTCCGCCTTGGCCTTGGCCGGGCCTTTCTGCAGAAGCTCGATCGAGATGCCGTCCGGCGACTTGACGAAGGCCATGTTGCCGTCGCGCGGCGGCCGGTTGATGATGACGCCATTGTCCATCAGGTGCTGGCAGGTGGCGTAGATATCGTCGACCTCATAGGCGAGGTGGCCGAAATTGCGCCCGCCCTTGTAGTCTTCGGGATCCCAATTGTAGGTCAGTTCGACCAGCGGTGCCTTGTCGGCGATGCCGCTTTGCTCGTCTTCCGAGGCTGCGAGGAAGATCAGCGTGAAGCGGCCCTGCTCGTTTTCGTAGCGGCGCACTTCCTTGAGGCCGAGCTTGTTGCAGTAGAAGTCGAGCGAGGCATCGACGTCGGTGACGCGGATCATGGTGTGCAGATAGCGCATGTGATTTCCTCGATAAATTGCGTTGCGGCGCAACATAGGGTCGGCCCTGTCAAAGGGCAATCGTGCGGCGGTGCGCAATGCCGGCAAAGAACAAATCCGGTATTGCCCAAATGAACCGTGAAAAAAGGCACGGCAGGTCTTGCACAGACCGGAAGCCGCAGTGTTAATCTGTTGGCAAGAATCAGTTGCGGTGTTCTTGAAAAGAGGGGGCATTCTTATGGGGGAAAAGGCCTCTTTCATGGGGCGGGACGGACCCCTTGGCGACGCCCCGCAGCGTGACGAAGGCGGCGACGCCGCCGACCTGCGAGAAATTGCCGGCGCCATCAAGTGGTTCGATGTGGCCAAGGGCTATGGTTTCATCCTCCCGGATGACGGCATTTCGGGCGACATCCTCCTCCATGTGACATGTCTTCGAAGGGACGGCTTTCAGACGGCCCTGGAGGGCGCGCGCGTGGTCTGCCTTGTCAAACATGGCGACCGCGGATTGCAGGCCTTCCGGGTGCTCTCCATGGACCTCACCACCGCGGTCCATCCGGCCGAGATGCAGGAGCAGCGCACCCATGTCGCGGTGACGCCGGAGAGCGGTCTCGAACGCGCCTTGGTGAAATGGTTCAACCGCACCAAAGGGTTTGGTTTTCTCACCCGCGGCGAGGGTACCGAGGACATCTTCGTCCATATGGAGACCTTGCGCCGTTACGGTATCACCGAGCTTCGGCCGGGGCAGGTCGTGCTGGTTCGTTTCGGGCGCGGCGACAAAGGCCTTATGGCCGCCGAAATTCACCCCGATATGGGGACCTTGCCGGTCTCGCATTAAGGCGTTTCCGGCCGAGGATCTCGAATGGCTTACAGGAACTGGCTGACCGCGGGCGCGATGTGCGCGATTGCCTTCATCGCCGCCGCCGGTGGTTACTTCTATTCCGAAAAGCCGACCTCTGCGGACAGCCGGGCGATGATCCTTCCGGCCGATCCGGCGCCATTGGTCGTGGTGACGAAAGGCGGTGATCGCTCTTTTTCCATCGAAGTCGCCGACACCGCCGCGGAGCGCGAAGCCGGTTTGATGTATCGCCAGGACATGGCGGACAACCACGGCATGCTGTTCGTCTTCGAGGTTCAGCAGCAGGTTGGCTTCTGGATGCACAACACGCCAATGTCGCTTGATCTGATTTTCGTCGGCCAGGATGGCAAGATCCGGGCGGTCAAGCACGGCGAGCCGCAATCGGACGCCGTCATTTCGCCCGGCGTACCGGTGCGCTTCGTGCTCGAGCTCAAGGCCGGCACTGCCGCCAGGAACGGCATCGAGTATGGCGACCTTTTGCGCCATCCGGCCGTGGGCACGGTATCCGGCCCCGGCATGCCACCAGCCGACAATGGCGATGCGCCAAATGGCGGTGGCGGTTGAGCACACAGGCGGGATCGCAGATGCAGTCTTTCACCCATGACGGCTTCGAGCTTGCCTTCCTCGACCGCCAGCCGGCATCGGGCGAGGGCGATCCGGTGCTGATGATCCATGGCTTCGCCTCGAGCCATTATGTCAACTGGGTATCGCCCGGCTGGTTCAAGACGCTGAACGATGCCGGTTACCGCGCCATCGCCTTCGACAATCGCGGCCACGGCTCGTCGTCGAAGAGCTATGAGGAGGCCGACTACACGCCGGTCAAGATGGCTTCCGATGCCGCTGCCTTGCTCGGCCATCTCGGCATCGAGCGCGCCCATGTCATGGGTTATTCGATGGGCGCCCGCATCGCGGCGTTCATGGCGCTGTCCGATCCGGACAAGGTGGCGACGCTGGTCTTCGGCGGTCTCGGCATCGGCATGGTCGACGGTGTCGGCGATTGGGATCCGATCGCCGCCGCCCTGCTTGCCGAAGATCCAGCCGCGACTACCCATCCGCGCGGCCGGTCGTTTCGCGCCTTCGCCGACCAGACCCGCAGCGATCGCCGTGCCTTGGCCGCTTGCATCGCCAAATCGCGCGAATTGCTGAGCGAGCAGGATATCGCGCGCATCGCCCAGCCGACGCTTGTCGCCGTCGGAACCACCGACGACATTGGCGGCTCGCCCGACGAGCTTGCAGCGTTGATGCCGAACGCCAGCGCCTTTCACATCGAGGGCCGGGATCATATGCTGGCCGTCGGGGACAAGACCTTCAAGCAGCGCGTGCTGGAGTTCTATGCCGAGAATCCGCTCTGAGCGGACGGCGAGGGACGCGGGACGTGACTGCCCTCAGCCTGTGGTGAGAGCCGCCAGCGACCGCGCCATGTTTTCCCGGGCCTGCCGTTCAAAGCGTTGCCGGAATTCCTCGGTGTGGAAAATGTGTGGGCGGGCGAGGAAATTCTTCAGCACCGCACTGCGTCCGGCTCGCCACATCGGCTCCTCCACCCAGTGATACTCGCGCCGCACGGCGCGCTCATAGGCGTCGAAGCCGTCCGGCGCGGCTCCCAGGATCGACAGGTCCATATCCAGAAAAAGACTTGCGTCCCGTGTGGCCGCCGCGTCGTCGAACGGCGGCACCTGGTGCGTGGCGGTGGCGACGATCATTGCCGAGATGCGGTCGAGACGTGAAGGATCCGCGCGGCCCGCCAGCTCTTTCTCGGCAAGGGCCGCACTTTGCGCCTCATTGTCCTTGGCCTTGCTGTCGTAGATGGCATCGTGGAACCAGATCGCCGCTTCGATCGCCTCGGGGTCGCCGAGCAATTCTCGACAGTCGCCAGCGAGCGCCAGCATTGCCTCGATATGGGAAAGGTTGTGATAGTGGCGGCCTGGCGCCCGGTAGAGAGCCGAAAGCTCGCTTTTCAGCGCGTCGTCGATCAAGGGTTCGTTTTCCATGGCTGCTTGAATTCCCGCGAACCAAATCCATTTGACAAAGCACTAAGGAAAATTGAGTTCAATCGTGCTATGATCTGGCTTATATGTGCGGCCAGGCAACAGGCAAGCACTACAGGCAAGCCAGGCAGGACGCAGGACCAGACGGCGATGAACAGCATCAGCATTTCCCGACACAGCGCATTGAAGCCGGTCGATCCGATCTGGCGTTCGATCCGCGACGAGGCCATGGAGGCTGTCAACCGCGATCCGCTGCTCGCTGCATTCCTTTATTCGACCATCCTCAACCAGGACAGCCTGGAGGAGGCGGTCATTCATCGGCTGGCCGAGCGGCTGGCGCACCAGGACATCGGCTCCGATCTCATCCGCCAGACCTTCAAGTCCATGCTGGCCGACGACAAGGAGTGGCCGACGACGGTGCGTGTCGACATCCAGGCCTATCACGATCGCGATCCGGCTTGCGACCGCTTCATCATGCCTGTGCTCTATTTCAAGGGTTTCCACGCCATCCAGACCCATCGGCTGGCGCATTGGCTGTGGAACCAGGGGCGCAAGGATTTCGCGCTCTACCTGCAGAGCCGCTCGTCCTCGGTCTTCCAGACCGACATCAACCCGGCCGCCCGCATCGGCAAGGGCATCTTCATCGACCACGCCACCGGCCTCGTGGTCGGCGAGACCGCGGTCATCGAGGACGACGTGTCGATCCTGCATGGCGTGACGCTGGGCGGCACCGGCAAGGCCGGCGGCGACCGCCACCCCAAGATCCGCTATGGCGTGCTGATCGGCGCCGGCGCCAAGATCCTCGGTAACATCGAAATCGGCCATTGCTCGAAGATCGCGGCCGGCTCGGTGGTGCTGTCGCCGGTGCCGCACAACAAGACGGTTGCCGGCGTGCCGGCCCGCGTCGTCGGCGAGACCGGCTGCGATCAGCCGTCGCGCCAGATGGACCAGCTTCTACCGTCGCAGACGATGGATCAGGTCGTCAGTTTCGACATCTGATTTTCACGGCGCCGCCGTCTGCTGTCGAATTCCGGCCGCGGGCAGGAGCGGGCGGTTGTCTCGCCTTATCAGGCCGCTTGCCTTTACATCGCCATTGTCGACGTGCCAGAAGCGCGTTGAACGAGCAAGCCCGATGATCGGAGAAGACTGTTGAAGCCGGACGAAATCAGAAAGCTGGACGCCTATTTCAAGCGCGTCTTCCAAAACCCCAAGCTTGAGGTCAAGGCACGGCCGCGCAAGGATGATTCGGCCGAGGTCTATGTCGGCGACGAATTCCTCGGCATCGTCTTCAAGGACGAGGACGACGGCGATTACAATTTTTCGATGGCAATTCTCGACATCGATCTGGCCTGAGCCAGCAAATCTTGCGGTCGGTCGGCTCATGCGGCCGGCCAGCCGGTTCCCTCGAAGCGTTCTTAGCGTCCCGCCTTCAGAACGCGCCCGGCTTCAGTGGCGATTGCCGCGTCGAGCGCCTGCCAATCGCCCAAAAACTCCCTTGGGAAGCGATAGGTGAGGCTGAGTTCGTCGCCGACCTGAATGTCGCGCTCGCAAGGCGCCAGCGATTGCTCGGCACTCGGCCCGCTCAGGCAACGGGCCACGAACGGCTCCTTGCCGGGGCGATTGCCGACAACCAGCACCTCGTTCAGATAGCCTGATTTCTCGTTGAAACCATAAATCATCGTGCCGCCAGGCCCGGCAATGCCGGGTCGGGTGATCAACGCGCTGTAGATCGGCGTGAAGCGGCCACTCATGTCACGCGACATCATCTGCTGTTCGAAGGACAGAAAGACGACGCTCTTGACTGTGCCCGTGTGGTTGAAATCGTTGCGCGCCGGCTCGCTGTAGCCGTCCATCTGGGGATAGCGCAGATAGAGGTCGAGCCGCGAGGCGATGCCGTCGCGCCGGGCTTGGGCGAAACGGATGGCGTTGGCCGGGACCGTGATGACATTGTTGCCGATCACCACTTGGTGCACCGTTGCGTCGTCGGTGTATCCGGCCATGGCGATCGAATGGCCAAACCATTTGCCGGCAAGGCTGATCGCTGCCGAAAGCAGGGCCAGCGCCGCGAATCCGTAGAGCACCCGCTTCATCAGCCTGGAATCGACCACGGTGAGTTCGTTGGCGAGCGCTGCCTGCTTCATCTCAGTCCTCGGATCTCGGGCGGCCCGTCCGCCTCCAGTGTCCCTGGGCGGCACACATCGCACGGCACGGCTCTTGCAGCCTGCATGGAACGACTGTGCAATTTCATGGTAAATGGAAAGTTAAGATGGGACCGCTGGAACTCACACTCTTTGCTTTTGCCGTCGGGTTGACGGCCTGTGGGCTGGCCGGATCGGCTATGGAACTGGCGTCGGGCCGCAAGGTCGCCTTCACCGAACCCTATGTGTCGCCGTCACATGTCTTGCGCTCGCTGCTCGCCACGGCCTGTGCCGGACCCTTCATGCTGGTCAACGATGCCATCGATGCTCGGCGTCAACGCCGCATTTCAACGTTGGCGCTGATGTCCTGCGGCTGCACGGCAATTGCGTGGACCTTGGCGCTGGGCGTCGTCGTGCTTGCCATTGCCTCATGGACGGTCCGTCTCCTAGGGTTCGAGCTGCCAGGCTGAGACGATTCGGAGACCAGAAATGCCGCTTTATGCGATCGATGGAACAGAGCCCAGCTTCACCGATGCTGACTCGAACTGGATCGCGCCCGATGCGACGCTGATCGGCGACGTCAGGGTCGGGCGCAATGCCGGCTTCTGGTTCGGCGCCGTCATCCGCGGCGACAACGAGCCTATCGTCATCGGTGCCGACACCAATGTGCAGGAACATACGGTGATGCACACCGATCCCGGCTTCCCGCTGACGATCGGGGAGGGCTGCACGATCGGCCACCGCGCCTTGCTGCATGGCTGCACGATCGGCGACAACAGCCTGATCGGCATGGGCGCCATCGTGCTGAACGGCGCGAAAATCGGCAGGAATTCGCTGGTCGGCGCCGGCGCGCTGGTCACAGAAGGCAAGGAATTCCCGGACAATTCGCTGATCGTCGGCTCGCCTGCCAAGGCGATCAGGGTGCTGGACGACGCGGCCGTGGCAAGGTTGCGCGGCTCGGCGGCGCACTATGTCGCCAACGGCAAGCGCTTCAAGGCGGGATTGAAGAAGGTCTAACGAGCAGCCTCCGCCAGAAATGGCGGAGCCGGCCCGGGGACGGGGCCGGCTCCTTTCACCCGGTCGTTGGGGACGGGGAGGGTGGGGACTCGACCGGGTTTCTCCTGAAGCGCCTCGCATTCACGCGGCGCGCTTGAGCTCTGTTCTAGCGGACGCTGGCGACCGCGCCGGAGCGGCCGTCATTGATCGTCACCCAAACGCCGGAATTCTGGTCCGACTGGCGCTTGAGATAGGTGTAGTCGGTGTCCGTCCAGGACAGGACCTTGGTCTCGAGATTGTCGAGGATGAATTCTCCGAGGCTGGTGCGCACGGTCAGCACCGCGTGGCCGTCGCCATTCGGCTGGCGCGCCACCGTCATCAGCAAATTGCCGGCCGGCACGCCCGCATCCATCAACTCGCGGCGCTTTTCCAGCGCGTAATCCTCGCAATCGCCATAGCCATTGGCCGGATAGGCCCAATATTCCTCGACACCGTAGTTTTCCATGTCGGTGCGCGGCTTGATGCGGGTGTTGACCGAATTGTTGATGTTGACGATCGTCGCCCACAGTTTGCGGGTCAGTTCGACCGGCGCACCCTTCGGGGTCCGTTCGCTGCATTCGCCAGGACTGCGCTGGCAGAACTCATAATGACCGACAGGCTGGGTGGTGCGTCCGCCGGTGTGCATATAGGTCGGTCCCGCGGCATATGCTGATCCCCAAGCGGAAAGCTGCATCGCCATTGCCACCAGCAACAGCTTGCCCCTCGTTTTCTTCATTGTTGTAGTCTCCCCGTTCGAAGGAGACATTGCCACATGTGGATTTATTTGACGCAAAAGCGCGAAGTAGATATTGAGTAAAACTCCAGTAGAATAAAAATAAAATTTGAATCATTTGAGTATTAATTCGTTTGGATCTTGAGGCGCGAATCTCGGCGCGCGGAGGGCTCCCAAGCCCCGCCTAAAGTGGGCTAAGCATGCCGGTCATGGCGTCGAAAACAAAAAACCGGCCACAAGGGCCGGTTTCCTGGAGTGTCGCTGTCGGGCCTGCTCAGGTGCGTGGCGTGTTGAATTCGGAATCGAGCGTTTCGGGGCGCTGGATCACAGCGAATTCGATGGCGACGCCGTCCTCGAAATGACGCACGACCTGCCCGCGCATGGTGCCAAGCATGACCTGGATGCCGATCGCCGGTTTGACGTCGATCTCGACCGCGGCGCCGGAGAGCGAAAGGTCGATGATACGGCACTGGTACTGGCGGCCGTCGGTGAGCTGCAGCACGCTGGTCGGATTGCGCGGCGCGACGCGCTCGTGGCGGCGATCTTCCGGCAGGTCGAGTTCATGCTTGTTGGCGAGCCAGGTCAATTGCGCGGCCAGCTTGTCCTTCTTGCGATCCGACGCGATGACGGTCATCGCGAAACCGTCCTGCAAGGTGCGCGTGACGACACCTTCGATGCGGCCGATATGATCGATGTAGGCAATGATTTTTTCGCCGGGCATGCCGATGCGGTCGGTGCGAAACGCGACGTTGCCCGGTGACATGTCGACGACCTGGCAGGGGTGTTCGGTGCGGTCTTCCAGCATGAAGCGTCCGTAGATTTTGACCCGGACGCGCTGAAAGTTACGCCTTTCAGCTTGGGACGGCGCATAGTCGACCGCCGCTGACCTCATGACTGCCTATACCCCGTTTGGCATCCCGCGCGCCGATGCGAGGAACTTCATCAGAGAAGTACAACAAAGCGGGTTAACAAAGGGAAAAAGCGGGCGCTCCAAGGTTTCCTTTTTGCAGGCCGTGGTGCCAAAACAGCGGCGCGGTTTTGGGCGACGTGCATCAGGCCGCAAACGGACTATTCCTCGCGCCCGCCATCGAAGACGACGAGATGGCGGATGCGGCGCGCCCGGCCGAGCGCCGAGATCGTCTCGGGTGCTCCAAGTTCATCGGGAACGAGCGAGGGAACATCGATCGCCGGGCGGTTGTTGAGGAGCTCCTTCTCCGGATCTATGACGCGGATCGAATCGATCAACGCGTCGGTGATCGGGTCGGCACCCAGCCAGAAGGGCTTCTCCACGGCGCTGATGACGCCCAGGCAGCGTGGATTTTCGACGCCGCCGTCAAGCGGCAGGGCAAGCAGTTCGAACTTGTTGGAGCGCCCGTTGCGGCTGAAGCCCTCATAGCTGATGAGCACGACCGACTTCTGCTCGAAGACGCCGTGGATCAGCCGCGAGACGAGCCGTTGATCCTTCTCACGCCACAGCGACGGAAAGGAAAACCCTTTGAGTTCTCGGCCGTAGCAGGCGCAAAGCCTGGTGCCGGCGAGCCGGAATACGGCTTGCCCGCGCGTGTCCCGCTCCAGGATAAAGGTGTCGGCCAGCAGCGACTTGATGTCGGCCGGCTCGACCTCTGAACGCTTCGGGGCAGGGCGTCCGTCACGCAGACGGTTCCAATATTGGAACAGCGTGATCGATCCATTCTGGTTCATGCTATGCTGCTCCGCGCATTCTGTCGTCTGATGTCCCATCGGTGAACAGAAGGGCGCCCTCCGATGACCTACATGCGTTGCGGAGCAGGAAGCGTGCCAGCGTCGTTAACACTTGTTCACGGGTCGGGGCCGTTAAGGTTAACAAGTGGTTTACGTTGCGTCGAAGCGAGCCCCGTGGCAAACAAAAACCACTCCAGAAGCGGTCGTTTCGCGACGATCGGCAGCACTTCAGTCAGAGTTTTAGGGGAGCAGGGGGCTCGACCAGCCGTTCAGGGGAAACCTTGAACGGCTTCTTTTTTGATTCGCGCCAGGCGATTCGGGGTTAACGGCGGGCGTGTATTTCTACCTGCCGACAAGTGCTGGCAACCATCCCGGCGGTCGCTAAGGCGGCATCGTCCGATCGCTATGCGACGAAAAATCTGCGTTCCGTGGTCGGCTGGTGTGAACTATCGCTTCTTCCCAAGGCCGAAGGTCAGCGCCAGAGCGCCAACCAACACGACACCCTTGACGAAGTCCTGCGTGTAGTAGGGCGCGTTCAGCATGGTGAGGCCGTTCAGGAGGACGCCGACGAAAATTGCGCCGGCCACCGTGCCGATCACATGCGGGCGACGCTTGTCGAGCACGGCATAGCCGATCAGCGAGGCCGCCACCGCATCGAGCAGGAGCGAGTTGCCGGCCGAGACGTCGCCGCGGCCGACACGCGAAGCGACGATCAGCCCTCCCAACGAAGCAAGCGTGCCGGACAGGATATAGGCCCAGAGTCGATATGCCTTGGTCGGCGCGCCGGATAGATGCGCGGCCGTTTCGTTGCCGCCGATCGCATAGAAGACGCGTCCCCAGCGCGTACGCTCCATCAGGAACCAGGCGAGGATGGCGACCACCGCCATGACCACGACAGACAGGGGTACGGTGTCGAAGAGCCGTGACCGGCCGAGGATCAGGAAAGCCGGATCGTAAGCACCGGGAACGGACGAGCCGTCGGGCAGCACCATGCCGGCGGTGATGGAGCGGCCGCCGGTCGGGATTAGCTGCAGGCCGGCGAGCAGGAACATTGTCGCCAGCGTGGCGAGAAGATCGGGGACGCCGATGCGGACAATCAGCAGTCCGTTCAGGAGGCCTATGAAGGCGCCCATCAGCAAGACCAGACCCATGGTCTGGGCCGCATCCAGCTGCCATACGACCATGGCATAGCTTGCCGCCATCACCGACGAGGCGGCGATGCTGCCCACCGAGAGATCGAAGCCGTCGGCCGACATCGTGATCGAGACCCCGACGCCGAGGATCGCCACGACCGAAACCGCCTGCAGGATGGAGAACAGGTTGGCCGAGCGGATGAAGGCGGGCTGCGCGTACCAGAAGCCGATCACCATCAGTGCCAGCAGCACGAACAGCGCGTAACGGCGCGTTTCGCGGAAAAGCGATGTGCGCGGGGCGGCCTGCTGGACCGTCGTCGGGTTCGTCATCGATGCTCTCCGGCCTTTTCGCTCTCGACCTTGCCGATCTGGTCGGTCAGCGGGCCATGGCCGTCACCGGCCTCGTGAAGGGAGTGATCGCGCATGACGAGGATGCGGTCGGCAACCTCCAGCGCCTCTTCGGTGTCGCTGGTCGCGATCAGCGTGGCGGAACCGCTTTGGCTGTTGCGGATTGCGGAGATCAGGTCGGCACGCGCCCCGACGTCGACACCCTGGAAGGGCTCGTCGAGCAGCAGCAGCCGGCAAGGTGCCGCCTGCCAGCGGGCGAGCACGACCTTCTGCTGGTTGCCGCCGGAAAGCTCGTCGAGCTTGTCATCGGGGCCGCGCGCCTTGATGCCGAGCCGGGCGATCGCCTCGGCGGCAACCTTGCGCTCGCGCGCGACCCGCAGCAGGCCGTCCGGAAACCAGCGCCTCAGATGTGGCAGGGCAATCGTTCCGGCAATCGAGGCGCCGGGAACCTCGGGCGGTAGCAGCGACGATGCCCAGCGGTCCTCGGCGACCATAAAGACGCCGTTTTCGATCGATCGCGCCGGCCCGTTGGAAAGCCACGGTTTTCCATCGAGCACGAAGCTGCCTTGCGCCAGCGTTTCCAGACCAAAAAGTGTGCGCAGCAGCCGGGTCTTGCCCGAGCCAAGCGTACCGGTCAGCGCGATGACCTCGCCGGAGCGCAGATCGAGATCGAAAGGCCTCGCACCGGGAATCAGTTGCGCACCCTTGATGGAGGCGATGATTGGGGCCGCCGAAATCTTGCCGTCATGGGTGGCGGCTTCCAGCGTCCGCCCGATCATGGCCGCAACGGCGGCCGGGAAATCGATCGGTTTGGCAAAGGCGCCGACGATGCGACCGCCGCGCATGACCACGGCGCGGTCGGCGATGGCGGCAAGGTCGCCCAGCCTGTGCGAGATGTAGAGGATTGCCATGCCGCCCGCGCGCAGCCGCCGGATGATGGCGAAAAGCCGGTCCGCTTCCGTGGCCGAGAGGCTGGATGTCGGCTCGTCGAGGATTAGAACGGAGGCCTTGGCCGCGACGGCGCGGGCGATGGCGATCAATTGCCGCTCCGCCGGCCGCAGGTCGACGAAGTCGCGGTCGAGCGGCAGGTCGAGATCGATCAGCGCCGCGATGGCGCGCGCACGCCTGCGGATCGACCGGGCCGAGACGAAGAAGCGCTCGCCCGGCTGGCAAAGTTCATCGAGCAGAAGATTCTCCGCGACCGTCAGTCCGGCAGCCCCCGCCTGATCCGTCGCCTGATGGACGGTCGCGATGCCGGCGGCCTTGGCGGCGCTGGGCGAGGCGAGGGCGACGATCCTGCCGCCCAGGGTGATCGTTCCGGCGTCGGGTACATGCGAGCCTGAAAGGATTTTCACCAGAGTCGATTTGCCGGCGCCATTGGCGCCCATCAGCGCCACGACCTCCCCGGCTGCCACGGTAAGATCGGCTCCAGCGAGCGCGCGCGTCGGGCCAAAGGATTTTTCGATCCCGGCGACAGCGACGGCAATGGGGGCGGCGGTGAGGGACAATTGGTTCAGCCGGTTACAGGTTGAGCGGGAACTGGGAAAGGCAAGCAAGCCAACGGGGCACGGTCGTAATTGTCAGCCGCCATATTCCATGATCGCCAGTCCGGCATTGTAATCCGGCGAATAGACGATGCCGTTGGCGTCGACGAATACGTCGGTCGACTGGATCACTTGCGGCCGATTCGGACGTTTGTCGACCATGCGGCTGGGAGCCGGCGGCACCAGCGCCCCGGTCTCCTTTGGGCGATAGGGATCGGAGATGTCGAAAACGCGCACGCCGGCATTCTGGTAGGTTGCAAAGATCAGCGTGTCTGACACAAAGCTGCCCGGCCGGTTCTCGTGCAGATTGTGCGGACCGAAATGTCCGCCCTTGGCGGTGTAATCGGTCTCGTCCGGGGTCGGCAGGGTCGAGATCGAAATCGGGTTCGCCGGATCGCGTATGTCGAAGATCCAGGTGAGCTTGCGCCCATCCTCCTCATGGTCGAGCACGGCCTCGTCGGCGACAACGAGCAAGCCGCGTTTGAGCAGCGGCAGCGCCGAATGGGTGCCGCCACCATAGGGCGGCGACCAGTTCCTGTGGCTGATCAGCCTCGGCAGGGCAGGGTCGGCGACATCGAGGACGGTCAACCCGCCGTCGCGCCAGCAGGCATAGGCGGTATCACCCTCGACGACCGCATGATGCAACGCATAGCGGCGGCCGTCGGGCCAGCCGGGTGTCTCGCCGCCGGCAAGATGCATTCCTGGAATCCACCAGCGACCGGCCTCGACTGGCCGTGCCGGGTCCTGAAGGTCGACCGTCAGCAGGATGTAGTCGCTGTAGCCGTCGAGAAGCGCCGATACGTAGGCGTAGCGCCCGCCGACGTACCAGATGCGGTGGATGCCGATGCCGTCGACCGGGAAGAAGCCGATCTGGCGAGGCTGCGTCGGCTTCGAGATGTCATAGACGGCCATGCCGGCCGACCAGGTCCGCGCCGCGCCCGAACCAGACGCGGTGCCGATCGTCTCGCCGATCGACTGGGTGTAGTAGACCTTCTCGTCGAACGCGAAAGCGGCGTCGGCGAACAGATCGCGTGCATGGACGACCAACAGCAGATCCTCATGCGTCTGCAGATGGATGGTCCAGGTATTCGGCAGCGCGGGCACGAACACCGTCCCGCCCGGATTCTTGGGATCCCGTACATCGATGATGGAAAAGCCTTGTGACCAGGGATGCGCGACATAGGCGAAGCCGCGATGCACCATCACCTGCAATCCGTCCGGCCGCCCGCCTTGGTCGGAATGACCGATCAGGCGCATGTTCCTGGAATAGTCGGGGGTGGGGACAGAAACCATAATTGTCTTTCAAAAGGTCGGTCCGGCGTACTTTGCCTGTCGCAGCGGGTGGTGTGGCGGAGGCAGGCGCAATCATCCCCCAGCAGGCCGGGGGATGATTGTTTGGATCGCTGATTTTGTGAAGGCGCTGAAGCTCAATTCGTCGCCGGGATCCACGGTGCCTTTGCGGCATCGCTGTCCTTGAAGGCCGGGAATTTCGCCTGCAGGTCCTCGATCGTCTTGATGTTGTTGTCGACGAGGTCCTTTCTGGTGACGAGCGTCGGCTGGATCAGCACCGAATGGCCGGGATTCTGTCCGGCGATCAGCTGGGCCAGCGCGCGCACCGAAGCCTCGCCGACGACGGCCGGGTTGGTTGCCGCCGTCGCCACCCACGGGCTGTTCGGTTCGAGGATGGCCTGGATGTCCGAGGTCGAGATATCGACACCGTAGATCTTCACCTTGTCTGCCACGCCAAGCTCGTCGATGGCGAGCTTCACGCCACGGGCGAACTCGTCCCATGGGGCGAAGACGACCGAAAGCGTCGGGTTGGCGGTGAGCACAGCCTTGGTCTGGTCGGCGACCGAAGCGGCAACGGTGTCGTTGACCACGCCCCAGGTGGCGACTTCCTTGATGCCTGGGTACTTCTTGCCGAAATCCTTCCACACCGCATAACGGCGGTCGAGCGGTGCGAAGCCGGCGACATAGAGGACGCCGCCGTCGAATTTCTCGCCCTGGTCCTTGACCGCCTGGTCGAGCACGAGGCGCGCCATGTCGGCATCGGACTGCTCGACCTGCGGGATCTTGGGGTTGTCGAGGTTGGTGTCGTAGGCCACCACTGGAATGCCGGCGTTAAGCGCTGCCTGTGCGACGTCCTTGATGGCTTCTGGCTGGCCGTTGTTGATGATGATGCCTTGCACGCCGAGATTGATCGCCTGCTGGATCAACTGCCGCTCGGTGTTGATGTCGTTGCGCGCCTGCGAGATGTTGGCCTCGATGCCGAGCGCATCGGCCTGGCGCTTCACGCCGGCCTCGAATGCCTGGAGCCAGTCACCGGAGCCGAGGAAGCTGACGACGGCGATCTTGACGCCGCCCTTATCGAAGGGTGCCGGCGCGCCGGATATGCCCTGCGCCGAAGCAGCGGTGGCGAGACCGGCTATGCCGGCGGCTGCCGCCAGCGAAAGAATATGCTTGATCATGTGGAGACCCCTTTGAAATTGGCCGCATTCTAGGGAGGAGGCCCATCGCTTCCGAGAACGCTCATTGCGAGTTTTTCAAATCCCGGAGCATTTCCACTTCGCTTCCTTTCGGTTTCGTAGCAAATGAAGACGATGCGGTGCCGGGCGTTCGCTGTTGAGAAAACAGAATTGTTCCAACCCGGACATCCTTGCTCTAAAGGACGCGCAGGAATTCCTGGACCAGATGCGCATGAACGAACCGGTAAACCCTTCGGACACGGAACAGATGGACGACGCGCAGCGACGACGGCGCGAGCCGGTGTTCAACCTGCCACCCGTCGTGTTGGCGGTGATCGGCATCTGCGTCGTCGTCTACCTGTTGCAGCAATATGTGTTGAGCGAATCCCAGCAGATGACATTGCTGTATGACGGGGCCTTCATCCCCGTTCTCTACACCGGGCAATACGGCTTCGACTGGTTCCTGTTTTCGCGGCCGTTCACCTATGCTTTCCTGCACGGCGGTTTCGCGCATCTGGCCATCAACATGGTGTGGCTCGCCGCGTTTGGTTCACCATTGGCAAACCGCCTGGGAACGCTGTGGTTCGCGCTGTTTTTTGCCGCAACCGGGTTGGCTTCGGTCGCGCTTTTCTGGGCGATCCATCCTTATGGTGAGGCGCCGCTGGTCGGGGCTTCCGGTGCGATATCAGGCATGATGGGGGCTGCGGCGCGTTTCGGCTTCCGCACCGACCGTTCGGCCGGCAAGGCCGCCTTCGCCGGCCCTGTGCTGCCGATCGCATTCGTATTGCGCTTGCGCGGTGTCGTGATCTTCCTCGCCATGTGGATGGTCATCAATCTCGCCACCGGCCTGCTCGGGTTTGCCCCAGGGGTAGATGGTCAGATCGCCTGGGAGGCCCATATTGGCGGCTTTTTCGCGGGCTTCTTCGGCTTGCGTTGGTTCGACAGGCGATGGCAGGCGCCTGAATGGGAGACGACCGACCACCGCACTTGAAATGCAACCGATCACGGCGCACGATGTTCACTCTTACGTGAAGGCCGGTCAGGGCAGGAACCGGCAGGCAAAGCAGAGGAGGACGCCATGACGGTGAAGGCAATTCTCGAGAGAAAAGGCCATGACGTGTTGACGCTCGGGCCGAACGAAAAGCTTAGCGAAGCCATCCGCATCCTGGCAGAGCACAAGATCGGTGCGCTGGTCATCACCAATGGCGATCGCAAGATCGTCGGCATCCTGTCAGAGCGCGACATCGTTCGGGTTGTCGCCCGCGAAGGTGGAGCCGCGCTGGATATCGCCGTGCGCTCGGCAATGACGCCGAAGGTGAAGATCTGCAACGAGAATCACACCGTCAACGAGGTGATGGAGATCATGACCCGAGGCCGCTTCCGCCATCTGCCGGTGGAGAAGGACGGCATGCTCGATGGCATCGTGTCCATCGGCGATGTGGTCAAGCGCCGCATCGAGGATGTCGAGCGCGAGGCCGACGAGATCAGGGCCTATATCGCCACCGCCTGAGCGGCGAGGCGAACCGCCGGCCGGAGAACCGACCGGCGGAGCCGTGGTTTACCTGTTGTCGAGTTCGGAGCGGACGAGCGCGAGCCCGCGCCGGGTGATGCGGTAAGGGCCGCCTCCCGACGAAGAAACCGCGTTCTTACGCTTCAGTTTTCGAAACATATCGAGATCGACGCCCGGATAATGCCAGCCGTCGCGGGTCAGGCATTTGACGGAGGCGATCCGCTTTTTCTCGTTCTTTTCGATTTCAATGCGTCCACCCTGCGCGAGCAGGTGCAGGATGCGCTGTTCTATGCGCGAAATGTCCATGTGAGAGTTTTCCGGGAAAACAAAAAATGCCGCCGCCGCGAAGCTTCGCGGCACGGGGTTTCGGTTTTCTGCCCTGCCTCGCCAGGAGGTCAGGGCCTTACCGGGACTGAGCGTAAGTGGACATCCACTCTCCATTGGAATGAGCGTCCTATAGGCGAACGCGGCTGAAAAGGCCAGTCCGTGGCTTTGCGCTTGTCTCTTTTGGCGGTTTGCACTAGCGAAGTTGCAAATCAGAATGTGCATTAATGCAGCTTCCCATCATTCCAGTTCGCAGGCCGCCATGTCCCTTATCGACACCCGTACTCCTGACGCAAAACGCCTGATCCCCGGCGCAACCGGCGACTGGGAGATCATCATCGGCCTCGAGGTCCATGCGCAGGTCACTTCGGAAGCAAAGCTGTTTTCCGGCGCATCGACCGCGTTCGGCGCGCCGCCTAACGCCAATGTCAGCCTGGTCGATGCGGCGATGCCGGGCATGCTGCCGGTCATCAACGAGGAGTGCGTCAAGCAGGCGATCCGTACCGGCCTGGGGCTGAAGGCGCAGATCAACCACAAGTCGGTCTTCGATCGGAAGAACTACTTTTATCCCGACCTGCCGCAGGGCTACCAGATCTCGCAGTTCAAGCAGCCGATCGTCGGCGAGGGCACGGTCATCGTTTCGGTCGGCCCGGACCGCCAGGGCGAATTCGAGGACATCGAGGTCGGCATCGAGCGGCTGCATCTGGAGCAGGATGCCGGCAAGTCGATGCACGACCAGCATGCGACCATGTCCTATGTCGATCTCAACCGCTCCGGCGTGGCGCTGATGGAGATCGTCTCCAAGCCGGACATGCGCTCGGCCGACGAAGCCAAGGCTTATGTCACCAAGCTGCGCACCATTGTACGCTATCTCGGCACCTGCGACGGCAACATGGACGAAGGTTCGATGCGCGCCGACGTCAACGTTTCGGTGCGCAAGCCGGGCGGCGAGTTCGGCACGCGTTGCGAGATCAAGAACGTCAACTCGATCCGCTTCATCGGCCAGGCCATCGACTACGAGGCGCGCAGGCAGATCGCCATTCTCGAGGATGGCGGCAAGATCGATCAGGAGACGCGGCTGTTCGACGCCGTCAAGGGCGAGACGCGCTCGATGCGCTCCAAGGAAGAGGCGCATGATTACCGCTACTTCCCCGATCCCGACCTTTTGCCGCTGGAATTCGACCAGGCCTATGTCGATGCGCTGGCCAAGGAATTGCCGGAACTGCCGGACGACAAGAAGGCGCGGCTGATCGCGTCGCTCGGCCTGTCCGTCTATGACGCCTCGATCCTGGTTTCGGAAAAGCCGATCGCCGACTATTTCGAAAAGGTGGCCGCCGGCCGCGACGGCAAGCTTGCCGCCAATTGGGTCATCAACGATCTGCTCGGGCAATTGAACAAGGCCGGAAAAGACATTGAAAACGCTCCGGTTTCGCCCGAGCAGCTCGGTGCGGTCATCGATCTGATCAGGGATGGCACCATCTCCGGCAAGATCGCCAAGGACCTGTTCGAGATCGTCTGGAATGAGGGCGGCGACCCGCGCCAACTGGTCGAGAGCCGTGGCATGAAACAGGTCACCGACACCGGCGCCATCGAGAAGGCCGTCGACGACGTTATCGCCGCCAACCCTGACAAGGTCGAACAGGCGCGCGCCAAGCCGAGCATGGCCGGCTGGTTCGTCGGCCAAGTAATGAAGGCGACCGGCGGCAAGGCCAACCCGCAAGCCGTCAACGACCTCGTCAAGGCCAAGCTGGGCATCGAGTAGCGCCGTGTTCGTCCGCACCGCAGGTGAACGCGACCTTGCCGCTGTGCGGACGCTGCTGGTGGAAACGTGGCATGCGACCTATGACGCCATTTATGGCGCTGCCAAAGTCGCCGAGATCACCGACGAATGGCACTCGATCGCTTCGCTCCGCTCGCGGCTGACGCGGCCCAACTCGGAATTCCTGGTGGCCGATGACGGCAAGCGGATCGGCGGCATGGCTTTCGCCGCCGCCACCGCCGATGCGAAAATCATCCTGTTGAACCAGCTCTACGTCCATCCGGACTGTCAGCGGCGGGGGATCGGGCAAGCACTGCTCGACGAGGTCGAAGCCAGTTTCCCGGAAGCGCGAACGCTGCGCGTCGAGGTCGAGGAAGCCAATGCCGGTGCCATCGCCTTCTATCGGTCGAAAGGGTTCTTGCCTGTCAGTGCCGCGGAAGAGTCCCGTGATACCTCAAGGCCGACGACGCTGAGTTTCGAGAAACCGCTGGGATAGACCACCGGGATGAATAGAGCGATCAAGCCATGCGTCATCGCGGCGTTTGCTGTGCCGGCTCACGACGGATATGCAAGGGCATGACCAAACTGTCCCGCATTACAGCGCTGGCGCTGCTCGCCATCATCATTTTCGCGACCTTGTCGCCGATCCAGATGCGGCCGCACCTCGCCGAAGCGAATGTCGAGCGTGCCTTGGCTTATGTCCTGCTGGGCTTCGCCCTGGCGATCGGCTTTCCCAACCGACTGTATCAGGTCGTGATCTTTGTGGCTGTGACCGCCGGCATGCTGGAACTGCTTCAGCTCATTGATCCCGGTCGCCATGCACGCCTCATCGATGCATTGGTGAAAGCCCTTGCCGGGGTGGTTGGGATCGTGGCGGGACACCTGATCGTCAGGGCCGGCGGACAAAAGAGCGAGAGCTAGGCGCGGCGGCAATCCGCCGGGAGTGCGGGACCATCGACCTTGGTCGCGGTCCGTGTCTATCTGGCCGAAGCCTTCTCGCTAGGCAGCGGGAACCTCCACATTGTCGATCAGCCTCGTCTTGCCGAGCCATGCTGCCGCAAGAAGACGCCCTTCGCGGTTTCGACGCCATGGTGCAAGCGTCAGGCTTTGGCGTGCCTCGACATAGTCGACCTCGCGGAAACCGGCGGCGATGAGGGCGCGGCTGGCCTCTTCGGTTGCGTCGCTCTGGCCGGCGCCTGCCGCCAGGGCCGCAGCCGTATTGCGCAATATCACGTTGAGCTGGCGGGCGATCTTCAGTTCGGCCTCATCGAGATAGGCGTTGCGTGACGACATGGCGAGACCATGCGCGTCGCGGATCGTCGGTGCGCCGATGATCTCGACAGGCAGGTCGAGGTCGCGGCAGAGCTGCCTCACCACGCAAAGCTGCTGGTAGTCCTTCTCGCCGAAGACCGCACAGTCGGGCGTTGCCTGCAGGAGGAGCTTTGCCACCACGGTGGCGACGCCGTCGAAAAAAGTCGGCCGAAAGTCCGATTCAAGCCCGGCGGAGGGGCCGCCGACCGAGATTTTCGTGGCGAAGCCGGCAGGATACATCTCGCCAACCGTCGGTGTGAAGGCAAGGTCGGCCTTTGCCGCGCCCAGCCGGTCGAGGTCGCGGCTGAGTTGGCGCGGGTACTTGTCGAGGTCTTCGCTCGGCGCGAACTGCGTCGGGTTGACGAAGATCGACACGACGCAGCGCTCGGCTTTTTGGAGCGCGATCCTGACCAGCGAGATGTGTCCGTCATGCAGTGCACCCATGGTCGGCACCATGGCGACACGAAGGCCGTCGCGCCGCCAGTCCCGGATTTGCGCGCGAAGTGCGGCCACGCTGTCGACGACGACGGGTTGGCTCATGCGTCATCCCTGTTCTTTGTCGCCGAAAAGACATGGCCGGGGCCGGGGAATGTCCGGCCCCGCACCTCGGCTGCATAGGTTTCAGCTGCATGCGAGATCACGCTGCGCAGGTCCGCGTATTCCTTGACGAATTTCGGCACGCGACCGACGGTCAGCCCGACCATGTCGTCGATGACCAGGATCTGGCCGTCGCAGTCACCGCTGGCACCGATGCCGATGGTTGGAATGGCGATGCGGCGGCTGATATCGGCGGCGACCCTCTCGACCGTGCCTTCGATGACCACCGAGAAAGCGCCGGCATTCTCGACGGCGAGCGCATCGCGAAGCAATGCCGCAACAGCCTCCTCGGTGCGGCCCTTGATCTTGTAGCCGCCGTCCTTCTCGACCGATTGCGGCTGCAGGCCAATATGTCCCATCACCGGAATGCCGGCGGCGACGATGGCCTCGATCTGGCTGGTCATGTCGAGGCCGCCTTCGAGCTTCACCGCCTGGCAGCCGGTTTCGTCGACGACCCGCCGCGCCGAGGCCACGGCTTGCGCCGTCGTGACCTCATAGCTGCCGGCCGGCAGGTCGACGACGACGCAGGCCCTGGCCGAGCCGCGCATCACCGCTTGCCCATGCGCAATCATCATCTCTAGCGAGGCGCCCAGCGTCGTCTTGTGGCCATGCAGGACCATGGCGACACTGTCGCCGACCAGAAGCAGGTCAACATGGTGATCGAGCAGACGGGCGATGGGATAGGTATAGGCGGTCAGGCAAACGATCGGCGTGCCGCCCTTGCGGTGGCGAATCGCCTCGGCGCTGATGCGAATGTCGGTGGTAGGCAATTCCGTGGCCAATCGTCACCTCCTTTGGCTTCAAGCCGGGCTGGATGCAGGCATGGGCGCGCAGAGCTTTAGAAATACCGTAAAGGCTTGGCAAGCGTGCATGCAGCGACCGGCAGGATCACAGGCTTGTGTCGGGTTTCCGGCAAGCCATTTGCGCGCACGCCGTGGCAAAAGCCTTGCCTTCGGCAAGGCCTGACGCCATAAGCAGGAAAACGGGCGCTGCCGGCGCGAGGGTTTTGAAATGAAGACTTTCCTTACGCAGTTTTTCACCTGGTGGAACAGCCAGACGATAGGAACCCGCCTGCACACCTGGCGGTACGGCAAGAAGGTCGGCCAGGACGAAACCGGCAATTTCTACTACGAAGGCGGCATCGATTCGGAAGGCCGCACGCGCCGCTGGGTCATCTACCGCAATTATTCGGAAGCTTCGGCGATACCGCCCGGCTGGCACGGCTGGATGCACCACCGCGTCGACGTTGCGCCGTCCAGCGAGGACTACAAGCCGCGCGACTGGCAGAAGCCGCATCAGCCCAATCTGACCGGCAGCCCGGCGGCCTATCGCCCGAAGGGCTCGGTGCTGACCAATCAGCATCGCCCGCAGGTCACCGGCGACTACGATGCCTGGACACCCGGGTCGTAGCGACAGGGTGCAAGCCGGTCCTTTATCGCCACAATTGGTGTTTAGCTGCTTGCTGATCAGAAAACGGCGACTAGCCTTGGCGATCGACAGAATCACCCGGGCGCGAACCACCGGTATCTTTGCATGAGCTTTTCTTACTCAATATCGGCCAGTCTGGCGCTAGCCGCCGGTCTTGCCGTCAGCACCGTGGCCTTCGCCGCTTCGCCTGAGCCCGCGGCACCCGCGCCGGCGCCGCCCGCGGGAGCGGACCGGGTTACCAATGCCGTTGCCGAGTTTGCCGGTATCGACAAGATCACCGGCCGCATCATCACCTTCGATGTCTATATCGACGAGACGGTGCAGTTCGGTGCTTTGCAGGTGACGCCGCGCGTCTGCTATTCACGGCCGCAGACCGAAGAGCCGAAGACCGATTCTTTCGTCGAGGTCGACGAGATCACGCTGGACCGCAAAATCCGCCGCATCTTCACCGGCTGGATGTTTGCCGAAAGCCCCGGCCTCAATGCCGTCGAGCATGCCGTCTATGACGTCTGGCTGAAGGCTTGCAAGCAGAAGTCGGATGTGCCGGCGCCCGATGGCGCCAAGGCAGACTCGACCAAAGCCGAGGCGCCCAAGCCCGCCGCGGCCAAACCGAAAGCCGCGACCGCTCCGGACGTGACAGAGCCTGGCGTGACGGAGCCGGACGCTTCGGAACCCGATACCACCGACACCAACTGATCCCCCGGAACCGTCCTGGCCACCATACGTTGGGGCACGGATGAGCGCGCATTTATGCGCAGGGAGGATCTTCCGATGTCAGACAGCAAGCGGATCACGGCCGGCAAGGCAGAGTTGCTGGAACTCGAAAAGGGATTCTGGACGGGCGACGCGGCCTACTATGCGGCCAATGCCGACACCGAATGCCTGGTGGCGTTTCCGCAGATGGCACAGGCGATGGACAATGCGGATCTCGCCAAGACCGCAACCAAGCCCAACCGTTGGCGCGACCTGAAAATCGACCTCAAGGGTATTATCGAGCCGGGCAGCGACATCATCATGCTGACCTACGAGGCACATGCGACACGCGAGAACGGCGAACCTTACGCCGCGCTGGTCAGCACCGGCTATGTCCATCGCGTCAACGGCTGGAAGATGATGTTCCATTCGCAGACGCCATTGGAAGCCGCCACTGGGAAGTAGGCTCAATCTTCAGGGATAGAATTGGGCGTCAGGGATAGAATACGGCCTCGCCCTTCAGCGCGTCGGCCAGCATCTTTTCATATTTGCCGCGCGGCACGTCGACGGCGCCGAAACGCTTGAGGTGCTCGGTGGTGAACTGCGTATCGAGCAGCGCGAATCCGCGTGCCTTCAAGCGCTCCACGAGATAGAAAAGGCAGGTCTTGGAAGCGTCCGTCTCCCTGGCGAACATGCTCTCGCCAAAAAACACCCGGCCGAGCGACACGCCATAGAGGCCACCGACCAGCCGGTCCTCGCGCCACGCCTCGACCGAATGACAATGGCCTCTCCGATGCAACTCGACATAGGCTTCGCGGATCGGCGCATTGATCCAGGTCGAGCGCCGTTCCACGCGCTTTTCGGCGCAGCCGTCGATGGTCGCTTCGAAATCGAAATCGAAACGGATGTCGAAGGGGTTCTTCCTGATCGTTTTCCTGAGGCTTTTCGGCGCGTGAAAACCATCGAGCGGAATGATGCCGCGCGTCTCCGGCCGCACCCAGAACACCTCCGGGTCGCCGGCACTTTCGGCCATCGGGAAGACGCCCGAGGCGTATGCCTTGAGCAACAGGTCGGTGGGGATGCGATAGCCGGGCGCGTAGGGGCGGGTCATCGCGTCTCCGCGCTAGTCTTCCTTGGCCAGGTATTTTTCCAGCCAGTGGATGTCATAATCGCCATTGGCGATGTCGGCATTGCCGACGAGATCGCGAAACAGCGGCAACGTCGTCTTGATGCCATCGACGACGAACTCGTCCAGGGCGCGGCGCAGGCGCATCATGCACTCGACACGATTACGCCCATGCACGATCAGCTTGCCGATCAGGCTGTCATAGTAGGGCGGGATCTTGTAGCCGGAATAGACGCCGGAATCGACACGGATGCCCAAGCCGCCCGGTGTGTGGAAATGGGTGATCGTGCCCGGCGAGGGGGTGAAGGTGCGCGGGTCCTCGGCGTTGATGCGGCATTCGATGGCGTGGCCGTTGAACTTGATGTCCTCCTGCTTCACCGAGAGGCCGCCGCCCGAGGCGACGCGGATCTGCTCATGCACGAGATCGATGCCGGTGATCGCTTCCGTCACCGGATGCTCGACCTGCAGGCGCGTGTTCATCTCGATGAAGTAGAACTCGCCATTCTCGTAGAGGAACTCGATCGTGCCGGCGCCGGAATAGCCGAGATCGGCGATGGCCTTGGCGCAGATGCCGCCGATGCGGGCGCGCTCTTCGGCATTGAGGGCGGGCGAGGGCGCCTCTTCCCAGACCTTCTGGTGGCGGCGCTGCAAGGAACAGTCGCGCTCGCCGAAATGCACGCCGCGGCCAAAGCCGTCACCGAACACCTGCACCTCGATATGGCGCGGCTTTTCCAGGTATTTTTCGATATAAACGGCATCGTCGCCGAAGGCGGCACCGGCTTCCGTGCTCGCCGTCTGCAGGGCGATCTCCAGGTCAGCCTCGGTGAGGGCGACCTTCATGCCGCGACCGCCACCGCCGGCCGATGCCTTGATGATCACGGGATAGCCGATTTCGGAGGCAATGCGCCTGGCTTCCTTCTGGTCGGTGACGGCGCCGTCCGAACCGGGCACAACCGGAATGCCGAGGCGCTTGGCGGTTCGCTTGGCCTCGATCTTGTCGCCCATGATGCGGATATGGTCGCCGGACGGACCGATGAAGGTGATGTTGTGCGCGGCCAGTATGTCGGCGAACTTGGCGTTCTCCGACAGGAAGCCGTAGCCCGGATGCACGGCGTCGGCGCCGGTGATTTCGCAGGCCGCAACGATCTGATGGATGTTGAGATAGCTGTCGCGCGATGGCGGCGGACCGATGCAGACGCTCTCGTCCGCGAGCCGCACATGCATGGCGTCGGCATCGGCGGTCGAATGCACCACCACCGTCTGGATGCCGAGTTCCTTGCAGGCGCGCAGCACCCGGAGGGCGATTTCGCCGCGATTGGCGATGAGGATCTTCTGAAACATCAGGCCCGCTCTACTCGATCACGACGAGCGGCATGCCATATTCGACCGGCTGCGAATCCTCGAAAAGGATCGCGGTCACCGTGCCGGCGCGTGGCGAGGGGATCTGGTTCATCGTCTTCATTGCTTCGATGATCAGCAGCGTCTGGCCTTCCTTGACCTTCTGGCCGACTTCGATGAATGCCTTGGCGTCCGGCGACGGCGCCAGGTAGGCTGTGCCGACCATCGGCGAGGTGACTGCGTTCTTGGAAATATCTGCCACAACGGGCAGAGCTACGGAGGCAGCTTGCGCTGCTGCCGGCGCATAGGCCTGCTGCGGCGCTGCGATTGCATGAACAGCTGGCGCCTGCCGCGAGACCCGCACCTTCAGGTCGCCCAGTTCAACCTCGATCTCGGTGAGGTTGGTGTCGTTCAGTATGCCCGCCAGATCGCGGATCAGTTGCTGGTCAACACCGGTCTTCTTTATCGACATTTTCGAGCCTTCTGTTTGTTGGCCGGTCATAGGCGTGCGGCCAGCGCCTGTAGCGCCAGCGTATAGCCGAGCGGCCCAAAGCCACAGATCATGCCGACGGCGACCGGCGCGACCATGGAGACGTGGCGGAATGGTTCCCGCGCATGGATGTTGGAAAGATGAACTTCGGCCACCGGCAACGGTGCGACGGCGCGGATGGCGTCGTGGATGGCAATCGAGGTGTGGCTGTAGGCGCCCGGATTGATGACGATGCCGACAGCCTTGTCGCCGGCTTCCTGAATCCAGTCGACAAGGTCGCCCTCATGGTTCGACTGGCGGAAATCGATCTCGAACCCCAGCGCCGTGCCTGCCTGCTTGCAGTCGTCGGCGATCGCTGCAAGCGTCTTGCCGCCATAGATGCCCGGCTCGCGCTTGCCGAGCGCGTTGAGATTGGGACCGTTCAGGACGAAAACCGTTTTCAAAAAGCCGACCTTTCCCGGCGCCGTCATCAAGCCGGCGCGCTGGGCCCTCTATAATGGGCATAGCCGCCCGCGGAAAGAGCGCAAGTGCGTTCTTTCACTGTCCACAACAGGCGGAAATGTGCCCGTGAGAAATAGCTGGCGAGCAAGATCAGAGCGCGGCTTTCGCCGCCTCGATCTTTTCTGCCAGCACTTCCTGCCCGAGCGCCCCGAACACCACCTCGTTGCCGACGACATAGGACGGCGTTCCGGTGATCGCCAGCTTGTTGGCAAGATCGTAGGTCTTGGCGAGGGCCTCGTTGATTGTCGGGTCCTTCATCTTCTCGCGCAGCGCCGCTTCGTCGGCACCGAGCGATAGCGCGACCTTCATGGCCGCCGCCTCGGTGGCGCGCCCCTGGCCGCCGAGCAACGCATTGTGGAACTCGCCGTACTTTTCCGGGTGCATCAGGTGGAAGGCCATCGAGACCACGCTCGCCTTCTGCGAATCCGGTCCGAGGATGGGGAATTCCTTGAGCACGAAACGCAGGTCCGGATCGGTCTTGGTCAGCGCCTGCATGTCGTCGATGGCGCGTTTGCAGAAGCCGCAATTGTAGTCGTAGAACTCGACGATGGTGACCTTGCCGTTGGGATTGCCGACGACGCCGTCGAAGGCGGAGTTGAAGATCTGGTCCTTGGCATCCTTGATCACGCCGAGATGAGCGATGCGCTGCTCTTCCTTCTGCTTGGCCTCAAGCGCATCCTGGACCTCCAGGAGGACTTCCGGGTTTTTCAACAAATAGTCGCGGATGATGCCTTCGACCTCGGTGCGGTCGATCTTGGTATCGGCCGCCGCCGTCTCGACCGGCTGCGCGGTACCGGCCTTGGCGATCTGCGGGTTTCCGGCAACGAATCCGAAAGCCAGCATGGCCAGGGCGACCGCAACCCCCGTGGTGCCCAGCAGCAGTGCCTTTTTCATCGTTCCTGTTCCTTCTACCTGTTTTCCGGTCTGGCTATGTCGTGGCGCGCGACCGGAAGGTTCACTTGATCTTGGTTGACGGCCTGTAGTTTATGATATCCTGGGCGCGAAGCCAGCGCGGCTCGCCGCGTTTCATCTGCTGTTGCGCCCGCATGGCGAAAATCTTCGCATCCTTGTAGTTGCCGGAATAGAAATGGCTTTCGGCGGTGGCAAGTTCCGCGCCAGGTATGTCACCCAACTCGCCATAGGCCTGTGCCAGATAGCGATATCCGGCTGAATTTTCCTTGTCGCGACCGAGGCCATTGTTGATCTGCACGACGGCTTTTTTGAGGGAGTCGGGCGTGCCGACGGCCATCAGCGCCTGACCCACGGACACCGGCAGCAGACCGGACCGAGCCGAATCGAGGCTGACCGCCTTGGCGTAAGCGTCCGCAGCTTCCTTGGGTTTGTTTGCTTTCATCAGGATGTCGCCGCGCAGTTCCTGGAAGTAGGCATTCTTCGGCTGCGCTTTGATCAGTGCATTGGTCTTGGCGAGAGCGGCGGCGATGTTGCCGAACAGGTAGGTCGACTGGGCATCGCCGTACTGCGCGGCGAGGGTTCCTTGCATCTTTCGCATCAGCCGCGACGCGGCCGCCTGGCCTTCCATGTAGACGGCGATCTTCACCCGCATCATGTCATGGCGCTGCTGCAGCGCGGGCGGGTCCGGCCTGTCGACATTGGGGTCCTGTTTCACCAGCACTTCGAGATTGGCGATGCGGTCCTGCGGCATCGGATGGCTGATCCGATACGGATCGACCTGGGCGCCCGAAAGCGAAAGTGCGGTCTGGAAGCGGCGGAATGTCTTCAGCATGCCCATGCCGGACTGGCCGGTGGCGTTGAGATAGGTGATCGCCGAGCGGTCGGCCGTCATCTCCTCGGTGCGCTGATAGGCGAGGATGCTGCGCTGTGCCATCTCGCCGCCGCCAGCGGCCACGCCCATGCCAGCGCCGGCGAGACCGCGGCTGCTGGTTGTGGCACCGGCGACAATGGCGCCGGCGCCAAGCAATGTCGCGATGACGGCCATCGTCTTGGCTCGTTCGAGCTGGTCGCGCAGCTTCTGCTGGTGGCCGCCGGCGATATGGCCGGCTTCGTGCGCGATGACGCCGATGATCTCGTTGGGCGTTTCAGCCGTCATCAGCGCGCCGGTGTTGATGAACAGCCGGCGCCCGGTGACGAAGGCGTTGAAACTCTGGTCGTTGACCAGAACGATGTCGATGCCGTCATTCGCCAAGCCGGCCGCCCTGAAGATCGGCCGCGCGTAATCGCGCACCAGCGCCTCTATCTCGGCGTCGCGCACCACCGGCACGTTCTGGGCGAAGGCACTGACCGAGCTCGCCATTGCAACGGCAACGCCAAGCGAAAGCGTCGCGAAGACGCGCGCTGCCTGGGCAATCGTCGATCTGGGTCGGCTCAACATGATGGCTCCACTGGTAGACGAGCGGGCGAAAGATGAAAAGTCGGCGCCGGAAACTTCCTCAACTTGTGATCCTCACATCAATCGGGCATTTGTGCGGCACATGCGCCAGTGCCTGGCGCCGTCAGTCATCGGGAATACTGGTTAAATGGTCGTTTCGCTCTCACGTCGTGGCAATGTCGAGCCCTTCCATGCGATGGACATTCTGGCAGAGGCAAACCGGCTGAAGTCCCAGGGCGTGCCGGTTGTTTCGATGGCCGTCGGCCAGCCCTCCGATCCCGCACCGGTTCTGGTTCGCGCCGCAGCCGCCAAGGCGCTGCAGGATGGACGCATCGGCTACACCGACGCGCTGGGACTGGCAGGCTTGCGCAAGGCGATCGCCGGACACTACGCCGATCATTACGGGCTTGATATCGAGCCCGGCCGGATCGCGGTAACCACTGGATCGTCGGCCGCCTTCAACCTTGCCTTCCTGGCGATGTTCGATCCGGGTGACCGCGTCGCCATCGCGGCACCCGGCTACCCGGCCTATCGCAACATCATGGCCGCACTCGGCATCGACGTGGTCGAGATCGAGCTCGGCGACGCCGCCTACCTGCATGCCGGCCATCTCGAGACCGCGCATCGTGAAAAGCCGCTGAAAGGCGTTCTCTTCGCCAGCCCCGCCAATCCAACCGGCGCGGTCATACCGGCCGATGAACTGGCGGTTCTGGTGAGGACGGCACAAGAGCTCGGCATCGCCGTCATCTCCGACGAAATCTATCACCGGCTGGCCTATGCCGCCCCCGACACCACGGCGCTTGCCTATGGCGGCGATGTGACGGTGATCAACTCCTTCTCCAAATATTACTGCATGACCGGCTGGCGCATCGGCTGGATGGTGCTGCCGCAAGACCTGGTGCGGCCCGTCGAGCGCGTCGCCCAGAGCCTCTACATCTCGCCGCCGGAGCTGTCGCAGATCGCCGCGATCGAGGCGTTCAGGGCGACCGAGGAACTGGAAGCGGTCAAGGGTCGCTATGCCTGGAATCGCGAGCTCTTGATGAAACGCCTGCCGGAACTCGGCTTTCCGCTGGCGGCGCCCATGGACGGCGCCTTTTATGCCTTCTGTGATGTCACCAGGCATACCGATGACAGCATGGCCTTCGCGCGAAAGATGCTGGCCGAGGCGCATGTGGCGGCAACGCCCGGCCGCGACTTCGACACTCAGGCTGGGCATCGGACCATGCGTTTCTCCTACGCCGGCAGCCACGACGACATGGTCGAGGCAATAACGCGCATGGAACGCTGGTTGAGGTAGCAACATGCCGGAACTTGAACAGGCATTGGCCGAAGTCGCAGCCGAAATGGCCGATCGCACCGATCGCGGTGACGTCGCTTCCTACATTCCGCAGCTGGGCAAGGTCGATCCGAAGAAATTCGGCATCGCAGCGGTCACCAACGACGGCCGCGTGCTGATGGCCGGCGATGCCGACCAGGCCTTTTCCATCCAGAGCATCTCGAAAGTGTTCACCCTGACACTGGCGCTCGGCAATGTCGGCGACGCGCTGTGGCAGCGGGTAGGACGTGAACCGTCAGGCAATCCGTTCAACTCGATCGTGCAGCTCGAGCATGAGAACGGTATTCCGCGCAATCCGTTCATCAATGCCGGCGCCATCGTCATTTCCGATATCCTGCTTGCCGGTCACCAGCCGCGCGAGGCGATCGGCGAAATCCTGCGCTTCATCCAATTCCTCGCCGACGACGAAACGATCATCATCGACCGCGAGGTCGCGGCGTCCGAACGGGCCACCGGCTATCGCAATTTCGCGCTTGCCAACTACATGAAATCCTTCGGCAATCTCCACCATGCCCCGGAGCTGGCGCTGGGCGTCTACTTCCACCACTGCGCCATTGCCATGAGCTGCCGGCAGCTGGCGCTCGCAGGCCGCTTCCTCGCCAATGGCGGCAAGAACCCGGCGACCGGGCATTCCGTGGTGTCGGCCGAGCGGGCACGCCGCATCGGCGCCATGATGCTGACCTGCGGTCACTATGACGGCTCCGGCGATTTCGCCTTCCGCGTCGGCATTCCCGGCAAGAGCGGCGTCGGCGGCGGCATATTGGGCATCGTGCCGGGCGTGGCCTCGCTTGCCGTTTGGTCGCCGGGCCTCAATGCCAACGGCAATTCCAAGCTGGGGTCGATCGCGCTGGAAAAGCTGGCCAGGATGATGAACTGGTCGATCTTCGCGCCGTGATGCATGTCGCCCAAAAGTGCGCAGCGGTTTTGGGACAACGACATGCTTGGAATCAAAGAAGCGTTTTAGCCTTTCGCGATCCGGCATAACGCCAGATAAGAAAATCCCGCGCCGTCTTCGAGACGGCGCGGGATTTTTGTCAGAGAACTAGCTCAGGTGGCTGAAAGGCTTAGAAAAAGCCCTTCCGCTGCCACCATCCGCCGCGTTTCGGCTTGTCCTCGGTCTTGTCCTCAGCCTTGGCCGCGGGTTCTTCCGCTACGGTCGAAGACACCACGGGCTCGACCGGCGCATTCACCGCCGCCGGCTTGCGCCGCGACGGGCGGGCCTTCGGTGCCTTCTCCACAGCCGCTGCTTCGTCGGACGCCGTGGCCGGCGTCTCGACCGGTGCTTCCGCCTCGGCAGCCGGCTCTTCGGCGACGATTTCGGCCGCGGCCTTCTTCGGCTTGGCGGCACGACGTGGCTTCTTCGGCTTCTCCGTGCTCGGCGCGTCGTCATTGGCCGGAGCAAGCGCCACCGGCTCTTCGGCTGGTGCAGCAACGACCGGCTCGCTGGCGATCACCTCGGTTGCCGAGACTTCGCCTTCGGACGCGTCGGCTGCTTCGCCAGCACTTGCCTCGGCCTCGCCTTCACCGTCTTCGCGGCGGTTGCGCTTGCCGCCGCGCTTGCCGCGCCGGCGCTTTTTGCCTTGGCCTTCGTCCGAAGCCTCAACTGTCTCGGACGTTTCGGCAACACCAACAGGGGCGTTGTCGTCCGTTTCCGTGTCGCCGTCGCTGGCGGCCGAGTCTGGGTCCGAAAACTCGCCGGCCGGAGCCGAGACGGAAGCACCGTCCGCCGGGGCGCCATGTTCGCGATCGCGATCCTTGCCGCCGCGCCGACGCCGGCGCTTGCGGCGCTTGCGGTCGCGGCCTTCGCCTTCCTCGCCACCGGCGGCAGCAGGTCGGGGTTGTTGCTGCGGCTGCTGGCGTGGCTGTTCGGCCTGGACCGGCGCCTCGTCATCCTCCTCCTCGGCGACGACAATCTCGTCCTCGGGCTCTTCCGGCTCGACATAGGCCGGGAAGCTGCGCGCCTCGACAAAGCCTTCCGGCTTTTCAGCCAGCGCGCCGCGGAAGATCGCATAGTGCTGCGAACCGACCGAATCGTCGGCCTCGACGGTGATCGTCAGCCCGAAGCGGCTTTCGAGTTCGACCAGCGTGCCGCGCTTGTGGTTGAGCACGTAGAGTGCGGTCGCCGCCGGCGTCCGTACCGTGATGTGGCTGCGCGAATCCTTGAGCAGGAATTCCTCGATCGCCCGCACCACCATCAGCGCGACCGACGAATCGGAGCGCACATGGCCGGTGCCGCCGCAATGCGGGCAAGGCTTCATGGTCGATTCCAGCACGCTGGCGCGGATGCGCTGGCGGGACATCTCCATCAGGCCGAAATGCGAGATGCGGCCGACCTGGATGCGCGCACGATCGTTCTTGAGGTGATCCTTCAACCGCTTCTCGACGGAGCGGTTGTTGCGGTTCTCCTCCATGTCGATGAAGTCGATGACGATTAGGCCGGCGAGATCGCGCAGCCTGAGTTGACGCGCGACTTCCTCGGCCGCTTCCAGATTGGTGTGGAGCGCGGTGTCCTCGATCGAGTGCTCCTTGGTGGAGCGGCCCGAATTGACATCGATGGCAACCAGCGCCTCGGTCTGGTTGATGATGATGTAGCCGCCGCTCTTCAGCGTCACCTGCGGCTGCAGCATGCGGTCTAGCTGTGCCTCGATGCCGTTGCGCACAAAGATCGGCGTCGTGTCGCGGAACGGCTGAACCACCTTGGCGTGGCTCGGCATCAGCATGCGCATGAAGTCCTTGGCCTCGCGGTAGCCTTCCTCGCCGGAGACAAGAATCTCGTCGATATCCTTGTTGTAGAGGTCGCGCACCGAGCGCTTGATCAGGCTGCCTTCCTCGTAGACCAGGGCAGGGGCCGTGGACTGCAAGGTGAGATTGCGGACATTTTCCCAAAGCCGCATCAGATATTCGTAATCGCGCTTGATCTCGGCCTTGGTGCGGCTCTCGCCGGCGGTGCGCAGGATCACGCCCATGCCCTGCGGCACTTCGAGATCGGCAACGACCTCCTTCAGGCGCTTGCGGTCGACCGCGCTGGTGATCTTGCGCGAAATGCCGCCGCCACGCGCCGTGTTCGGCATCAGCACCGAATAGCGGCCGGCAAGCGACAGGTAGGTGGTCAGTGCCGCACCCTTGTTGCCGCGCTCTTCCTTGACGACCTGCACCAAGAGGATCTGCCGGCGCTTGATCACTTCCTGGATCTTGTACTGGCGGCGCACCGGCTTGCGGCGGTTGCGCACTTCCTCCAGCGCGTCCTCGGCGCCGACCGATTCGACCTCGTGATCGTCCGGATGCGAGGACTGCACTTCTTCCAGCATGCCGCGATCATTGTCGCCGGAGGTCGCTTCGCTGCCTTGTTCGGCCTGCGGAACGGCTTCGGAAATCACATCGGCCTCGACCGAGGCGGCGATCGACGTCGGGCCGCCTTCGCGGGTTTCGCCTTCGTCCTGCTCGGCGGAATCCGCGCCATGTTCGGACGCTTCGGCATGTTCGGACGTATCGGCCGCATGTTCGATGATCTCGGACGTGTGCGAGATCTCCTCGAAACCAGCGTCGGCGCCTTCTTCTGTCTCGTCGGCAGCGTCGCTTGCCTCGCCGGAATCGGCAGCATCGCGCTTGTGCTCGCCCCGGTCGCGGGGCTTGCCGCCGCGCCTGCGACCGCGCCGTCCGCGATCGCGGCTCTGGCGATCATCGCCGTCGCCGTCCTCGTTCTCTTCGTCCTCGGCCTCCTGCGCTTCCGCGCGCAGCAGTGCCTGACGATCGGCGACCGGGATCTGGTAGTAGTCGGGGTGAATTTCACTGAAGGCGAGAAAACCGTGACGGTTGCCGCCATATTCGACAAAGGCTGCCTGAAGGGAGGGCTCTACGCGCGTTACGCGGGCTAGGTAGATGTTTCCTTTGAGCTGCTTCTTGTCCTGGGATTCAAAGTCGAATTCTTCAATACGGTTACCGCGTATGACGACAACGCGTGTTTCCTCCGGGTGGGAGGCGTCTATCAGCATTTTGTTGGGCATTATTTCGTTTCCCCCCGGCAGCCGTCAGCCGCAGCTTGCGAGGCAAAGCCTGCTGCTGCGTGCCTGGGATGTGGGTGCCGGATATTTGAACGTCCGTCGGCCGCCGCTTGAGCGCCATGGCGGTGCCGCCCGCAGCCATAATGGCGCGGTTTGATGCGGACCTTTCCATGATTGCGCTTGAAGCCATCGTCACCAACAGAACCTTTTGAACCAAAGCCCGGATGAACCGGACCAGCTTGTTTGCTCATACAGAGCCGGCGCGGGAACAAACCCGGCCGTTTTCCTCACGCAGGCGATTCCCCCGCCACGGGAGCACGCCTGCGAAATTCGTCGCGATCACCTGAACCCTTTTCGCCTGAAGCGAAAGGAGCCGCCTTTACATCTGACCCTGTAGCAAGAAGCTGCGGAGGAGGGCGGTTCCAGGATTGCAGTGATCCACCATCGCTTTTATGATTTGGCGGGATGGAAGGCAACCCCGATTTCCGATGCCGGCAAAAAGCCGTTCCGTAGCGTAAGCCAGGCTTGCGGCCTTGCATGAAAAGGCTTGGTTAACCTTCTCTGGATACCAATCGTTAATCGAGTTCGCGGCCTAACCGGCATATGGACGAAATGACCGGGCGCCGGGCGCCAAACCGGGAGCGACTGGAAGAGAGATGGGATTGGCGGACTTCACAGACAAGGGATGTCGTGTCGGCGGCCGGATCCTGGCCGCTTTCGCCCTCTTGCTGCTGCTGGCGGTCTCATCTGCCCTGTCCTCAAATGCCAATGCCGCCGACGCTCCGCTCGTGGCAAAAGGTTACAAGATGGCGGGCGATGCCACCAAGATGCGCATCGTCATGGACTTCGATCGCGAACCCGGTATCAAATGGTTCCTGCTGCGCGGCCCCAACCGTCTTGTCATCGATCTCGCGAATACGAGATTCGCCGTTGATGCCAAGGATTTGAAGGCGCGGGGCCTGGTCAAGAGCGTGCGCCTGGGCGCGCTCGGCGAGGGCGTTTCGCGGCTGGTCCTCACCGGCAAGGGTCCCTTTGCGGTCGACAAGCTCGACCTGCTCAAGAACGAGGACGGACCCGGCTACCGCATTGCCATCGACATGTCGGCGGCATCCGAGCGCGAGTTCGATGTGGCGCTGGCCAATCAGGCGCTGACCACCGGATCGACCGTTTCGACCGACAAGGGAGGGCGGGTCGGCACCGGGCCGGTTTCCAATCCGGGCCATCGGTTCACCGTCGTCATCGATCCCGGCCATGGTGGCATCGACGGCGGTGCCGAGGGCCTGAACGGCACCATCGAGAAGAATGTCACG
Organism: Mesorhizobium sp. M0239; assembly: GCF_040321815.1. Lineage (NCBI taxonomy): Bacteria > Pseudomonadati > Pseudomonadota > Alphaproteobacteria > Hyphomicrobiales > Phyllobacteriaceae > Mesorhizobium > Mesorhizobium sp. M0239. Next base: position 273,264 of record NZ_JAMYSG010000002.1, read on the forward strand.
CTGGCCTTCGCCACGGAGCTGCGGGACAAACTCGCAGCCGTCGGCAATTATGATGTGTTCATGACGCGCGACACAGACGAATTCCTGCGTCTGGACGATCGCGTGCGCATTGCCCGTCAGCATGAGGCCGACCTGCTTATTTCGATCCATGCCGACACGATCAGCGTCAAAGGCATTCGCGGCGCCACCGTCTACACCGTCTCCGACAAGGCTTCGGATCCCGAGGCGCAGGCGCTTGCCGACCGAGAAAACCTCTCCGACCAGTTCGCCGGCATGGAAATCAAGAACGACAACAAGGAAGTCACCGACATCCTGATCGACCTGATCCGCCGCGAAACGCACAATTTCTCGATGAGTTTCGCCCACACGCTGGTCGGCCAGTTGTCGACCAGCGTCGGCCTGATCAACAATCCCCAGCGTTCGGCGGGCTTCAAGGTGCTCAAGGCACCCGACGTGCCGTCAGTGCTGGTCGAACTCGGTTATCTCTCGAACGCCAAGGACGAGGCGCAGTTGCTCAACGCCGACTGGCGCGGCAAGGCGGCCCAGAGCATAACCAACGCCGTCGCGCTGTTCGCGTCGGCCAAGGCCGGACCGGGAACCGGAGGTTGACATGACCGGCGGCGCCTGCAACCAGAGGCGGCGTTGCGCGACGACAACACCCAATGCTTTTATTTCCGGCTCGCGACCGCGAAATCAGGCATTGCCGTATTTTGTCCACATGGCGGCGACAAGGGTTTTCGATTACGGATTGGGACCGGCTCGAAAGCTTGCGCGAAAGGCGGCTTCGTCTAGGAAATTCCCGAACCAAGGACTGGAGCGGGTATGATTCGTCTCATTGGCTATTTTTTCGGCATCGGCACGACGCTGGCCCTTCTGGTCGCGGCGGGCGTTGCCATCTATATCGGCCATTTGTCGAAGGATCTGCCCGATTACGAGGTGCTGGCCAAATACGAACCGCCGGTGACCACCCGCATCCATGCGTCGGATGGCGCGCTGATGGCCGAATATGCGCGCGAACGGCGCCTGTATTTGCCGATCCAGGCCATACCGGACCGCGTCAAGGCGGCCTTCCTGTCGGCCGAAGACAAGAATTTCTACAACCACCCGGGCATCGATGTGACCGGCCTCGGCCGCGCCATCATCGTCAACCTGCAGAATTTCGGCTCGGGCCGGCGTCAGGTCGGTGCCTCGACGATCACCCAGCAGGTGGCGAAGAACTTCCTGTTGTCCTCGGACCAAACCTACGAGCGCAAGATCAAGGAGATGATCCTCGCCTTCCGCATCGAGCAGGCCTATCCCAAGGATCGCATCCTCGAGCTCTACCTCAACGAAATCTTCTTCGGCTTCGGCGCCTATGGCGTCGCCGGTGCGGCGCTGACCTATTTCGACAAGTCGGTCAACGAACTGTCCGTGGCCGAGGCCGCCTACCTGGCCTCGCTGCCCAAGGGGCCGAACAACTACCACCCTTTCAAGCATGCCGATCGCGCGATCGAGCGCCGCAACTGGGTCATCGACCAGATGGTCGAGAACGGCTACGTCACGCGTGAGGAGGGCAACAAGGCCAAGGCCGAGCCGCTGGGCGTGACGCCGCGGCGCAGCGGCACCTATCTGTTCGCCGGCGAGTACTTCACCGAAGAGGTGCGCCGCCAGATCATCGCCCGCTACGGCGAGAACGCGCTTTACGAAGGCGGTCTCTCCGTCCGCACCACGCTCGATCCGAAGATCCAGCTCATTGCCCGCAAATCGATGCAGAACGGGTTGATGAAATACGACACGCTGCGCGGCTATCGCGGGCCGGTGACATCGATCGACGTGTCGGGCGACTGGGGCGTGCCGCTTGGCGCCGTCAAGGGGCTGGAGGATGTCCCCGAATGGTCGCTCGCCGTCGTGCTCGACAGTTCGGCGACCGGGCTGTCGATCGGCCTGCAGCCGGCACGGCAGGCGTCGGGCGAGATCGTCAAGGAGCGCGTCGAAGGCACCATCAGCAAGGAGGACATGGGTTTTGCCATGCGCCATGTGGTTGCCGGCAAGACCGTCAAGGCCAAGTCGCCGGCGGAGGTGCTGAAGCCGGGCGACGTCATCTTCGTGCAGAAAAACGATGGTGCCGATGGCGCCTACAGCCTGCGCCAGGTGCCCGAAGTGGAAGGCGGCCTGATCGCCATGGACCCGCACACCGGCCGCGTGCTGGCCATGGTCGGCGGCTTCTCCTACGCGCAGTCCGAATTCAACCGCGCCACGCAAGCCATGCGCCAGCCGGGCTCCTCGTTCAAGCCGATCGTCTATTCGGCCGCCCTCGACAATGGCTATACGCCGGCCTCGGTGATCATGGACGGGCCGATCACGATCCAGAGCGGCAACACGAGCTGGACGCCGAAGAACTATGACGGCACCGTCGCCGGTCCGGCGACCCTACGCTCCGGCATCGAGAAGTCGCGCAACCTGATGACGGTGCGGCTTGCCAATGACATGGGCATGAAGCTGGTCGTCGAATATGCCGAGCGCTTTGGTGTCTACGACCATCTGGCGCCCTACCTGCCGATGGCGCTGGGGTCCGGCGAAACCACCGTGATGCGCATGGTGTCGGCCTATTCGATCATGGCCAACGGCGGAAAATCGATCAAACCATCGCTCATCGACCGCATCCAGGACCGCTACGGCAAGACGGTGTTCAAGCAGGACGAACGTGGCTGCCAGGGCTGCAATGCGCCTGAATGGCAAAACCAGCCGGAGCCGGAACTGGTCGACAATTCCGAGCAGGTGCTCGATCCGATGACCGCCTACCAGATCACCTCGATGATGGAAGGCGTCGTGCAGCGCGGCACCGGCGCCACCATCAATGAACTCGGCCGCCACATCGCCGGCAAAACCGGAACGACCAACGACGAAAAGGACGCCTGGTTCATCGGCTACACGCCCAACCTCGTCGTCGGCCTCTACATGGGCTACGACACGCCGCGCGGCCTCGGCCATGGCGCCACCGGCGGTGGTCTCGCAGCACCAATCTTCAAGGACTTCATGCGGGTGGCGCTGGATGGCACGCCCAATGTCGACTTCAAGGTGCCCGAAGGCATGAACCTGGTTGCCATCAACCGCAAGACCGGCATGCGTGCCGCATCGGGCGATCCCGGAACCATCATCGAAGCCTTCAAGCCGGGCACCGGTCCCGCCGACAGCTATTGGGTGATCGGCATGGGCGCCGACGGCTCCAATGCCACCGGTGGCGCGCTGTCGCCGCAGGCCAATCAAGCCATCCAGTCCGGCGGCGGCGGCCTCTACTGATGATTTTCAGGAGCGGATGGGCTGGCCTTGGCGCCAGCCCATTTTGCTTTACAGCCGGCGGCGGCCTGCCTATGTATCGCGCCAACCGACTTCAGCAAACAGGACAGAACAGCCAACCATGCGCGCGGAAACGCAGAATATTGTCGACGAGATCAGGCAGGCGATAACCCTGCTGAGGAGGCATCTTTGACTGGGATCAGGCCATAAAGCGGCTTGAATACCTCAATGTGCGCGCCGAGGACGCCAGCCTCTGGAACGAGCCGCTGGAAGCGCAGAAGCTGATGCGCGAGCGCCAGGGCCTTGAAGAGGACATCGCCTCGGTGAAAGGCCTGACGCAGGCGCTGGAAGACAATATCGGACTGATCGAGCTCGGTGAGGAAGAGCGCGACGAGGGGGTGATCGCAGAGGCGGAAGCCGCGATCCGCTCGATGCAGGGCGAAGCGAAGGCCCGCCAGGTCGAGACGCTGCTGTCGGGTGAAGCAGACTCCAACGACACCTATCTCGAAATCCATGCCGGCGCCGGCGGTACCGAAAGCCAGGACTGGGCCTCGATGCTGCTGCGCATGTACACGCGCTGGGCCGAGCGCCGTCGCTTCAAGGTCGAAGTGCTGGAAATGCATGACGGCGAAGAGGCCGGCATCAAGTCCGCAACGTTGATGATCAAAGGCCACAATGCCTATGGCTGGATGAAGACGGAATCGGGCGTTCATCGCCTGGTGCGTATCTCGCCCTATGACAGCAATGCGCGCCGGCATACGTCCTTCGCCAGCGTCTGGGTCTATCCGGTCATCGACGACACGATCGAGATCGACGTCTCCGAATCCGATGTCCGCATCGACACTTATCGCTCGTCAGGCTCGGGCGGCCAGCACGTCAACACCACCGATTCGGCGGTGCGCATCACGCATCTGGCCACCGGCATCGCGGTCGCATGCCAGGCTGAACGTTCGCAGCACAAGAACAAGGCCAAGGCCTGGGAGATGCTGCGCTCGCGCCTTTACGAGGAAGAGCTGAAAAAGCGCGAGGCGGTTGCAAACGCCACCGAAGCGTCGAAAAGCGATATAGGCTGGGGTCACCAGATCCGCTCCTATGTGCTGCAGCCCTACCAGTTGGTGAAGGATCTCCGCACCGGCGTCGAGAGCACCAGCCCGTCGAGCGTGCTCGATGGCGACCTCGACGATTTCATGGAAGCCTCGTTGTCGCAGCGCATCGAGGGCGGCGCGGGCGAAGCCGTAGCAGACCTGGATTAGGATATGTCCATGTTCAGGTGAGTTTAGCTGACCTCTATCTGAACATACCCCTGCGCACCACAGCGACGGAGGAGTGTGTTGCCGAGCAAGCTCACCGGAAAGTGCTTCTGCGGTGCGGTTCACTACGAGGTCACTGACGAATTCATCTATGCCGCGAATTGCCATTGTTCGGACTGCCGGCGCACCACCGGTTCGGCCTTCAAGCCTTTCGCCGGTATCGAGCGTGAAAAGCTTGTCCTCACCGAAGGCGAGGACAAGCTCCTGATCTTCGGCGACGAAAGCGGCCATAACGCGCATTGTGGCCGGTGCGGCTCCTTGCTTTATTCGCTCGTGCGCGACGGGGCCTATGTCCATGTCGCCATGGGAACCCTCGTCGACGACCCATCCATCCGCCCGACCGCGCACATCTTCGTCGGTTCGAAGGCGGGCTGGTCCACCATCACCGATGACCTGCCGCAGTATCAAGAGCACGTGATTGCCGGCTCTGACCAGCAGTAGGCTGGAACCACAGCGGGCCTATTCCGTTTATCCGACGCCCGTTTGCCGGGAATTGACCTTGGCCTCATCTCGTCGGCGGTAGCGGATACCTGACGTCCATAGAACGATGTCGGGAATGCATCGTCTTGCGCCGACCAAGGAATCAGCCCAGCATCCAATGGCTGGGAGAGAAAAAGCATTTATGGCCGGACGCGGCATATCTGCGACCCGACGATCCGGCCACTGGGAAGATACGTTCCGGGAACGGGCAAGCGAAACGCTTGAGCTCGTTTGAAAGGAACGCGTCATGTCTGCTGCCACACTCAGATCGGCCAATGCCGTTCAACCGGCTGGCCGACTTTTGTTTTCCCTGTTCGCGATCGGCGCGATGGCAATGCTGACGACACCTGCCTTCGCGCATGACGCCACGCCCACGGCGGCAAAGCCACAGGGCTGGAGTTATCCGTTCGCATGCTGCGCCAACTATGATTGTCGCACGACCCATACAGGCGAAGTGCTGGAGAAACCCGAGGGCTATGTCATCGCCGGAACGGGTGAGATCGTTCCAATGACCGACAAGCGTGTCAAGGACAGCCCGGACGGCGAGTTCCATTGGTGCGCGCACCAAGCGGGCCTCGACGCCGGCAAGACAATCTGCCTGTTCGTGCCGCCGCGCTCCTATTGACGACAGGACGGCGGTCGGACGTCCGCGGTCGCGTGTGACCGGGCCGCAGGCCGGGTTTGCGCGGTTCGGGTGTGCCTGCTGACAGACAGTTGTCAGGAGCACCTCGTTATGCTGCCTTTGCCGCACAGGGTGGCGGGCGACGGGAGGAGTTCGTTGATGATCATCAAGGCAAGCTGTCATTGCAAGGCGACGACATTCGAGGTTTCGCAGGCACCGCAGACGGTGACGCAATGCACCTGTTCTTTCTGCTCGAAGCGCGGCTCGCTCTGGGCCTACTACGTGCCTTCGCAATTCAAGCCCACCAGCCCGATGGAGAACGTCTCTATCTACCGCTGGGGATCGAAAACCGTAAAGCACGGTTTTTGCGCCACCTGCGGCTGCGGCACCTTTACCGAAACGCCGGACTGGTCGACCGGCGAGCCGGATTTCGACAATCCCAAGATCAGCGTCAACGCGCGGCTGTTCGATGATTTCGATCTCGACAAGGTCGAAGTTGTTGTCATAGACGGCAAGAACCTCTGGTAGCCTGATCCAGACCATTCCGGCACGGCGATACGGTGCCACAACCGCGTATTGGTCCCTCGGGAAAAGCCGTGAGCGGCGCTTTTGCCGTTCCGCTTTTCGCCGCAATTCGTGGTACAAGTCGCGGGAAGGGCTGATTTGGCGCCACCGCAAGGCGTGACTTGGAGAGGGACCATCCTATGAAAAAGACTATGCTCGTCGTCGTGGCGACGGCTGTGCTCGTGAGCGCCTGCACCACCACTGATCCGTATACGGGCGACCAGAAGATTTCCAACACGGCGGCCGGCGCCGGCCTTGGCGCCCTGGCGGGCGCCAGCCTTGGCCTGCTTGCCGGCGGCAATGACCGCCGCAACGCACTGATCGGCGCCGGCATCGGCGCGCTGGCCGGCGGCGCCATCGGCGCCACCATGGACCAGAACGAGGCCGAACTGCGCCGGCAGCTCGAGGGCACCGGTGTCAGCGTCACCCGCAGCGGCGACCAGATCATTCTCAACATGCCGTCCGACATCACCTTCAACTCGGATCAGGATGCGGTGAAGCCCGGCTTCTACCAGGTCCTGAACTCTGTCGCGCTGGTGCTGAAGAAGTTCAAGCAGACCACGGTCGACGTGTTCGGCCACACCGATTCGACCGGTGGCGACCAGCACAATTTCGATCTGTCGCAGCGTCGTGCTCTGGCGGTCGCGAACTATCTGTCCGGTCAGGGCGTGGATCAGCGGCGCTTCGCAGTCACCGGCTTCGGCAAGACACGCCCGGTCGCATCCAACGCCACGGCCGAAGGCCGCGCCCAGAACCGCCGCGTCGAAATCCAGCTGTCGCCGCTCACCTGATCCGTTCGGCAAACCAAGCGAAACGGCTCCCATGGGGCCGTTTTTGTTTACGCGGATATTGGCGTTTTTGAATTAGCCATTGCTAAAATATAGCTTTCCCGGAGCTATGGAAAGGAATAGCATCATCGCTGTTCCTGAGGGGATGAGGCGGTGTCACTGGCCGCGCAATCAGCATTTTTCCGCCTCGGTCTTGCACGGCCAGATCAGAAATCTGGGAGGAATGCATGACAAGAACAGCCAGCCTTGGGCGCTGCGGCGTCCTCGTTTTGACAGGTTTGGTGGGCGCGTGGCTGAACGTTGCTTCGGCTCGGGCCGAGGACGCCAACAAGGCCGACATCGAAGCCTTGAAAAAATCGCTCGCCAAATATGAGGATTACACCGTCGCCGTCCGCGATCTCTATCTGTCGACGGTCGGCTGCGTCTACTACAGCGGAGAAAAGATAGCGGGTGCGATGGACTACCCGAAGGGCGCCATGGGTATCCACTTCGTCAATGTCCCGAGTGTCGGCCAGAAGCTCGATCCGATGCACCCCAATGTGCTGATCTACGAACCGACCAAGAAGGGCTTGCGGCTGGTGGGCGTGGAATGGCTGGTGCCTCTGACGCCGGACATCAAGGAGCCCCCGAAGCTGTTTGGCCAAACCTTCATGGGGCCTATGGAGGGGCACTACCCTCTCATCCCGAAGGAGTTCGTCCACTACGACCTGCATGCCTGGCTCGGGGACAATCCGAACGGCATGTTCAGTCCGACGAATCCGAACGTGAAATGCAACAAGGCCGAGTTTCCGATGCTGGAAAAACCGACCAAGATGATGCCTGGGCCGATGTAACGGGCGAGTCAGGCAGGAACCTTTGCCGAGAAGACAAGCCGGATGGCTGGCTTGCCTTTGAAGCGGTCGGGAATCAGACCTTGGCGACGATCCGCATGAAGGCCGGCATGTCATCGCCGAAGCCGACGGTGGAATCGTTGTCTTCCTGGTGTCGTTGGCGGGCAGGGCGGCTGTTGTCGCGCTGCGGCCTCGTGTCGCCGCGTTCCGGTGCGCGCTGTTCATTGCGATCGGATGATTTGCGCTCGGTGTTTTCCGAACGGATCGCTTCCTTGCGCGAGCGCCGTTCGCCGACGTCGGCGGCTGCGGCCTCGGCCACCGGCTGATCCTCGCGGACTGTTTCCGGTGCCGTGTCTTCGCTGCGCTTGGCGTGGCGTTCGCGCGGTTTGCGCTCGCCGCCCTTTTCCCTGCCGCGATCGTCGTCCTTGCGGCCGGCGCGGCGCGGTGCGCCCTTGCCACGGCGCGGAGCATCATCCTCGCCGCCTTCGCTGGCAACAACCGTCGACAAGTCGCCGTCATGCCACTCGATCTTGTTGCCGATCAGACGTTCGATGGCATCGATGTATTTGGTGTCCGATTTGGTCGCGATGGTGAAGGATTTTCCGGAGCGTCCGGCGCGGCCGGTACGGCCGATACGGTGGACATAGTCCTCGGCGTGGATCGGCACGTCATAGTTGAAGACGTGGCTGACATCGGGGATGTCCAAGCCGCGCGCGGCGACGTCGGAAGCGACGAGGTAGCGCAGCTTGCCGTCGCGGAAATTGGCCAGCATCTGCATGCGCGCGCGCTGGTCCATGTCACCATGCAGCGCACCGGCGTCGAAATCATATTTCAGCAGCGAGCGGAACAGCTCCGCCACTTCAACCTTGCGGTTGCAGAAGATGATGGCGTTCTTCAGCTCCGCGTCTTCGGCCTTGATCAGATTGCGCAGCGTCTCGCGCTTGTCCCATGGCTTGGAGCCTGATTTGACCAGCCGCTGGATAATGTTGGTCGCCGCGGATGCTGCCTTCGAGACCTCGACGCGCACCGGCGCGTGCAGGAATTTCTCGGTCAGCTTGGTGATTTCCGGCGGCATCGTCGCCGAGAAGAACAGCGTCTGCCTGGTGAACGGGATCATCTCGCAGATGCGCTCGATATCGGGGATGAAGCCCATGTCGAGCATGCGGTCTGCTTCGTCGATGACGAGGATCTCGACACCGTTGAGCAACAGCTTGCCGCGCTCGCGGTGGTCGAGCAGGCGGCCGGGCGTCGCGATCAGCACGTCGACGCCGCGCTCCAGCTTCTTGTTCTGTTCGTCGAATGAGACACCGCCGATCAAGAGCGCGATGTTGAGCTTGTGGTTCTTGCCGTATCGGATGAAATTCTCTTCGACCTGCGCGGCGAGTTCGCGCGTCGGCTCCAGGATCAGCGTGCGCGGCATACGGGCGCGGGCTCGGCCGTTTTCGAGGCGGGTCAGCATCGGCAGCACGAAGGAAGCCGTCTTGCCAGTGCCGGTCTGGGCGATGCCCAGAATATCCTTGCCGAGCAAGGCGTGTGGGATCGCACCAGCCTGGATCGGCGTCGGCTGGGTATAGCCGGCGTCGGTGACTGCGGAAAGGACCTTCGGCGACAGGCCGAGGTCTGCGAAGGTCAACGCTTCTTGAGCGGTCGTGGTGTCTGAGGACAAGTGTTGTTGTCTTTGGCTGGTTCGGGGAAGCGCAACGGCGTCTAATGGCGTCTGTCGCGGCAAGCGCCACGCGCCTGCAAGATTGGTATTGCAATTAGGAGCAAGCCCTCGATTTGTCAACAGAAACGGGCAGCAATGGCACGATTGTGAAGTTGTAACCTTAATCGGGATGCTTAATCGACCTGTCGGCCGCAGCGCCGGCTCAATAGCGGAACTGTTCGGCGAGAATACGCTCGTTCCAGGAATGATTGGGATCGAACAACAACGTTGCTGTCGCCGTGGGTGATTCTCGCACCGTTACCGAGGTCACCGCCTTGACCTCGGTATGGTCGGCGGCGGCGTTCACCGGCCGCTTTTCCGGCTCGCGGATGTCGAAGCGTACGGTCGCCTTGTTGGAGAGCAGCGCGCCGCGCCAGCGGCGCGGGCGAAACGGGCTGACCGGGGTCAGCGCCAGCAGCGGCGCGTCGAGCGGCAGGATCGGTCCGTGCGCCGAAAGATTGTAGGCGGTGGACCCGGCCGGGGTTGCGATCATGACGCCGTCGCAGTTCAGTTCCTCAAGCCGTACCTGTTCGTCGACGGTGATGCGGATCTTGGCTGTCTGGTACGATTGACGCCACAGCGCCACCTCGTTGATCGCCAGTGCCGAAATCGTTTCGCCTTCCGAGGTCACGGCCAGCATCTCCAGCGGGCGGATCGTCTCGGCGACGGCGGCTTCGAGACGCTCCGTCAGGCCACCGGAACGATACTCGTTCATCAGGAAGCCGATGGTGCCGCGGTTCATGCCGTAGACCTTCTTGCCGGTCCCCATCGTGTCGCGCAGGGTCTGCAGCAGGAAGCCGTCACCCCCAAGGGCAACGACGATCCCGGCCTCCTCGACGGAAGACTGGCCATAGCGCGCCGACAGGCTTTCCAGCGCCGTCTTGGCGTCAGCGGTGTCGGACGAGACGAAGGCGATGCGGCTGGCGGCTTTGCTCATGGCTCCCCGATGACGACCGATTGGCAGCGGCAGGGCCGCGCCAGCGCCGGGGTAGCATGGGCGGGGTACGTCTGCAAAGGGAGCTGTCATCCCGGATGCGACCCATGCCGGATGGCAAGGCGGCCGCAGGACGGCGGATGCGGGCTTGCCGTTCGCGTATCATGTCAAAGGCTACGCGAATGTGATGGTTAAGACCGGCCTTAAAGTCTCGTAAAGCCGGATCGGTCATGTTAGCCGGCAGTGGATGGGTGGCGTGGGGGCTAGCCAGTCGAGGCCGACATATTGCCGGTAACACGCCTGATCATCGTCTTTCTGATGCTGGGAAGCTTCGCGCTGCTCTTTGCCGAACTGGTGCGCCAGTCCGAAGAGACGAGCTTCCGGCCGCAGCCCACGGCGTCGCGCTGTGGCGATGCAGCCGGAGCGCCATGCCCGCAAAGGGCGCTGTAGCGCTGTAACCTGATCATCCTTTCGGATGACCGGCGGCATTGGCGGCCGCTTCGGTGCGCGACATCGCGCGGCAGTTTCTCTCCTTAGAAGCAGTGGCCGGTCGGCCACCGCGAATTGCGGCCGCGAGCATTTCGGCCTCAACGGCCTGACGCGTCCGGCATCGCGGCTAAACCTCTTTCCTGGCTGCTCACTGAGTCACCACCGCATCGGGCGCATCAATGGGCGAGCCATGGCCGTATCCACGATAAGATATTGACTGTATGTTTAGTCATAGTTATTCCTGAGGTCGAGAATTGAGTTGGACAGCCGGGTTCCAGCCGGTGAATGGCCACAATAAAGGGGGGAATATCTTGACTGCCATGCGGCTTGCCGTTGCCGGCGCGCCGCAAATGCGATGTCGACGGCCTTTCTCGTGCCGTCGATCGGCATTGTCGCGGCCATCTTTTCGTCAGCAGGAAACGGACTTGGGGCCGTAGTGCCGCCGGTCCCAACAATGGGAGCATGCAGCATGAACTGGAAACTGACCGCGACGGCCATCGGCCTGTCGTTGCTGACTGTCACGGGCGTGGCCCGTGCCGAAGGCGAGCTCAACATCTACAATTGGGGCAACTACACCAGCCCCGACCTGATCAAGAAGTTCGAAGAGACCTACAAGGTCAAGGTCACCGTCACCGACTATGATTCCAACGACACCGCCTTGGCCAAGGTCCGGCAGGGCGCCTCCGGCTATGACATCGTCGTGCCCTCGGCGAGCGTCGTGCCGGTCTGGATCAGCGAAGGTCTGCTCTTGGAGACCGATCCCAACAAGATGGAAAACTTCAAAAACGTCGATCCCAGATGGGTCGATGTTCCATTCGATCCAGGCCGTAAATATACCGTTCCATGGCAGTGGGGCACGACCGGCATTTCGGTGAACAAGTCGGTTTATGCCGGCGACCCGAACACATCGGCGATCTTCCTCGACCCACCCCCCCGAACTCGTCGGCAAGATCAATGTCGTACCCGAAATGGGTGACATCATGTTCCTCGCCATCGCCTACGAGGGTGGCAAATATTGCAGCAGCGACATGCAGATGCTGAAGAAGGTGCATGACAAGCTGGTGGAGGCGAAGGCGAAATGGCTTTCGCTCGATTATGCGGCCGTCGATGGCCTGGGCAGGGGCGACATCGCCGCGGGCGTCAACTGGAACGGCATATCGCTGCGCGAGCGGCTTGAGAACGACAAGATCGTCTATGGCTATCCCAAGGAAGGCTATCCGATCTGGATGGACAATGTCGCTGTCCTCAAGGACGCCAAGAATATCGACAACGCCAAGCTGTTCCAGAACTTCATCATGGATCCGCAGAATGCGGCGCTGATCTCAGCCTTTGCGCGTTATTCGAACGGCATCAAGGGCTCGGAAGCCTTCATGCCCGACGACATGAAGACCGCGCCGGAAGTGAACATCCCCGCTGAGTTCGCCACCAAGGGCCAGTTCATGCAGGCCTGCCCGCCGGATGTGCAGGCGCTCTACACGAAGATCTGGACCGACCTGCAGAAATGACCTGACCCGCGTTCTCCGCGCCGCTGCACGCGGCGCGGTCATCTCCCGTCCATGCCAAACGCGATGCGCAGATCGCAGGAGACTTCCCATGACCGATCTCGACCTTTGCTACATGCCGGCCAGCGAGGCGCTGCGGCTGTTCAAGGCGAAGAAGCTTTCGCCTGTCGAACTGATGCAGGCCACCATCCGCCGCGCAGAGGCAACCAAGGCGACGATCAACTGCTTCACCTTCACGCATTTCGACGAGGCGATGGACCTGGCTGGGAAGGCCGAGGCGAAATACGCCAGGGGCGCCCGGACCGGGGCGCTCGAGGGGTTGCCGATCGGCATCAAGGACGAGAGCTACATCAAGGGCAAGCCGACCTCGCACGGCTCGCTGCTGTCCGGGGATGCGATAGGCGGCCATACCTCGACGATGAACGAGCGCATCATCAAGGCCGGAGGCATTGTCCATGCCCGCACAGCGACGCCTGAATTCAGCTGCGCCGGCTATACCTGGTCGAAACGCTGGGGCGTGACGCGCAATCCGTGGAACCCGGATTTCACACCCGGCGGTTCGTCGGGCGGTGCCGCGGCGACGCTGGCATCCGGCACGTCGTCGATCGCCACCGGTTCGGACATTGCCGGATCGATCCGCATTCCCGCGTCGGCCTGCGGTCTTGTCGGCTTCAAGCCGCCTTACGGGCGCAATCCGGACGAGCCGCCGTTCAACCTCGATTTCTACTGCCACACCGGACCTTTGGCACGAAACGTCGGGGATGCGATCCTGCTGCAGAACGTGATGGCCGGGCCAAGCCCGCTCGACATCGCCACGCTGCGCCCCAAACTGCGCCTGCCCAGCGACTACAAGCCGATCAAGGGCTGGAAGATTGCTTTCTCGATGGACCTCGGTTCTTTCGAAGTGGACGCCGATGTGCGCAAGAACACGCTTGCCGCCTGCGACGTGTTCCGCTCGCTCGGCGCCACGGTCGAGGAAGTCGATCTGGGCTGGGGCGACGACGTGCTCAGGGCGGGCATGGCCTATCTCGAACATCTCTTCGGCGCTTCGCTGTCGCAGCTGCTCAAGGAGCACGGCAAGGACATGACGACCTATGCACGTCAATTCGCCGAGGACGGGCAGAAGTCCAAAGCCACGGATTTTGTCGGAACCCTCGATGTGGCGGCCAGGATGTACCAGACGCTGGGGCCGCTGCTTGAGACTTATGATGTGCTGGTCTGCCCGACCAACGCGCTTCCCTCCGTGCCGGCGGAGTTCGATCAGACCACGGGCACGGTCGAGATCAACGGCAAGCAGGTGAACCCGTCGCTTGGCTGGGTGATGACGACGCCGTTCAACATGATGAGCCGTTGTCCGGTTCTGTCCATCCCTTCGGGCCGGGCGGCAAGCGGCGTGCCGACAGGCATCCAGATCGTTGGCCGCACCTATTGCGATGCCGATGTTTTCCGCGCGGCCATGGCCTATGAGACGGCCAAGGGGCAGTGGTACACAAACGCCGAAACGCGCCCGTCGCTATAACAGGGCGCTGCGTCCCTTGCCGCACCGGTGCTTGATCCGCGGTCTCGGTTGTGGTGAGCCGGCGCCGGACATCTCGAATAGACGGATCCGTGGCGGCGCCGGTGATCGCCGCCAGAAGGTCCGAAAGGAGCTGGACGAAGATGGCGCAACAAAAGGCCGCGGCGGCAAAACGCAAAGGCGCAATGGCGAAGAATGGAAGTGCGGCAAACGATGCCGCGCCGCCCAAGGACCGTCGGCGCGAACGCGGCGAAGCCAGCGTGCAGCGGATCATCGACGCCACCATCGAGCTCATCGCGGAGGAGGGGCTGGCAAGCGTCACCATGCAGCGCATCGCCGAACATGTCGGCTCGTCCAATGCCCTGGTCGTCTTCCATTTTCGCAGCAAGGAGAACCTGTTTCGCGCCGTCCTGCAGTATCTCAGCGATCGCTATGACGAGCTGTGGGTGACGTTGGTGCGGGCGCCCGGCCTGTCTCCGGTTGAGCGGGCCCTGGGCGCGGTCGATTGCGCGCAACGTTTCGCCCGCCAGCACCCGAAATGGGTTTCGGTCTTTGTCGTGTTCTCCAGCGACCGCAAGAGCATGCAGATCTACAACGAGATCGGCCTTCCGAGCGATCTCGCCTACACCGCCGAGGCGCACGAGCTGCTGATCGAGATTTCGCGCAGCGGTCGTTATACCGGCGTCGACATCGACACCTTGTCGGAGAGCCTGAATTATCTGGTTCATGGCGCCTGGTATTGGGATCATCTCAATCCGTCCAGCCGTGACACCAACGTGCTGCGCAAGACCATGCTGCTCCTGCTGCATCAGGCGTTCCCGCGGCATTTCGAACTGATGCGCTAACTGCTTCAGGGCTGCCGCAGATGGCAGCCGGCCTGCCGCTTCTGTTCCAGATACTCGTCGACAAGCTGGCGGTAGCGCACCTTGCCGAAGCTGGGAAAATGGCCGCCATGCACGACCGAGACATCGAGGTCGCGCATACGCAGCAGCGTGGCGACATAGTCACCGACAACCGAGTGGTAGACGTCGTCGATCAGCGGGCCGTCATAGATGATGTCGCCGGATAACAGGATGCCCGTCCTGTTTTCGTAAAGCGCGATGCCGCCGGGTGAATGGCCGGGCGTGTGGATCACCTCGAAGGCCCGGTCGCCGAGATCGACGATATCGCCATGGTCGAGCAGACGGCCGGCGGGTGCGGGTAAAATGCCGTAGCGCGCCGTGTCCCAGCCTTGCGGCATGCGATCGAACATCTCGTCGGTCGCATAGGTGCCGGCTGCCGTCCATTCGTTGCGCGGATCGGCGAGGATGTCGGCCTCGGCGGCGTGTACGCAGCGGTCCGGAAATTCGTGATGGCAGCCGATATGGTCGAAATGCGTATGGCTGGCGACGCAAATCAGCTTGCGCTCGCTGACCAGCGGCACATGACGCCGAAGGCTGAAATGGCCGAGCCCAGTGTCGAAGAGGAGATCGCGGTCGCGGCCGCGCACATGCCACATGTTGCAGCGGAAGAACGGTTTTATCCATGGCTCGTGGATCAAGGTCACGCCATCGCTCATGCGGATGGTCTCGTACCAGTCTGGTGCCTCGATGACCGCGAGCGTGCCCATTTCAATCCGTCAGCAGAATGATCTGGTCGGTATCGCACGAAACGGCAACCGTGTCGCCCGGCCGGACGGTAGCTATCGCGGGCAGCCTGGCGATGAAGTGAAGCGAGGGGTCTTCGACGGAGACGGCGAGCACGCGTTTGAAGCTGCCCTGGAAAACGATGTCGCTCACTCTGGCAGTACCGAGTTTGACGCTGCCTGCAGCCGTGCCGAGCACAAGATGCTCCGGTCGTATGGCCAGCACAACGCCAGAGCCCACCGGCAAGGCGCCGGATACCGAGACCGGCCCGACCGGCGTCGCGACAGTGCCTATCCGGTCCCCGGCCTCCGTGACCGTGCCGGCAAGGATCGTGCTTTCGCCCATGAAGGTCGCCGAAAAGCGTGTCGCCGGCCGTGCGTAGACGCGCTCGGGCGGGCCTTCGTCCTCGATGCGCCCGTCATTCATCACCACGCAATGGTCGGCCAGCGCCATCGCTTCTTCCTGGTCGTGGGTGACGTGGATGAAGGCGGTGCCGACGCGCTTCTGGATTGCTTTCAACTCGTCCTGCATCTGCCGGCGCAATTTGAGGTCGAGCGCGCCGAGCGGCTCGTCGAGCAGAAGCACCGCCGGCTCGATCACCAGCGCCCGCGCCAGAGCTACGCGCTGCCGCTGGCCGCCGGAAAGCTGGTGCGGTTTCTTGTCGAAAGCAGCGGCGAGACCAACCAGGGCCAGCGCCGCGCGCGCCTTTGCCGCCCGCGTCGCGCCATCGACCCCCTGCATGCGCAGGCCGAAGCCGACATTGCTGCCGACACTCATATGCGGGAACAGCGCATAGTCCTGGAACACCGTCGTCGTCGGGCGCTTGGCCGGCGGCACGGACGTGCAGTCCTCGCCACGGATGAACACCTTGCCTTCGCTGGGCGTGACGAAGCCGCCCAGAATGGACAGTAGCGTCGTCTTGCCGGAGCCCGAGGGCCCGAGCAGGATCGTGTAGCTGCCGGGCTCGATCTGCAGCGAAACGTCCTTCAGCACCGTATGCTGGCCGAAGCGATGCGAGACGGAGCGAATATCGACCAAAGGCGCAGTCATGCCTTTCTCCTGCGCAGCAATGTCAATTCGAACAGCACGACCAGCACGATGGAAACGGCGAAAACCAGCGAGCCGACGGCGTTGGTCTTCGGGTTGAGGCCGGAACGCAGCAGGTTCCAGATTTCGACCGGCAGCGTGGTGTCGAAGCGGGTGAGCAGGAAGGAGATCACGAACTCGTCCCAGGAGAAGGTCATCGACAGGAAGAAGCCGGCGAAGATGGCCGGCGCCATGACCGGCACGGTGATCAACAGCAGCACCTTCCATTCCGGCGCGCCGAGGTCGCGCGCGGCGCGTTCGATGTTGATCTGGTGGTCGCCCATCTGGCTGTAGATGATGGCAAAGCACAGCGGCAGGTTGATCACGACATGGCCGATCCCTGCCGCAAGCAGCGATTTCGGCAAGCCGGCCCAGTTGAACAGCACCAGCAGCCCCATGCCGATGATGAGATAGCTGACCGTCAGCGGCAGCGTGATCAGCCCGCGCAGCAGGCCGGAGCCCGGCAGGACGAAACGGGCAAAGCCCCAGGCGGATAGGAAACCGAGCGTGGCGGCGGCGAGCGACGAGATGGACGCGACCAGCAGCGAATTGACCAGAGCCGAGGTCAACCTGACGTCGGAGAGCACCGCGTCGTACCAGCGCAGCGACGGGCCGGTGAAGGGCGGGATCGGAAACGACGTCGCCTGCAGCGAAAACAGCACCAGCACGACGACCGGCAGGAAGATGAAGCCGTAGACGGCGATCGCGTAGAGCCAGGAAATGACGCGGACAATCCGAGACATGGTCAGGCGCGCTCGATCTTCAGCCAGCGGGCGCAGGCGAGGTAGGCGATGGTGACCACCGCCATCAGGATGATCGACAGCGCCGAGGCCAGCGGAAAGTCGCCGCGCCGGCCGATCTGCATCATCACCAGCTGCGGCATCAGCAGTTCGTTGTTGCCGCCCAGGATCTGCGGCGTGATGTAGTCGCCGATGCACAGCACGAAGGTCAGGAAGGCGCCGACCATGATGCCGGGCAAGGTCAGCGGCAGCACGACATGCAGGAAGGTGCGCACCGGCCCGGCGCCGAGATCGGCGGCTGCCTTGCGGTAGCTCGGGCTGAGTTGCTTGAGATTGGCGAAGATCGTCAGCGTCAACAGCATGACGAAGAAATGCACGAAGCCGGTGACGGTGGCGAAACGAGTGTTGGCGAGTTGCAGCGGCTCGCTGAACAGGCCGGAGCCGGTGAGCGCCCGGTTGAGCACGCCATTCTGCGCCAGCACCAGCAGCCAGGAGTAGGAGCGCACGACATAGGAGGTCCAGAACGGCAGCACCGCCAGCATCAGCGCCAGCCGCTGCCAGCGTTCCGGCACCTGTTCGGCGAGAATCCAGGCAAAGGGATAGGCGAGCAGCACGGAGATCACGGTGACGATGGCGGTGACCTGCAGCGAGTTCACCATCGCCTGCCAGTAGGACGGATTGGTGAAGAACTGGCTGTAGTTGGACGCCGTGAAACCGCCGCCCTCATGCGCCGTCAGGCTGGAAAACCCCATGGCGATGAAGGGCAGCACGAAGAACAGCAGCGTCCAGCCGAGCGCCGGCGTGACCAGCGCCCAGGGCAGGGCCGCCCGGGGCAGGGGGTTATTTGCCGAGCTGCTCATGAGCGGTATCGGCTCATTTCGCCTGCAGCATTTCGGTCCACATGTCCTGCATCTTCTTGTCGAGATCGGCACTCGGCGCCGGATAGGCCTGGGCGCGCGCCAGGAAGCCCGGCTGTTCGTCGAAACGCAGGACCTTCTTCTGGTCGTCGGTGAGCGCTGCCTTGGTGTTCGCCGGCATGCCCCAATAGCAGGACGAGGTGGCAAGCCGCGCCTGGCCCTCCGGGCTCATAATGTACTGGATGAACTTCAGCGCCATGTCCTTGTTCTTGGAATCCTTGAACATGGCCAGCGACTGCGACCACAGCACCGCACCCTCCTTGGGGATGGAGAAGTCCAGCGCGGGGTTCTCCTTGGCCAGGCCCGCCGTCACCCATTCGCCACCGCCGACCAGAATGTCGACCTCGCCGGTCGCCAGCGCCGTCTGGCTGGCGGTCACTTCGCCGACCAGCTTGGCGTTCGCCTTCATCTTCAAAAGCTCGTCCTTGAGGGCGGGCAGGTCGGCTTCGGTGAGATCGGCCGTCTTCTTGCCGATGGCCAGCGCGGCCATGCCGATGACCGGCAGATAGTAGTCGTAGATGGCGACCTTGCCCTTGTACTTGTCGCCGGTGAGCGCGGCCATCGACTGCATGTCGGCCGGGTCGACCTTGGTCTTGTTGTAGCCGATCGTGTTGTAGCCGAATTTCTCGGTAATGCCGTAGCGTTTGCCGCCGACGACGGTGGAGCCGTCCATCTTCACCTGCGCAAACAGGTCGGCCAGTGGCAGCTTGTCTTCCGGCAGCGGCTCGAACAGGCCCTTTTCGACGCCGCGCGGTATGTCGATGCTGTCGATCACCATCACGTCCCAGTCGCCCGGCTGCGACTGTTCGACGATGGCCAACCCGGCGCCGGTGCCCTCGAATTCCTTGACGTTGACCTTGACGCCATTGGCCTCCTCGAACGGCTGCAGCAATGCCGGATCGGCATGATCGCACCAGATCAGCGCGTTGAGGTCGGCGGCCCGGGCGGCGCTGCCGGCTCCGAGCAGCAGCGTCGTGGCGGCGCACGCTGCATGCAGATGGCTCTTCAGGATGGAAAGCGGATTCCTGGATGTAGGTTTAGCGGACATCGAGTGTTCTCCCTTGCCTTTGTGGCTTCTTGCAAAAAATTGAACCAATTCTAAAATTGAGTCAATTCTGTTTTTATGGCAAGAGGCTGATATGAGCGGATTGCGGGCAAGGCAAAAGGCGGACCGGCACAGGCGCATCATCGAGGCGGCGGCGGAACTGTTTCGCGAGGCCGGCTATGAGGGCGCCAAGATCGAGGCGATCGCCGCGCAGGCCGAGGTCTCGGTCGGCACCATCTACAATTACTATGAAAACAAGGGCGACATCCTCGGCGCCATCGTCTCGCTGGAGGTCAACGAGGTGCTGAATGCCGGTCAGGGCGTCGTCGCCCGGCCGCCGGCCAATGTCGGCGATGCGCTGGATACGCTGATCGGCATCTATATCGAGCACTCGCTGCACTACCTCAGCAAAGAGATGTGGCGGCAGGCGATGGCGATCTCCACGCAAGCGCCCGACAGCCCGTTCGGCCAGGCCTACTCTGCGCTCGACCGCGCTCTAACCGAACAGATCCGCGCTCTGATCGTCCGCCTGCAAGCGCTCGGCCTTGTGCGGCAGGACATCGACGGGGCAGCGCTCGGCGAACTGATCTTCAACAACATGAACATGATGTTCATCGAATTCGTGAAGCGCGATGCGGCGAGGATTGCGGAATTGCGGGCGGCGGTACGGAGGCAGAACAGGATTCTGGTGGCGGCGATTGCGGTGTGAGTGGCAGGAAAGGGCAGGAGAAAGCGTTGCTTCCGCATAAGACCTGGTTTCAGATGCAGGTCGGCTCTTGAGTTGAATTTAAAACCTGATACAACTTATAGGAGCAAAAACGGGGGAGGGGTAAATGGGGACGTTTTCTATCTGGCATTGGGCGATCTTGCTGCTGTTGATCGGCGTGCCTGTTTTCTTTGCTGTTCGATCAGCCGCGAAGCCGTCGCAGAATCCCGAGGCTCTTGTGGGCTTCGGCGGCTGGTTGATGCTGCTGGCGATCGGTCAGACGTTATCACCGTTGCGCACACTTGCCGACTTCGCCAATTCGGCCGACGGCTACCAGCAACTCATGACCCTCCCGAACGGACCCCTGGCGGTGTATGGCGAGGTTGCCCTCAATCTGGCATTTCTGGCGCTTCAGCTGGTCGTGCTCGTTTCGATGTTGCGGCGAAGCCGCCGCTTTCCGCAATTGTTTCTGCTCCAGTGGCTGGCGATCCCTGTCGTTTTCATCCTGGACACGATCTGGGTTGCGTCAGTTCTGGGCGTTCCGGTGAGCCTGGTGCTCGCAGGCGACGCGCTGGTGGCCCCCATAGTCTCGTTTGTGGTGACAGGGCTCTGGGTCGCCTACGTCTACAAGTCCGTCAGGGTCCGGAACACGTTCACCGGGGTTGGGGCATCCACCCAGGTCGCGAGCGTGTCATAAAAGACAGCAAACTTGGAATATTTGGAGCATCACGGGCTCGGCGAACTGATGTTTATCGAATCCGTGAAGCGCGAGGGGGGAGAACCCGAACTGCGCGCGGTGATCGGCAGGCAGAATCGGATTCAGGCAGACGCGCGTCCTGCATGAGGTGCTGTTAAACGCGGTGCGGGAAGTCACCGGGAAGGAAGTCGAGTTCATCCGGTGGAACATTACTGGGCCGGTGCCTCCTACGGCGGGGTAGAACCGACTGGAAAGGCGACGGCTGTGCCCCATAACGGGTCAAAAAGTCTGGCATCTAAATTGCTGTGACAGGTATGGGGTGGGCGAGAGCCCGTCGCTTCGCAAATGGAGCGGCGGGTCTACTCTACCAGCGACTGTCGAATGGCCACGGCAGCAGAATGTACCCGCTTGTCAGCAGAAGCTGACGGAACAACCGTGCGCGCACAAAGTTGGATTGCAGGAAGCACCGCATGCCGGCTTCCGCAGCCCGTTTCGTGTCACCGGCAATGTGGGCGGGACGGGCTGTTTTGCGTTGGTGACTACTTGTGGGTGATCCAATCCAACAGGCCAACGTCGATCTGCTCGCACCCGACATATTCGCGGACCAAGCTCTCAGCCAAATCGCGCCATTGACATTCAGGCACGCTCATATCCCTGACCAGGGCTCGAAATGCAGAGCGAAGAATATCAGCATCGAAGGCGGAGACGGAAGCAGGAGTCGGGCCCGGATCTTCCCACCCCTGGGCCATGTCATCGCGGTGACGTTGGCGAAGGCGCTTGAGCAGTTCGCGTGATGCCTCGATTGCGCGTCGGGAGTGATCCATATCGCGGCGAAACGAGGCAGTTCCGGCCAGGGAATGGTGCCGCAACCGAAAGCTGGTTTCGATAGCCGCGCGTGCGACTTCCATATGCGTTTCAACCATCGCGGCCTCCCTTGCTGCGAAGGGATTTATTTACTCTCTTCTCACGCGTGACCCAAGAAGGATTCAACGTACGTTTGATACGCAAGGGCCGCGCGCAGATGGGCGCGGATCGCGGCGGCGTCTCTAACGAGCATTCGGGCGTGAGTAAGCTGTTCAAACAAGACGTGCATTCGCGCTCGCTCATGGAATCCGCTGTTACCAAGCTCAACGGGATATTACGGGCGTGAAGCCGGTAACTGCCGAGGTCACCCGTTGGAAGTTGATGGGCCTGGGGGCCTTGGGCGTCACTGGCATGGCTGCGGCGGCGCCGGCCTCGCTTGTCACAGCCTATTGGGCGGATATGTGGCGCGTGCTGCGGGGCGGGTGATTGATATCACGCGGCAGGGGCCAATGCCTCATCTATTTACCGTGCGGCTCCAACCTTTGGCGGTCGGCCTCAGCGGCATGCCAATCTCGGTCAATCGAACCTTCTGCTGCCTTGTGGAAATATTGAGAACACACGAGCCAGCCTTTAAGGGGTCGAAGCAACAATATGCATGCCCCGATGGTCAGGGGCAGGCTTGTGAGAATGTGTATCCAGAAAGGTGGCTCGAACCGCAACTGAAGCCAAAGAGCAAAGGCAAGGGCCGGGAATGCAACTATCGACATTGAGAAAAATGCAGGCCCATCAGCCGGGTCGGCAAAGGAAAAATCGAGCCCACAGACATCACAACGTGGAGCAAGCTTCAGGTAACCTGCGAACAGGTGTCCCTGCTGACACCGTGGGCACTGGCCCTTGAAACCGGTCAGGATCGGGTTTGTGGTTTCGTTGTAGTCAGTCATGACCAGCAACGCGGCAGACTCGGCATAGTTCCGGTCCGCTGTGGATGGGCGCCCTTAGCGCGATGTCATCCAGGACAGGAGGCGGGAGCTCGACGAACTGCCAATGCGGGTTGGAAAAAGCGGCAGCGTGCCCGCTGCCGGTCGAGGCACCCAAGCCCCGGCCGGTCCGCCTCTGCCCGGAAGTGGGGGCGGCCCCACTGAAACTCCGATTTTTGGTCAAGGGAACCTGGTTCTGAAAATGAAGTTTGGTTGTTAGCTTGGCTTAGCCCCCCGGCCAAGTGGTCTCGAGGCAGGGCCCGTCATTGCTGATCAGTGACGGGCCTTCGCGTTGACGCTGCTACGCCAACCCTCTGCCAATGACGCAACCGCCAAGGCCTTGTTTGGGTCCGACTAAAGCCCGATGCCGAGGCGCAAAGGTCTGACCCCTGAAACAACACAGCCTTTTCGACATTTGGAACGTGGCCGTCGATCATCGTCCCTTCATCGCCGGTTCGTTGATTACCCGCCACGGCTCGCTTGGCGTGGCGGGTAATCATTCACGGAGAGCGCATGCAACTTGGCCAGATCATTGCGAACGCATTTGCAGCGGGTTTGGTCGCCGTCCTGATAGCAGTCGCGTTCCTGATCTTCGGAAAGCCGCTCTGGCCTGAACGAAACGTCCGGATGGTAATAATCCCGCCCGTCCATCGAATGACGACCACCGCCATTCACAATACGAGACCCGACCTGCCAACCAAGTTTGATTTGAACATTGTGCGGCCGAGACCGCTTACCAATGAAGGGACATGAGGGCTGCCCGATGATTTAGGGGTTCTTAGCGGCAGCGCGCCCCGCGCTGCTGATCGAAGAAAAGCAACCTTGGTCGGACCCGCATCGGTACTCACCCAAGTGGTCCGGGCCTACTTGATGGAACATCAGGTAATGCTAATGGTTATGGCTTGGCAGGCTGGTGCCCCCGGACGGAATCGAACCGCCGACCTTCGGTTTACAAAACCGCTGCTCTACCAGCTGAGCTACAAGGGCACGGCGCTCCGGTTAGCATATTTGTTGCGCCAGTAAAGACAAAACTCCGTTTTCGGTTACCCGGCATATCGTATGGGCGGTCGGGGAGGGCATCCTGAAAACCGCCGGATTGCTTCCTACATATAGAGGAGGTGCAATCGCTTCGAGCCGGGGTGTCGCATGATCAGACTTGTCATCATTCTCCCTATCGTCTTCGTGGCCTGGATGCTGCTGGTGAAGATCATCAGCGATGTGAAGAAGGCCAATGTCGACTGGACCGGCGTGACCACCATCGTCGGTTTCATCGCGCTGGCGTTTTGGCTGCGTCACGTCACCGGCATGGGATGAGGGTGAAGAGAGTGAGTAGGGAGTAGGGAGTAGGCAGTAGGGGAGTCGCAACCCGTAGTCTGCGTTTCCCCAATCCCTAATTCCCAGGACCTATTCCCTCGTCCCCGGCCGCCGCTCCACAAAAAATCTGCAAAACCTTTCGAACCTTTTGCCGCGTCGCGCCGACTGATGCTCAGGGGCGAATGGGTCGCCTCGATCAAAAGATCCAGGAGATCATCATGTTCAAGCGCACTCTTACCTCAGGCCTCGTCGCCATCTTCGTCGCCACCGGCGCGCTCGCCGGCACTGTCGGCACGTCGTCAGCCCACGGCATGCACGGCCATCACCACAACTACAACCATCACAAGAAGCACTTCAAGAAGTACTGGTGGAAGCACTACAACCATCACCACAGGCATGGCAGGGTGATCATTTTCCTTTGATGGAGGGACCCAATTTCCCAAAAGGGCGGCTTCGGCCGCCCTTTTTGCGTTGGGCGATCACTTTGTGAAGTGGGGACGGCAAAGCTGCCGATCTCCCCCTTTGCGGGGGAGATGTCCGGCAGGACAGAGGGGGGTGTGAAGGATCACCGGCTTCCCCATGAACTTTCTCTATTTGTCCGTGCGGTTGCCTCGCCCTGATTGGTTGACAAGCTGGCGGGACAGCACCCCCCTCTGCCCTGCCGGGCATCTCCCCCGCAAGGGAGGAGATCAGCCGCATCAACTTCTTCGCCAAGCTCTCGCAAGGTCGCCGTCAGCATGACCTCGGTCGATCCGATTTCCCCGTTCCAGAAAAATCGAAAAAAGATTCGAACCTTTTTCCTGGCCGCGACGACAGATGATCAAGAGGCGGATGGATCGCCTCGGTCAACGAAGCAAGGAGATCGTCATGTTCAAGAACACACTCGTTTCCGGCCTTATCGCCACCGCCGTCGCCGCCGCCACGCTGGCCGGCACCGTCCAGCCCTCGGCCGCCCACAGCCATCACCACAACCGCGAAATCGGCATCGGCATTGCCGCCGGCGTCGGCGGCTTCGTCCTCGGCAGCCTGCTCGCCCAGCCGCGTACCGTCTATGTCGACGAAGGCGGCGGCTCGTGGCACGTCCGCCGCTGCTATGACCGCTACCAGAGCTATGATGCGGACTCCGACACCTATCTCGGCCACGACGGCTATCGCCACTACTGCCGTCTTTGAGAGGAGGAGGCGTTTCAATCAGCCAGAAGAGGGGCGCCCCGCAGCCCCTCTTTCGCTGTGCTTGAAACGATCGGACCGTCAGGTCGCCCTGATGCCGCCGATCATCCGGGTCACCTCGGCCGCGGCATCGCGCACCAGCGGGCCGATCTCGGCCAGCCGCTCCGGCGTCACCCGCACCGTTGGCCCCGACACCGAAACGCCGCCAATCGGCTCGCCGAATTCGTTGAAGATGGCGGCTGCCACGCAGCGCATGCCGGGATGCCGCTCCTCGTCGTCGACCGACCAGCCGCGCAGCTTGATCCGCGCCAGATCGTGGGCAAGCGCTGAAATGTCGGACAGCGTCCTGTCGGTGAAGCGCTGCAGTCCGGCCTTGCGCAGGATGGTTCCGACGCGCTCCGGCTCGAGATGCGCCAGCACCGCCTTGCCGATGCCCGACGCATGGAACGGGCTGCGCGTGCCCGGCCGGAAGAAGGCGCGGATCGCCTGGTGCGTCTCGACCTGGCTGACGAAGACCACGCAATCGTCCTCGGCGACGCCGAGATTGGCGGTCTCGCCGGTTCTTTCCATCAGCTCCTGCATGACGACGCGGGCGCGATCGACCAGCTTGCGGCGGCGCAGGAACGCCGCGCCCATGCGGTAGGTCTCGACGCCGATCGACCAGAGCTGGTCTGATGTGTCGAATTCGACCATGCCGTGGTTTTGCAGCGTCGTCAGCATGCGGTAGGCGGTGGAGGCGGCAAGGCCGCTCTGCGCAGAGATCTCGCTCAGCGACAGGCCGCTGCCTTCCGCGACAATGGCCAGGATGCGCAACGCCCTGTCGAGCGACTGCACCGAACTGGCCTCCGAGGGCCTGTTGAAAGCGCGCGGCCGACCGCGCTGGCGTTTTTCGGTCGTTTCCATGCCGCCATTCTCGGTCGTTTCGCCAAATGCGCAATGAAAAAGTTTTTCACTACGTTCGCGGGTCGGATTCCTGGAAAACAGAAAATCAAATAAAATCAAGAAAATGACGCCGTTTTCTAGAAATGGAAAAATATTCTGAAAAAATTGAAAAATAACCGGCGTGCTGACATCCTTGGCCAATCCAACAATGACAAACCCGTGGAGGGCTGGAAAATGGCCAGGATGCGCGCTGTCGATGCCGCGGTTCTCGTTCTCGAAAAGGAAGGCATTTCCTGCGCTTTCGGCGTGCCAGGCGCGGCGATCAATCCGTTCTATTCGGCGCTGAAGGCGAGGGGCACGATCCGCCATGTGCTTGCCCGTCACGTCGAGGGCGCCTCGCACATGGCGGAAGGTTTCACCCGCGCCAAGGCGGGCAATATCGGCCTGTGCATCGGCACTTCGGGTCCAGCCGGCACCGACATGATCACCGGGCTCTATTCGGCCGCCGCGGATTCCATCCCGATCCTGTGCATCACCGGTCAGGCGCCGCGGGCGCGGCTGAACAAGGAGGATTTCCAGGCCGTCGACATATCAGCCATTGCCGCGCCGGTCGCCAAATGGGCAGTCACCGTCATGGAACCCTACCTCGTCCCGATGGCGCTGCAGAAGGCGTTTCACCTGATGCGCTCGTCACGTCCCGGCCCGGTGCTGATCGACCTGCCGGTCGACGTGCAACTCGCCGAAATCGAATTCGACATCGACGCCTATGAGCCGTTGACGCCGTTCAAGCCGGCCATGACGCGCGCCCAGGCCGAAAAGGCGTTGACGATGCTCAACGCCGCCGAAAAGCCGCTGATCGTCGCCGGCGGCGGCATCATAAACGCCGATGCGTCCGATCTGCTCATCGAATTCGCCGAGATTTCAGGCGTGCCGGTCATCCCGACCTTGATGGGCTGGGGAGCGATCCCCGACGATCACCGGCTGATGGCCGGCATGTGCGGACTGCAGACCTCGCACCGCTATGGCAATGCGACGATGCTGGAAGCCGACTTCGTCTTCGGCATCGGCAACCGCTGGGCCAACCGCCACACCGGCTCCGTCGATGTCTACACCAATGGCAAAAAATTCATCCATGTCGACATCGAGCCGACGCAGATCGGCCGTGTCTTCGCGCCGGATCTCGGCGTCGTTTCGGATGCCGGTGCCGCACTGAAGATGCTGCTCGACGTCGCCACCGAATGGAAGACGGCGGGCAAGCTGCGCGACTGGTCCCGCTGGGCGAAGGAATGCCAGGCCCGCAAGAAGACGATGAAGCGCAAGACGCATTTCGACCAGGTGCCGCTGAAGCCGCAGCGTGTCTATGAGGAGATGAACAAGGCGTTCGGCCGCGACGTCACCTATGTCACCACGATCGGCCTGTCGCAGATTGCCGGGGCGCAGTTCCTGCATGTCTACAAGCCGCGCAACTGGATCAATTGCGGCCAGGCCGGCCCGCTCGGCTGGACCTTGCCGGCTGCCCTTGGCGTTCGCGCCGCCGACCCGGACCGCACCATCGTGGCGCTGTCGGGCGACTATGATTTCCAGTTCATGATCGAGGAACTGGCGGTCGGCGCACAGCACAAATTGCCCTATCTGCATGTCGTCGTGAACAACGCCTATCTCGGCCTGATCCGCCAGGCGCAGCGTGGGTTCTCGATGGATTTCGAGGTCGACCTTGCCTTCGAGAACATCAACCGGGCAGGCGATCCCGAGGCCGGCTACGGCGTCGACCATGTTGCCGTCGCCGAGGCGATGGGCTGCAAGGCGGTCAGGGTGCGCAAGCCCGAAGAATTCGCCGGTGCCTTCAAGGAGGCCCAGCGGCTGATGAAGGAGCACCGGGTGCCGGTCGTGCTCGAATTCATCCTCGAACGCGTCACCAACATCTCGATGGGCACCGAGATCGACAAGATCACCGAATTCGAGGAGCTTGCCGAACATCAGGAAGATGCGCCGACAGCGATCGTGATGTTGGATTAGGAGAAAAAGAATGCCGCGGTTTTCAGCCAATCTTTCGATGCTCTTTGGCGAGCATGAGTTCCTCGACCGTTTCGATGCCGCCGCCCGCGCCGGCTTCAAGGGCGTCGAATATATCGGCCCCTACGACCATGCGCCCGATGTCGTCGCGGCCCGGCTGAAGAAGAACGGCCTGACCCAGGTGCTGTTCAACCTTCCGGCAGGCGACTGGGGCAAGGGCGAACGCGGCATTGCGGTGCTGCCGGACCGTGTGCCGGAATTCCGCCAGGGCATCGCCAAGGCGATCGCCTATGCGCAGGCGCTCGGCTGCGAGCAGGTCAATTGCCTGGCCGGCATCGCGCCGCCCGGCGCCGACCGCAAGGTGCTGGAGGATGTCTTTGCCGAAAACCTCGCCTTCGCGGCGGAGAAGCTGGAGCAGGCCGGCATCAGGCTGCTGATCGAGCCGATCAACACGCGCGATATTCCGGGCTTCTTCCTCAACTATTCCGATCAGGCCTTGGCGCTGATCGATCGCGTCGGCTCAAAAAACCTGTTCCTGCAATACGACATCTATCACATGCAGATCATGGAGGGGGATCTCGCCCGGACCATCGAGGCTAACCTTGGCCGCATCGCGCATATTCAGCTTGCGGATAATCCCGGCCGTCACGAGCCGGGGACGGGTGAGATCAATTATCCCTTCCTCTACGAGCATATCGACCGCATTGGTTATGCCGGATGGGTCGGGGCTGAGTACAAGCCGAAGGCTGGGACGGAGGCTGGCTTGGGGTGGCTTCGGGAGTTGGCCGGGCAGGGAAGTGCTGCGGCGTAAGCATTAGAGGGGGGGCGTTTTACACAGTCATTTGGAGAACCACAATGGAAACCATCGGCTTCATCGGCCTCGGCATCATGGGCGCGCCGATGGCGGGGCACCTGCTGGATGCGGGCTATCATGTCATCGCCAGCGACCATCGCTCCAAGCCGCCGGCCGACCTCGTCGCCAAAGGCCTGAAGACCGTCACCGGCCACGCCGCCGTGGCCAAGGCTGCCGACATCATCATCCTGATGGTGCCCGACACCCCGCAGGTGGCCGATGTGCTGTTTAGCGACAACGGCGTCGCGTCCGGACTGGCAAAGGGCAAGCTGGTCATCGACATGAGCTCGATCTCCCCGATCGAGACCAAGGTTTTTGCCAGGAACATCAACGACCTGGGCTGCGACTATCTCGATGCGCCGGTCTCGGGCGGCGAGGTCGGTGCCAAGGCGGCGTCGCTCACCATCATGGTCGGCGGCGAGGAAAAGCCTTTCGAGCGCGCCAAATCCGTCTTCGAGAAGATGGGCAAGAACATCACCCTGGTCGGGCCGAACGGGGTTGGCCAGACCACCAAGGTGGCCAACCAGATCGTCGTCGCGCTGACCATTGAAGCCGTCGCCGAAGCGCTTGTTTTTGCGTCGAAAGCCGGCGCCGATCCGGCCAAGGTCAGGCAGGCGCTGATGGGCGGGCTGGCGGCTTCGCGCATTCTGGAAGTGCATGGCGAGCGCATGGTCAAGCGCACCTTCGCGCCTGGTTTCCGCATCGAACTGCACCAGAAGGATCTGAACCTCGCGCTGGAGGGCGCGAAGGCGCTCGGCGTTTCCTTGCCCAACACCTCGACGACTCAGCAGCTGTTCAATTCCTGCGCGGCCAATGGCGGCGCCAAGGAGGATCATTCGGCGCTGGTCAGGGCGCTGGAGCGGATGGCCAATTTCGAGGTCGGCAGCGAGGCAGCCGACGCCAGGGGCAAAGCGGCATAGGTCAGGAGAGGGCGGCGCAACGTTCCCAAGCCGCAAACTCTTGGCCCGTCGAAGAACGGGTTCCGGCGTCTGTCGGAACCCGTTTCTCGTTTCGAGATATTTTTGGCTTAGCCGCGCTTCAAAAACGCCCGCGCCACGTAAAGGCTGATCGCCGCGGCATTCGACACGTTGAGCGAATGGATGGCGCCGGGCATGTCGAGCCGCGCCAGCGTGGTCACCGTCTCGCGCGTCTTCTGGCGCAGGCCCTTGCCTTCGGCGCCCAGCACCAAGGCGATCTTTTCTCCGGCAAAGCTCTTTTCGAGTTCGGCCGGCGCGTCCGAATCAAGTCCGATGGTGCGGAAGCCGGCCTCGTGCAACTGGCCGAGTGCGTCGGCGAGGTTCTTCACCTCGATCTGGTCGATGTGCTCCAGCGCGCCGGAGGCGGATTTCGCCAGCACGCCCGATTCCTGCGGGCTGTGGCGGGCTGTGGTGATCAGCGCGCCGGCGCCGAAGGCGACCGCCGAGCGCAGGATAGCGCCGACATTGTGCGGGTCGGTGATCTGGTCGAGCACCAGCACCAGCTTCGCGTCGCCAAGCGCATCGAGCCGCTTGGCTTTCAGCGGCTCGGCCTCGATCAGCACACCCTGATGCACGGCGTCCGACCCGGTGATCTTGTCGATGTCCCTGGGTTCGACCAGTTCCGTCTTGAAGGGCAGGGCGGCGAGATCGGCGATTTCCAGTCGCTCGGCCGCGTTGCGCGTCACCAGCATCTTCCTAATCTTGCGGCGCGGATTGTCGAGTGCGGCGCGCACGGTGTGCAGGCCGTAGAGCCGCACCAGGCCATCCGCGGCATTTTCGCCCGGCGGAACCGGCTGTCGGGGCCGGAACGCCGGCGCGCCGCCGCTTTTCTCGTCGCGATAGGCGCGGCGCAGCTTGGCGTAATGGGTGTCTTTGGGGGTGTTGGTTTTGTCGCTCATGGCTGGCTTCTATAGCTGTCTCCTCCGGCCAAGGATATGGCCCGCCGTCACAGCCGGCGAACAGAAACGAAAAACCATGGTTGCGCGGTTGACACCCAATGGGCTTGCCGCCATAAGGCGCTGCGCTGGTTTCGGAGAACACATAACTCGGGTCCGGATCGGCGTGAATGCCTCGTTGCATGGCTCCGGCGGCAGACTGGAGAGGTGCCCGAGTGGTTAAAGGGGACGGACTGTAAATCCGTTAGCTTAGCTTACGTTGGTTCGAATCCAACCCTCTCCACCACTGCCGGCCCGGAAGCCCTGAAACGTGACAAGAATCGGACCGAAAAGTGCATGGCGCTTTTCGGATGAATCCGGTACTTCAGGAACGGCGCGGGTATAGCTCAGTGGTAGAGCAGCAGCCTTCCAAGCTGAATATGCGGGTTCGATTCCCGCTACCCGCTCCAGACACTTATCCCATCACCGGCAAGCCGAAACACTGCGCACGAGGCGCGCAGTGCTCCAATTGTCGTGGCTG
Organism: Mesorhizobium sp. M0239; assembly: GCF_040321815.1. Taxonomy (NCBI): domain Bacteria; kingdom Pseudomonadati; phylum Pseudomonadota; class Alphaproteobacteria; order Hyphomicrobiales; family Phyllobacteriaceae; genus Mesorhizobium; species Mesorhizobium sp. M0239. The sequence continues at coordinate 304,502 of NZ_JAMYSG010000002.1, forward strand.
TGCCGCGTCAGCTGTTGAACGCGGTGGCGACCTGGTGCTGCTGCGGCACCTGGCCGTTCGGCGTCAGTCTGTCGACGATACCGGGCAGGGCGGTGGACAGTTGCTTGAGCAGTTCCTGCTCGTCCAGCCCAGTCCGTTGCGCGATCTCGCGAATGATCTGCGGTCCGATCGCGGTGCCAAGATCGTTGGCATTGATCGGCTGGTTCTGCCCGGTGCCGACCCAGGAGTCGGCGGCATTGCCGTGGCCGGCATTTCTGAGCTTGTCGAGCAGGCCGCCCAATCCGCCAGCCAGGCCACCATCGGCGGATGTGGTTTCCGTCGGGACGGGGGCGGTCGGAGCGGGCGCGGGAGACTGTTCTGGCTCTTCGGCACTTCTGCCGCTCAGCATCTTGCCGACCAGCAATGCGCCGAGCGCGATCATCAGGGGTTTGGTGATGTTGCCGCCGGGAACGGCGTTGTCAAAAAGTCCCATCGTGGATCCTCCATAGCGACCAAGGCCCGACCCCTCATCAACAATGAAGCATTCGGGCAGAATTTCAAGCTGGCTTGAGGTTTTGACAATCCTATGAAAATGTCGGCTGGCGAGGGGATGGAGAGGAAAAAATGGGTATCATCAGTTGGATCATTCTGGGCGCCATTGCCGGCTTCCTGGGCAGCAAGATCGTCAACAAGACCGGCCAGGGCCTGATCATGGATATCGTCCTCGGCATCGTCGGCGCCATTGTCGGCGGCGTGATCTGCAGCCAGATCTTTGGCGTGGGTGTCACCGGTCTCAACATCTCCAGCCTGATCGTCGCGGTGGTTGGGGCGGTGGTCGTGCTGTGGGCCTACCATCAGTTCAGCGCAAGGCGGACGCTTTAGGCACCTGCGGATCGTCTGAGGTTTCGAGTTTCCGAAGGCAAGACCGGCTTCAGGCCTGTACGTGCAGCGGCTCGTCTATGGCATCAACACTGCATCGGCGGCGACGAAAAAGATCAGCGTTCCGGCGATGAACACCGCCCAGCCGACAAGCGACTTGCGGATAGCGGCCTTGTGCTCGGCGTCGGAGCTCTTGTTCTGGTCAAAATCGGTCACGGGGAACTCCCTTGGCTGATTGATCATGTCGTCGTCGAACGAACGATGCTTCGCCGAGTAGACGATCTTTTTCGGCCCGGCAACTGCTCATGCGCGGGTGCTTGGATGCGGAGGCTCCAGGTTTTGTTTATGCACGTCGTTCTCCCAAAACCGGGGCCCCTTTTGGGCGACATGCGTCAGGCGACGACGGCCAGCCGGCGCTGACGCTGATCCAGCGAGACGATGGTCAGCCCGCTGCCGACGACCAGCAGAATGCCGCAAATGGCCAGCGTGTTGGGGAACTGCCCGAACACCAGCAGGCCCGAAATGACCGCCCAGACGGTGAAGCAATAGTAGAACGGCGCCACGGCGCTGGTCGGTCCGATGCGATAGGCCATGAAGATGAAGAAATGGCCGAAGATCAGGAAAAATCCAGCACCCGCCATCAGCAGCAGGTGATGTGCCTGGGGCATGACCCAGCGCTCTGAAACCAGATGCGCGGCGCCGGCGCCGATCAGCACCACCACGACGGCGGAAATCGCCACGATCATCCCCGGCACCTCGGCCGAGACCCGCCGGCCGGCGAGGTCACGCGCCGCCGCGAGGGCTGCGTTGCCGAGCGCCAGCAGGGCGTAGACCGAAATGCCTTGCATGGTCGGCTGCGCCACCATCAGCGCGCCGACGAAACCGAGCCCGATGAGCGCCATGCGACGGCTGCCGATCCGTTCGCCAAACAGGATCGAGGAGCCGACCAGCATCAAGAGCGGCGTGATCTGTCCGAGCGCGGTGGAATCGGCAATCTGCATATTGGCGAGCGCGACCACATAGCAAAGGATCGCCGCCAGCTCGAGCACGTTCCGGCTCAGTACGCGCTTGTCGAAGATCAGCGGGATCTGCTTGCCGTAGCCCAGCGCGAACAACAGCGGGAAGCCCCAGAGCGCAGCCGCGGCACCCCGCAGAAACAGCACTTCGTAGGACGGCAGGCCTGCCGTCGCGAGTTTCATCATCGTGTCGTTGACGAGATACGATCCCGTCGAGACGATCATGAACAGCGGGCCGCGGATAGAGGCAGGGATGAAATGCATCTGGCCACAAGATCAGAGGCGGGTGGTGGCGGCAATGGTCCATGGCCTGGCCATGAATCAGACAGGGCCGGGCAAGCAAGCCAGCGCTTTCGCGGCCTCGATCGGTCGGCCCGCTACCCCTTCATTTTGCCCAGAGCCTTCCTATATCTTCGTCATATCCCCGCAATCGGATCGATGGTTCGGACTGAGTGAGACGGCACCCGGCCAAAAGACGCTTGTGTTTTTTGGCCTTTGTCGCTAATCGCCCCGCATTCGACTGAACTGAAGGTCTTCGACCGAACTGAAGATCCGGGCCGTCCAAGGAAAGAGACAATGGCAAAAGGTAAATTCGAGCGTAACAAGCCTCACGTGAACATCGGCACGATTGGCCACGTCGACCATGGCAAGACGTCGCTGACGGCGG